>NZ_SJDL01000001.1 GCF_004327985.1 Marinobacter halodurans
TGACGATATTGGCCGCCTTACCCAGTGTGACCGCCTCATATGCGATTCCTGTTCGTCAGGCCAGTGCTTTGCCTGCGGCTTCCTTCAGATTCCACCTCGCGGTGGACACCCTTGCCGTTCGGCTAGTGGTTCCCCTTACCGGGCCCACAGGGGACTTGCACCCCCAAGTCATCCGGCCAGCACCACCTGTACCAGAACAGCGCCCGTCAAGGCGCTACGCGCCATGCCTGGCGCACCAACAAAAAGCCCTGCCAGCCTGAGCTGACAGGGCTTTCATATTAAGACTGTTGCGACAGGATCATTCGCCGCACGTTACTCTTACCGCACCCGGGCCGGGAAAATCGGATAAGTCACGCCCGCCATCTGGTTCACACAACGCACAACCTGTGCGCTGTAACCGAACTCGTTGTCGTACCAGACGTACAGGATCAGGCGACGGCCGTTGGCAATCGTGGCCTGGGCATCCACCACGCCAGCATGACGGGAGCCCACAAAGTCCGTGGACACCACCTCCGGCGAATTCACGAAGTCGATCTGCTTCTGGAGCTCGGAGTGCAGGGCCATTTCCCGCAGGTAGTCGTTGGCGGACTCGACTGTCACGTCCTTTTCCAGGTTCAGGTTCAAGATCGCCATGGAGACGTTGGGCGTCGGTACGCGAATCGCATTGCCACTGAGCTTGCCTTTCAGCTCGGGTAGCGCCTTGGCCACGGCCTTGGCCGCGCCGGTTTCGGTAATCACCATGTTCAGCGGAGCACTGCGACCGCGGCGTGATCCCTTGTGGTAGTTGTCGATCAGGTTCTGGTCATTGGTATAGGAGTGCACCGTTTCCACGTGACCATCAATGATGCCGAATTCGTCATTAATGGCCTTCAGCACCGGCGTAATGGCGTTGGTTGTACAGGACGCCGCCGACAGGATACGGTCCTCCGGCGTGATGTCGCCGTTGTTGATGCCATAGACGATGTTCTTGATATCGCCCTTGCCCGGCGCCGTCAGGATGACGCGGTTGGCACCCTTGGACTTCAGGTGCAGGCCAAGACCTTCCTCATCGCGCCATTTACCGGTGTTGTCGATAATGATGGCGTTGTTGATGCCGTACTGGGTGTAGTCCAGCTTGTCCGGGCCGTCGGAGTAGATCACCTTGATGAAGTTGCCATTGGCAATCAGCGCGCAGTTCTCCTCATCCACGGTGATGGTGCCGTTGAAGGGGCCGTGTACGGAATCGCGACGCAGCAGGCTGGCGCGTTTTTCCAGGTCGTTTTCGGCGCCGCCCTGACGCACCACGATGGCACGCAGGCGCAGGTTGTTACCGCCGCCGGCCTTCTCGATCAGGATACGGGCCAGCAGGCGACCGATCCGGCCGAAACCGTACAGGACCACGTCCTTCGTTTCTTTTTGGGCATTTTCGTCACAATCAGCAGCGTATTTGCCGACGACTTCCGCGACCTCATCCCTGAGGAACTGCTCGAGGGAGCGATCGCCGCCCTGCTCCTTGAAGCGCACAGCCAACTTGCCGATATCGATGTGGGCCCGCCCCAGTTCCAGCTTGTCGAGGGTTTCCAGGATTGGCAGGGTGTCGTGGACGGACAGCTCACTGTCTTCCACCTGACGCACGAAACGGTGAGCCTTGAGAATACCGATCACAGACTGGTTGATGATCGCTCTGCCGTAGATCGACGTAACGACGTTATTCTTGCGATACAGGCGGCCGATCAGGGGAATCATCGCCTCCGCCATGGATTCTCTCTCAGTCCAGGCGGACAGGTGCTCGTTCATCTGCTCGTGACTCACGCGAAAACCTCTATTTTTAGCACTTGGGTGGCGACGGCAGGGCCAGCCGCCTCGAATATTTTGGGCGGATATTATCCAATGTAAGGAACCGCCGAACAAGCCCAGACAGGCCAGTCTGGATGAAGGTGCCATGACAGTACGGTAACCGACGGCTAGAATGGCACTCCCCTTTCAAACCGGGTTGTCCTGTTCTCACCCAGACACGAACACCCCAATCCAGCCAGGAAGTGACACGCACCATGACAGAAGCCGTAGCCCATCCCAGCCTTCTTGCTCCCGAGATGCCGACCCAGCCGGCCAGTCACGAGATCTGGAGCGGCCTGCATGGCAGTGGGCAGGCACTGGCCATCTGCGAAGGTGCCCGCCGGCACGATGGGCTGACCCTGGTGATCACCGCCAACACGGACGAAGCCATCCGCCTGGAACAGTCCCTGCGCTTTTTCCTGGGCCTACCCGGCGACGAAAGTGCCGAATCGGTGACCGATGACGGCTTCGAACTCCTGTCGCTGCCGGACTGGGAAACCCTGCCCTACGACATGTTCTCGCCGCACCAGGACATCATTTCCCGGCGCATCCGTACCCTGCACCGGCTCCCCCAGGCGCAGCGCGGCCTGCTGGTCGTGCCCGCCCGGACCCTGCTGCATCGTCTGGCGCCCGTATCCTACCTGCAGGGAAACACCCTGTTGCTGGAAGTGGGTCAGATCCTGGATATCGACCGCTGGCGCCAACAGTTGGAAGCCGCCGGGTACCGGCACACCGAGAACGTCTACGAACACGGCGAATATGCCGTCCGCGGCGCCATCCTGGACATATTCCCCATGGGGGCCAGCCAGCCCTACCGGATCGACCTGTTCGATGACGAAATCGAGACACTGCGGACCTTTGATCCCGAAACCCAGCGGTCCATCGATCAGATCGGACGCATCGAACTGTTGCCCGCAAACGAATTCCCCTGGCACAAGGACGCACGCTCCACATTCCGCAACCGCTGGTTCGAGCATTTCCCGAACGCCGATAAGGATGCGCCCATCTACAAGGATGTCAGCCAGGGCATCACACCGCCGGGTATCGAGTATTACCTCCCGCTGTTTTTCGAGGAGACCGCAACGCTGTTCGACTACCTGCCGGACAACACCCGGGTGTTCACGTCCGCCGGGCTCGAGCCGGCCCTGGACCAGGCCCGGGAAGAAGCCGAAGCCCGCTATGAAGACCGGCGCTACGACCGCTTCCGCCCCATCCTTGAACCGGCCCAACTATTCATGGCCAAGGATGAGTGCTTTGGCCAGATCAAGCAGTTCCCGCGGGTGACCATCCAGGCGGATACGGCCAACGCCGGCGCCCGCGAGCGCACCTGCGACACACGCCCCATGGCTAACGTGGCCATGGACGGCAAGGCCGGCGACCCGGCTCACCGCCTGAAGGACTTTCTGTCAGCGTTTGCGGGGCGAACGCTGCTCTGCGTGGAATCGGCCGGGCGCCGGGAAGCGCTGGTGGACAACCTGGCCGACTACGGCCTACACCCCGTCACCCTGACCGACTGGCCCGCGTTCGTCACGGGAACGCCGAAACTTGCCATCACCATTGCCCCGCTCGACGCCGGCTGCACCCTGACGGAGCCGGGCCTGGCCCTGATCACGGAAACCGAGCTGTTTGGTGAGCGGGTGCTGCAACAGCGGCGCCGGGAAAAACCAACGGAAATCAACGATGCCGGTTACAGGGACCTGTCCGAATTGCGCATGGGTGCGCCGGTTGTCCACATCGACCATGGTGTCGGCCGTTATCAGGGGCTGCAGACGATCGCTGTCGACAAGGACAACCCGGAAGAATTCCTGACCCTGGAGTATGCCGACAACGCCAAGCTCTACGTGCCCGTCTCCAGCCTGCACCTGATTTCCCGCTATGCCGGCACCGACAACGACCTGGCACCGCTGCACAAACTGGGCACCGACCGCTGGAGCCAGGCCAAGCAGAAGGCCCTGGAGAAAATCCGGGACACCGCCGCTGAGCTCCTTGACGTCTACGCCCGGCGCGAGGCGCGAAAGGGGTTCGTGTTCGACAACCCTGCCGAGAGTTATCGCAGCTTCGCCGCAGGCTTCCCGTTTGAAGAGACGCCGGACCAGCAAGCTGCCATCGAGGCCGTCATCGCCGACATGACCAGCGAACGCCCAATGGACCGGCTGGTCTGTGGCGACGTGGGCTTCGGCAAGACGGAAGTGGCCATGCGGGCGGCGTTCATGGCCACCTACTCCGGCAAGCAGGTGGCCGTCCTGGTGCCCACCACCCTGCTCGCCCAACAGCACTACGAATCCTTCCGCGACCGCTTCGCCGACACGCCGGTAAACATCGAGTTGCTGAGCCGTTTCCGCACCGGCAAACAGGCCAGCCAGACCATGAGCCATATCGAGTCCGGCAAGGCGGACATCGTGATCGGCACCCACAAGCTGTTGCAGGGCGACGTCCACTTCAAGAACCTGGGGCTGGTGATCATCGACGAAGAACACCGCTTCGGCGTGCAGCAGAAGGAACGGCTCAAGGCACTGCGCGCCGAGGTGGACCTGCTGACCCTCACCGCCACCCCGATTCCCAGGACGCTGAACATGGCCATGGGCCACTTGCGGGACCTGTCCATTATCGCCACACCGCCGGCCCGGCGCCTGTCGGTGAAGACATTCGTCCGCCAGCGCGAAAATGCGCTGATCAAGGAAGCCATCCTGCGGGAGATCCTCCGGGGCGGCCAGGTGTACTTCCTGCACAATGAAGTCAGCACCATCGAGAGGATGGCTTCCGATCTGCGCGAGCTGATCCCCGAAGCCCGCGTGGGCGTGGCGCACGGACAGATGCGCGAGCGCGAACTCGAACAGATCATGTCCGACTTCTACCACAAGCGCTTCAACGTGCTGGTCTGCACCACCATCATCGAGACCGGCATCGATGTGCCCAGCGCCAACACCATCATCATCGAGCGGGCCGACAAGTTCGGCCTCGCCCAGTTACACCAGCTGCGCGGGCGAGTCGGGCGCTCCCACCACCAGGCCTACGCCTACCTGCTCACGCCGCCGCCGAAGAGCCTGAGCAGCGACGCGGAAAAACGCCTGGAAGCGATCTCCATGGCCCAGGATCTGGGCGCAGGCTTCATGCTGGCGACCCAGGACCTGGAAATCCGCGGGGCCGGCGAACTGCTGGGCGAGGAGCAGAGCGGCCAGATCGAAACCATCGGTTTTACCCTCTACATGGAGCTGCTGGACGAAGCGGTGAAGGCGATCCGCGAGGGCCGAACCCCCAACGCGGAGTTACCGTTAAGTCATGGGACCGAGATCAACCTGCGCATCCCGGCGCTGATTCCGGACGACTACCTGCCCGACGTCCACAACCGGCTGATGCTCTATAAGCGCATCGCCAACACCCGAACCCAGGATGAACTGAAGGAGCTGCAGGTGGAGATGATCGACCGCTTCGGCCTGCTGCCGGACGCGGCCAAGAACCTGATGCGCCAGTCCCAGCTGCGCATCCGGGCGGAGAAACTCGGCATCACCAAGATCGATACGGGCAGCGAATGGGGCCGACTGGAATTCGGCAACCAGACACCGGTCGACCCCTTAATTCTTGTCCAGAAAGTCCAGCGGGCGCCGCAATCCTATAAACTGGAGGGCGCGAACACCTTCCGCTTCAGGCTGAAGGACACAACGACCGATGGTAAACTTGCCGGCGTCGCGGATATGCTCGGGGAGCTGGAGAAAGCGCCCGCGTAATCCATCGCCGCCTCAGGCCAGCTCGCCTGGCCCAGAAACGGGAGTACGGAGTTTTGCAGGATTTCCAGACACGCTGGCTGGCGCCGATGGCCCTGGCAATGGCGCTTTTCTCAATGGCAGGCAAGGCCGCTGCCGACGACAACGTCTATCGCGCCGAGCTGGTGCTGTTCGAAAGGCTGGGCGCCACGGACGATATTGCCGAACAGATGCAGACACGCCGGCCGGAAACGCCCCGGGACGTCACCAGGAACCTTTGGGTCGTCGGCCCTGGCGGTCAGGTCAACTCTGACCTGAACCTGGTGTCGCGCAATAATCTCTATCTCAGCAGTGCCGCCAACCGGCTGGAGAACAGCGGCCGCTACCGCGTCCTGATGGCCGCCGGCTGGGTCCAGTCCTTTCCCCCGGACTACAACGGGCAACCCATGCGCATTGCCCTCGGGGATGTGATTGACCAGGCCGGGGACCGGGCCATCGAGGGGTATATCGATATCGACCGGGTCCGCTACCTGCATGTGACCGCAAAGCTGAACCAGTGGCGGGAGGCGAGCGAGCCGACGAATACCGCCGGTGAGGAGCCGGCGACACAGGACCTGGGCAACAACCCTTACATGCCGGGAGGCGAAGCCCCTTCAGGGCCGCAGGACGTCGCCGGCGACACGCATCCGGACCGCGAGCTCGTCACCTGGCTGCACCAGACCCGGCGCATGCGCAGCAAGGAAATCCATTACCTGGACTCCCCCACCCTGGGCCTACTGGTGTACTTCCAGCCGCTCGACGGCCAGTGATCGGCTCAGTAACCGCCTTGCAGGAACCGGGTCAGGGTGGCCCGGACACCTGACATCCCTTCGTCGATCGCCGCCTGGATGTCGTCCATCGTAATGATGTGATCCGATTTTCCGGCGGCCCAGTTCACCACCAGCGCCAGGCAGGCGTATTCCAGTTCGAGCTCGGCCGCCAGTACCGCTTCCGGCATACCGGTCATCCCGATCAGGTCACATCCGTCACGCTCCAACCGGCGCACTTCCGCCGCCGTTTCAAGCCTCGGTCCCTGGGTGGCCGCGTAGACCCCGAAATCGATGCAGTGGACGCCCCTGTCCAGGGCGGCCGTCTTGAGAGCCTTGCGCAGCCGCTCGGTGTAGGGATCGGTAAAATCAATATGGGTGACGTGCTCCAGTTCCCCCTCAAAGAAGGTACTGGGCCGGCCCCAGGTGTAGTCGATCAGTTGATCGGGAACCACAATCTGTGCCGGCCCCATGGCGGCATGGATCCCGCCCACCGCGTTGACACCGACCACCGCCTTGACCCCCACACTCTGCAAGGCCCAGAGGTTGGCGCGGTAATTCACCTGGTGGGGCGGGATACGATGGGGATCGCCATGACGGGCCAGGAAAACCACCGGTACGCCACCCAAGCGCCCCATGACCAAAGGCGCGGACGGCGCCCCCCAGGGCGTGTCGACGTTACGCTCGCCGGTGATTTCCAGCCCCTCCAACTGGGTCAAACCGGTCCCGCCAATAATGCCAATGGCCGGCGCGTGTGGCGCGCTTGCTTCACTCATGAGTCCACATCTCCATAGGTGGTTCTGTCCGCCTTGCCATCCTCGTCATAGTCGCTGAGCGAATCCGCCTCACGATAGTCGGGACGTTCCTGACTTTCATCATCGTGGCTATCATCCCGGGGGCGCTTGGCATCGGCCTCCCGGTCGAGGCGCACGGGATCGGCCAGATGCAGCGTACGTGTCGGAAACGCGACTTCCGCCCCGTAGCTGCCGATGATCTCGCTTATCTGCAGCAACACATCCTGCTTGATGGCGTGATACTTCACCCATTCCACGGTCTTGGTAAAGGTGTAGACCATGATGTCCAGCGATGAGTGGTTGAACTGGGCGAAATTGACGATCAAGGTCTGGTCGCTGTCGATCTCCTCGTGATTTTCCAGCATCTCGCGGATGTCGTGGACAATGGCGCTGATCTCGGCCACGTCGAGGTAGCGGATGCCGATGGTCTCGTAGATCCGCCGGTTGGTCATACGCGACGGGTTCTCCACCGAAATACTGGTAAACACCGCGTTCGGCACATACAGCGGGCGCTTGTCGAAGGTGCGGATGGTGGTCAGCCGCCAGCCGATGTGTTCGACTGTGCCCTCGATTTCCTGGTCCGGCGAGCGGATCCAGTCCCCCACCTTGAACGGGCGGTCCAGATACACCATCAGGCCGCCAAAGAAGTTGGCCAGCAGGTCCTTGGCGGCAAAACCGATGGCAATACCACCGATACCGCCAAACGCCAGGACACCCGAGATGCTGTAGCCCAGCGTCTCCATGATCACCAGCGCGGCGGTGATCACCACTACGGCCCGGGCCAGTTTGCTGACAGCCATTACCGTGGTGTAGTCCATCGGACGCCGCATCTTTGCCGGCGATGCCAGGATGCTCTCGGCCTGTTTGACAAAGCGCCACAGGGTCCAGACCATCAACCAGATGATGCCGATTTTCAGGACCGTGTCGTTCACCTTGAAAATCTCGGCATCGGAATAGCGCTTCGCGATATTGGCCGCCCAGTACACCCCCTGCAGCCAGACAAAGCCAACCGCCGGCATGCGCAATGCATGCAGGAACGCGTCATCCCAAAGGTTTTTGGTCTGGCTGAATTTGCGTTCCAGCCTCACAATCACCCGGCTGATGATGAAAGCCACCAGCGCCGTCGCACAGACCATGGCAAACACCGCGATGGTGACCCGCCATTCCAGCGACAACAGGCTGTAGTTTTCGACCCAGCTTTGAATACTCTGTGGCGTCTCGTCCAAACTCGTCTCCTGACTGTCTTCTTATACCTGACGGCCCCCGGCTAGCGCCGGAGAGCTCGACGGCCATCACTCCGTGATGGTCACCGCCGTTCCCGGAAGGACCCGCTCAAACAGCGCGATCACGTCGTCGTTGCGCATACGGACGCAGCCATGGGACGCCGGCGTACCCATCGGTTCGGTATCGGGTGTTCCGTGAATGTAGATGTAACGGCGCATGGAGTCGACATCACCACCACGGTTACGCCCGGGTTCGCGCCCGCAAAGCCAGAGGATGCGCGACAGGATCCAGTCCCGATCCGGGCAGGCGCTGGCCAGTTCCGGCGTATGGATCTCACCGGTGGGCCGGCGACCGCGGAAGACCGTGCAGCGGGGCGCCCCGGCGCCGATACAGGCCCGTATATAGTGTTCGCCCCGTGGGGTACAGCCGGAACCGTTGGCTTCACCCGGGCCGTTGGCGGCGGTCGAAACCGGGTAGGTCAACAGCGCGCCATCGTCCATACGCGCGGTCAGCGTCTGACGGGAAAGACTGATCTGCAGATGCTCGGCAAAGGACACACGTCACCTCGGTCCGGTGGCCCGGATTCACCGAATCCGGTTCAATGGCGCAGAGATTACCCCAGGGGAGCCACCGGTCACAACGGGCCAGCCCACACGGGGAGCGGCAACACCCGGTGTTTTACAAAACAGTAATGGAACAGATGGCCCCGGAACAGGACCATGGTGCCGCATTCAGGCGGTCTGCGGTACCGAGATGGGATCGTCGGCCTGCAGGCCCGCAGCCAGGAAAGGCACCAGGCGCGCAGCGATTTCCTGCACCGTGGTATCGATGCCCAGCTTGTTCTCGAGGATTTCGCGCAGAGCGTCGCTGCTGGACATGGTGAAAGCCGTGGCACCCAGCATAAACTGGATGCGCCAGTAACGGTCCACGGCGGAGAGTTGCGGCGTACCGGCCTTGAGCAGTCGCATCAGCCGCCCGAAGGGTTCGCTATACTCCTGCTCCAGGAACTTGCGCAGGTGCCCCTGGGACTGCGTATAGGCCAGCCCCAGCAGCCGCATGAAGATGGAGATCCCCTTTTCATTGCGATGGGGCATGCGTACGGCGCTTTCGGTCAGCACCCAGAGCGTTTGCTGCAGTGTCGGCGGTTCACCCTTGCAGCGGCGTTCAAGGTCATCGAAGGCCTTATCCAGGGTCTCCGAAAACGGCGTCAGGAAGCGGGCAAAGACCGCCTGGATAAGCGCGTTCTTTGAGCCAAAATGGTAATTGACCGCAGCCAGGTTGACGTTAGCCTTGCTGGTAATCATACGCAGCGATGTTTCAGAGAAGCCACGTTCTGCGAACAGCTCTTCTGCAGCATTGAGGATGCGATCAACTGTATCGGACTGCGCCATAACCTACCGCCAAGGGTGAACCTACCAAACGTATGTTTAAAACATACGTTTGATGCCCATCCTTGTCAAGCAACCCGTCGGCCCCGGACAAGGGCGCCCACAGCTCCCATCAACGGCCAGTATAACCCGCCGGTTTTCTTTACAGGCCCATACCCCCGAAACAAAAGAACGCAGGCCCTTTCGGTGCCTGCGTTCTTGTCTTCGAAAGCCCTGGAGACCGGCTACTTATCCATCGACGTGGCCGCGATGCGGTGAACGGACAGGTCAGCGCCCTCAAACTCTTCCTCTTCCGACAGCCGAATCGAACTGACCACATTGACCAGGCCATAGACGACGAGACCGCCGACAAAGGCAACCAGGATGCCAATGACCGTACCGACCAACTGGGACATCAAGCTCACGCCGCCTAGGCCGCCCAACACGGACTGGCCGAAGATACCGGCGGCCAGGCCACCCCAGGCACCGCAAATGCCATGCAGCGGCCACACACCGAGCACATCGTCCAGACGCGGCATCCTGTTCTGGGCCCACTCGAACAGAAACACGAACAGCGCGCCGGCAATACCGCCAGTGACCAGGGCGCCGATGGGATGCATCAGGTCGGAACCGGCACACACCGCCACCAGACCGGCCAGCGGCCCGTTATGGATAAAGCCCGGGTCCTTGCGCCCCACCAGCATGGCCACCACGATACCGCCAACCATCGCCATCAGGCTGTTCACGGCGACAAGGCCGCTGATGCCATCCAGTGTCTGGGCGGACATGACATTGAAGCCAAACCAGCCCACACACAGGATCCAGGCACCGAGTGCCAGGAAGGGAATGTTGGACGGCGCGAATGCCACCACCCGGCCATTGCGGTAACGACCTTTACGCGCCCCCAGCAGCAGGATTGCAGCCAGTGCGATCCAGCCACCGACGCCGTGCACGACCACCGATCCGGCAAAGTCATGGAAAGCGGCACCAAAGGTGGCATCCAGCCAGTCCTGGAAACCATAGTTGCCGTTCCATACCAGCCCTTCGAAGAAGGGATACACCAGCGCCACGATGAAACCGGAGGCGACCAGCATCGGGTAGAAACGTGCCCGCTCGGCGATGCCGCCGGAAACAATGGCGGGGATCGCCGCCGCAAACGTCAGGAGGAAAAAGAATTTGACCAGGTCATAGCCGTTGGCTGCCGTCAGCACCGAAGCGCTGGCGAAGAAGTTCGTATGGTAGGCCACACTGTAGCCGATAAAGAAATAGGCCAGCGTCGAGACACCGAAATCCGTCATGATCTTGACCAGGGCGTTGACCTGGTTCTTGTGCCGCACCGTACCAACTTCCAGGAAGGCGAAACCGGCGTGCATCGCCAGCACCATGATCGCCCCAAGCAGCAGAAAGAAGGTATTCGCACTCTGCAGCAGCGTTTCCACTGCGCTTGTCGTCTCCACGGTTTAATGCTCCCGTCTTTATTCTGATGAACCGCCGGGGCTGCACGCGAGCCGGCTGACAGCCACCCGTCCGCACGTCGTTGCACCTGCATGCCCCGCTGCATTGTTTGGGCGCACACAGATACAAGATGTGTTCCACCCTGGAACACTCGTCCTGACATCAAAGAGTTGGGAGCTATAAAGGGCTTTCAGAAAATAAGATACAGATCTAAAAACGTCGTTTGACGCACCCTTATGGTGCGTTATCAGGAGAGACCGGCCGATCAAGCACCACAATCGATCATGATTGTGATCGCATGATGCACCAAAATGCACCGACCCGAGACACCGGAAGTTCCGGAGCCGACGACGTCACGCTGCAGATCAGTCCGACTCGGCGGATTCTTCCGGCCCGGTTTCCCTGGGTTCAGAGGGATCAGCCGCCGGGTCCGGCCGCTCCCAGCCGTTATCGATGGCCAACTGGTGCCCCTCGAAATACCGGCTCTGGAGGCGATCGTATGCCTTCTCGGCTTCCAGCATGAAAATCAGGTAAAGACGGATGTGCTCACGCCGCCGTAACTGGCGCGCCAATACCCGCTTCTCGGACAGGTTGACCAGCGTCCCGAAACGGGTAGACCGCAACGCCGGGTTGCATTCGGCCATCATCGCGCACTGCCACGCCAGCCCCTCGTCGCCCTCCAGGTGGCTGACATGGCTGCGGGCTTCCCGTAGCCGTTGCTGGCGCAACAACAGCAAGTCCATGTAACTGGGTCGGGAGGAAAAGAGTCGGCGGATAAACGGCACACCCGACAGTGCGATCAGCACGAATGCGCCAAACCCGCTGCCGGCCACCCAGGCGGGAACCAACCCGGGCACCCCGGCCAGGAACACCACAGCCGCCAACGAAGCGGAGAACAGCCAGAGATCCCGACGGCGGCGGGCTGTGGCCAGGCTGAAGTTGTCCGGCCAGTCCGGCATGGCCAGGGTATTGAAATCCAGCAGCAGAACCCGTTCGCACTGACGCAGGAGCCGGCGGCGATCCCGTTGGCGCAGCAGGATTTCTTCCCTGCTCTCGCCGGGCGACTCTTCCGGAGCCTCCCCTGCCTCGGCGACGGCTTCACCAGGTTCGGACCCTGTCTCGTCGGCCTGGGTCGTCTGCGGCGGCCGGGAATCCCCGGCACTGCGGGTCGCCGGTGGTTGGGCACCGCTCGTCGTAGCCGGGGGTTGGGCCGGTTCGGGATCGGCAGGACGCCCAGGCTGCAGGACAGGCGACGGCCGCTCGTTCGCGTCGGATACTGCCATGCCATCCCTCCCCTGTTCGCCTGTCATCGCCGTCAAGCCCCCTTGACAGAAAGGGTATCGGCGGCGGATTGGAAACCTTGAGCCGATGGCGTCTTGGCACCGACAGACAGGACCGTTATCCTACTGCCAGCCTGTGGAGCGCCCCGAACCGGCGCCCCCGACTTTCCTTTCCAGCACTGGAGACACCATGTTTACCGGAATCGTTCAGGGCCAGGCCCGAGTCATCAATGTGGCGCAACGCCCCGGCCTGTCCACCTTTATCCTGGCCTTTCCGGAAGATCGTGTCGACGGTGTCGAAATTGGCGCCTCGGTTGCCCTGAACGGGACCTGCCTGACCGTCACGCGGCAGGAAGGGAAGACACTGTATTTCGACGCCATGCAGGAAACCCTCAGCCTGACCACGCTGGGCGACCTGAAGACCGGCGATCACGTCAACTTCGAACGCGCCGCCCGCATCGGCGATGAGATTGGCGGCCACCTGTTGTCCGGGCACGTTCACACCACCGCGGAAGTCACCGCCATCGAGACGCCGGAGAACAATCGCACCCTCTATTTCCGGGTGCCCCGTGACTGGATGAAATACATCTTTGCCAAGGGCTATATCGCCGTCAACGGTGCCAGCCTGACCATTGGCAGCGTGACGGAAGACACCTTCAACGTCCACCTGATCCCCGAAACCCTCCGCGTCACCACCTTTGGCGGGCTAGCTGTCGGCGACCGGGTCAATGTCGAGATCGACAGCCAGACCCAGACCATCGTGGACACCTTGGCCCGCATGGGTTACGACCGCCCCGTCAACGGCTGACGCGGCAGGCGAAGATCACGAATTTCGGATCGCCCCCCTGCTGCGCTACCACACCAAACCAGCGTTTCAGCTTGACGTGATAACCCAGGTGGCGATTGCCCACCACCAGCAACTGACCGCCTGGTGCCAGCGCGGCCGCGGACTGCCGGAACATTCGCAGGGCGATGTGGTCACCCACGGTTCCACCCTCGTGGAACGGCGGGTTACACAGGATAAGATCAAAACGCTCGCCCCGCGGGACGCCGTCTCCATGGTGGAACCGGGCCCGGTCGACGACGCCTCTCACCTCACAGTTGTACCGGGCACTGGCCACGGCCTGGCTGGACACATCCGCAAACGTCACAACGCAGTCCTCACGATCCAGCAGTGCCGTCACCCCGAGCACGCCGTTGCCACACCCCAGGTCCAGCACGCGCGCGCCTGCCGGCAGCGCGGCCAGCGCCTCCCGCACGTGGGGCAGGAACACCCGCGTGCCCCGGTCGAGCTGATCGCGGGAAAAAACAGCGGGCAATGCTTCGATCTCGCCTGCGGTATCCGCCATGGCATACCCGGCAATCTGCCGGTTCCAGTCGGCCAGGCCTGCGGCGCCGCGCCGGGCGAAAATGACGCGGGCCTTGCGTCTGGCCGGTTGGGCCTCGTTACTGCCCATCAGTCGTGCAAAGACATCGGCACAGCGGTCCGGCAGGTGTTTGATCATGCCCCCGGCAATTACCAGGCCGCCCGGAACCAGGTGGTCATTGGCCCAGCGCAGCAGGTATTCCAGGTAATCCAGGTGGCGGGGGATCTTGAGCACAATGACATCGAACCGATCGGCTGGTGGGGCCAGCCAGCTCTGAACCTCCGGTGGCGGACAATCGTTCAGTTCCGCGTTCCGGTTGACGGCCACCCGGCACAACGCGCTGTCGGCCAGGCTCACCGGCGTATAGCTCGCCAACCCGAGGGTCAGCGCGCCAAAACCGTCGTCAATGATGGCCATGTCTGGGCGCACCGGACCTACCTCCGGCCAGCGCTCCAGAACCGCCGCTATAAGCTGCTCGTCCGCGGCGTCCCAGGCCCGCAGCTCGCGGCCGCCTTTCCCGGGGCGCTCAAGACGCAACATGCCATTTCCCAGTTGCAGCTGGTTATCCGCCGACACTCCGATCTCCACCGTTATAATCCTGATAGGCTGAACACTCTAATAATTGTCGCTATGGTAACCCCATCATCAAGTCAGCCCGCTTGTAGCCGGCACCGACCGGCTACGCAGTCTACGCGAGAGGTAATCATGGTGCAGTATTCTTTGAAGGACAGTCTGGAAAACGTCAGGCATCTCCGGGAACAGATGGAAGCCCAGATCCGCCCCCAGGTGGATGCCGCTTCCATCGAACTCAGGAAGATGCTGAAGGACATGGGCGCGGATCCGTCGGAGAACGCCAGCCTGGCGGACATCGTCAGCCAGATTCGCGAGCGTAACCCCTCCCTGCGCCAACTGGCCATGCGACTGGATATTGCCACTTACGACGTCCGCAGGAAGCTGATCTGGAATGCCAACATGATGTCGGCTTACCTGAGCGACCGCGCCGGTAAGGCGTATGAGCTGGACGTGAAACCCAAGCTCCGGCATTACCGGACCAGCGCCGAAAGCCGCGCCAAGGCCCTGATCGACCAATGGCACGATCTGCGACCCAAACAGAACGACACCGGGAATCACGGAAACGACTGACGCACGAGTCAAACGTTGCATCGACGACAGCTCCATTGCGGAGCTTCCTTGCCCCTCACCCCTGGGGCTTTTTTCGTCTGAATGGCCGCCGGCTGCGGTATCTGAGAAACTGGCGCCCGCAGACCATGCGATGTTACGAGGAACTCCGCCCATGCAAACACTCTGGACCGCGACGGTTTCGGCGTCCGCGATTGAAGGTCATGTCTACAAGGTTTTCCCGAATGACCTGAATGCCCACCAGACCGCCTTCGGTGGCATGATCATGGCCAAATGCGACCGGCTGGCCCTGGTGGTGGCCGAACGCCATTCGGGCTGCGTCTGCGTGACGGCCGCCGTGGATTCGTTCGCCTTCCGGGCCCCGGCCAAGGGCAACGACACCCTGATTTTCAGGGTGTCGATCAACCGAAGCTGGCATTCGTCGATGGAAATCGGCGTACGGGTGGTGGCTGAAAACAGCTACACGCGGGAAGAGCGGCATATCGTGTCGGCGTACTTCACGTTCGTCGCGCTGGACGACGCCGGGAATCCGGTGACCGTCCCGGAAGTCGAACCGGAAACCGACAAGCAGCTACGCCGGTACCGTGAGGCCGATATGCGCCGCGAATCGCGCCTGAAGATGCGGGCTGATCTCAAGCGTTCGCGAGCCGCCGATCCCAGCGCCCCCTGAGGTCACCGCCCGGTTCAGTGGCGGGTGGGTACCCGTGCCGCGAGGCCGCCGGATTCCGGACGCAGCGGGACATGGCCGGCCCAGGCCGGCGGCCTTGACGGGCTTCGCGCGGGCTCGGAGTCGACGATATGGGACCGCTCCGACCAGTGCAGAATATCCAGGCTGCCGTCGAACCCTTCCACCAATGCTGTACAGTGCTCGACCCAGTCCCCGTCGTTGCAATAGAGACCGCCCGTTCCCTGGCGAAACCCGGCCGAGTGGATATGGCCGCAGATATAGCCGTCGTACTGGCCGCGCTCTGCCGCAGTCAGGGCTGCCATCTCGAAGCGCTGGATGAAGGCCCGGGCCTGACCGACGCGGGTCTTGACCCAGGCGGCGAGAGACCAGTAGGGCCTGTTCCGCAGCCGGCGCCAGGCGTTGTACCAGCGGTTCAGCCGCAGCAGCACCCCGTGCGCCCGGTCACCGACCAGCAACAACAACGGGCTGCAACGTACGACCTGATCGAACTGGTCACCGTGACACACCACAAAGCGGCGACCATCGGCCGTCGTGTGCACGGCCTTGTGGCGCAGGTCAATACCCGCCAGCGTCTGCCCGCAGAAGTTACGCAGGAATTCATCATGGTTACCGGGCACGTAGATGACCCGGGTCCCGCCCGCGGCGAGGTCGACCAGTTTCCGGATCACGGCCTGGTGGGAGACCGGGAAATGCACCCGTCGCTGCATGGCAATCAGGTCAATGATGTCACCCACCAGGTAAAGCGTTTCGCACCGTACGTTGTCCAGGAAATCCAGCAGATAGTCCGCCTGGCAGTCGGGTGACCCCAGGTGAACGTCCGAGATAAAAACACTCCGGTACTGGTGCATCCACATTCCCCCTCACCGTTGGCTGGTTCCATCGCCAGCCTCCCCCGTCGCAGTGACAGCCTTGTGACGGTTCGGGGACATTTCAGTGAACGCCGGGAGCGATGACAATCCACTTTATCAAGGGACGACGTAGGGACTATGCTGACCGTACAGTGAGTCGAGGAACCCCGGAACGGGCGTCATCCTGCGCCGCGTTCGTGGCTCCCCAAGGGAGGTAAGTCCATGCTGCTCAAACACATGCCCACCGGGCACCTGATCGAGACCAACGATCTGACAACGCTGACCAACCCCTGCAAGGATACGGTGGAAGCCTGGTTCCTCTGGGGTGAGGAACCCCAGGACCCCGAACGCTTCGACAAGCAGTCGCTGGTTTTCCCGTCCGGCGAGCAGCTTCCCCATTGCTGGTGGGATATCCATTACCAGGAGGAGGGGCGGGTCCCGCACCGTCCGTCAGCAGCGGAAGGAACGTCCGGCTATTACGGCGCCTGACGCCGCTATCGCCGAAACGCCCGATAGACGCTGAACTTGCGATCCTCGCTGAGGGTCTCGCACGGACCGATGTACCGCTTGATCAGCTCCGGATACGGCAGGAAACGGTTCGCCACGATGCGCAGCTCACCACCGGACTCCAGGTGATTCGCCGCCTCCCGCAGGAACGCTTCGGTCATGGAGGTATCGGTCTTCACACCGGTGTGGAACGGCGGGTTACTGACCAGCAGACGGTAACGGCCGGCCACCGCCGCCAACCCATCGGAAGATCGGATCTCGCCCTTGACGCCATTCCGGGCGTAGGTCGCCCGGGCACAGGCGACCGCCTGGAACTGCACATCCACGGCGTCGACCGTCAGATCCGGCGCCTTTCGGGCCAGCCAGGCCCCCACCACGCCGGCACCGCAGGCAAAATCCAGCACCGGCCCCACCGGCGTTTCTTCCCCGAATGAGGCCAACAACTGCTCCGTCCCGGCATCAAGCCGGCCATCGGAAAAAATACCCGGCAAGCCGGCAACTTCCAGCTCGATCCCGCCTGCGCGGATGGTGTGCCAGCTCTTCCAGGCGTTCAGGTTGAAGCCGGTCATGCCGGCAGGCACCCTGGCCATCCAGACCTGGCAATGGCGCGCGCTATCGACCTTGTAGGCATCGGGATAGGTAAACTGCAGCACCCGCGCCCCACCGGCAATGCCTTCTTTCTTCTCACCAATCAGCAACAACGTGCCACCGGCACGGGCCAGATGCCCCGCCAACGCCAGCCTGAGTTCCAGTTCCTGACGGGACTTGGGCATGAAGACCACAACACTGTCCACGCTATCGGCGGTCAGCGCCGCGCCCTCATAGCCAAAAACCGGCTGCCAGTCCGTCAACGCCTGCCATTGCTCATGAATGCCGGCATGATCGGTCACCAGCAGGCCGGGCTCTCCCGGTAGCTGGCCCAGAATAGACGCGTCCACCAGGCCGATCAGGGCCAGGCGGCCGGTCAGGTATTCGCTGTTGCGGAGCAGAACGTCATGAGTATTGCGCATGGTGAGTCGTTTCAGGCTGTTGGCGATGCGTTACTTTACCCGCTGAGCCCGGCAACCGCTATTCGCCGGTATAGCGGAATGTCAGGTACCGGTAATAGCGGGCCGCGACAATGGGCGAATCCGGCACCTCGAACCGGGGCACCGCCCGGATCGCCTGCAGCGCACTGGCGTCCAGGCGGGTGTTACCGGAGGACTGGACGATTCGGGCCGATAGCAGGTAGCCGGAAGGGTCCAGTTCAAAGGCGATAATACCTTCCTCATAGGCCTTCGCATCCAGCGGCCTGCGGAACCGCTCATCCACCTGAATCTGCATCCGGGCCAGGAAATGGTTGACCATCTGGATGCGACGCCGTTCGATCTCGCTATCCTTTGAGCCGGCCCGGGCCCCCGCCAGCTCCTGGTCCGACAGGGATTTCATGCCCTGGGGTGCCTGCAGTTTCTTCTCCTGTTTCTCGGGAACGGAAGTCGATGACCGGTTCGACGTGACCTGGGGCCTGGCGGTCGCCCTGTCGGTTCTATCCGGATGCCCTTCGGCAATCCGGGTCCTTTCATCCTCCGCGTTGACATGGGGTTGAGTGGGTTTGCTCTCCCCCGCCACCGGCGTATCTTCGACAGGTGCATCAAAGTCAGTTCCACGCAGATCCGTTTTCTCGGCGTTATTGCGTGGCAGGTGCTGGCGCTGCTCGGCAGAATCCGGCTGCCGGGCCGCCGGTTGCTTTTGCTTCAGGTGCGGTTGAGGGGCCGGTTCCGGTTTGTTTCTGACAATCTCAATCGAGAGCGAACCGATATCGTGGGGAGCATCGGGTTGCCAGAAATCGTCCGGAAACAGAATGAACAGGAGAAGATGGACACAGGCACTGAGCGCCAGTATCAGGGCAAATCGGGGTCGTAATTGACTGCGATCGTCTGGACTGGGTAAACCGTCGGATGCTGCCATGCTCACCGGGCCGGGAAGGAAAACCGTTGGCGATTATCTTTCCACAGCCCGGAACCGATGGAAACCTCCCGCCGGGAGGCGAATACCCTGACAGGGCCGATTACTTGTAACGGGCAACAATCCCCACTTGCAGGGCATCCTGCGGGGACATGTCCCACTCGTCGCGCTGGTTCTCGTCTGCGGGTTTCGCAGGAGGAGGAGTTCTCGCGTCGCTTTGCGCAACACTGCTGTCCTTGTGACCTTTCCGCCGATCAATCATCTGCTGCATTCGTTTTAGCATGGTGTGTACCTCTTTTACCCACCGCAAATCATTGCCTTGCTGACAGGCCAAAAATCCTCCGTGATATTCCACCTGGTGACCGTTCCATTATCGCCATGGAACCGGGCCGTTATCGTGAACTGTTTCACGTGATTTTACAATATTTTAATATTCACAATAAGTTACATAGAGTCACACAAAGACAAAGAGACTTGTTCGACAGATCTGTCTCCACTTCCATGGAAGAATCGGTTAGCGTCTCGATTCATCTCATTGTCAATGCAATTCAGGGGCATCGCCATGCGCGTTCTCGTTACCGGCGCCAACGGTCATATTGGCAGTCACGTCGTCCGCCAGCTGATCGAACAGGGGCACAGTGCCCGGGCTTTCGTCCGCCCATCGGCGGACCTGCGCGGTTTGGAAGGGCTCGACGTCGACCTCTTCCGCGGTGACATCATGGACGCCCAGGCGTTGACCGAGGCCGCGCAGGGCATGGATGCCATCATCCACATGGCTGCGGTCTACAAGACCATTGCCCGATCACCGGACGAGATTGTGGAGCCGGCCATCCAGGGCGCCCGCAACGTCTTTGCCGCTGCCCAAGCCAACCGGATCCAGCGCATTGTCTACACCAGTTCGGTGGCTTCCGTCGGCTTTTCGTACGACCCACAAGAGCTGCGCACTGGCGACGACTGGAACAACGACCCCAGCAATCCCTACTACATTGCCAAGACCCGCAGCGAACAGACCGCACAGAAACTGGCCGAGGAATCCGGCATCCACCTGGTCGTGATCTGTCCGGCCATCGTACTGGGTCCTGGCGACTACCGGGTGACGCCGTCCAATCAGTTGGTGATGGACTGGTTGAATGGCGTCGGGCAGACCTATCCGGGCGGGTTGAACCTGGTCGACGTCCGCGATGTGGCTGCGGCCCATGTTGCCGCCCTCACCCGGGGCGAAAACCGGCGACGCTACGTGGTGGGCGGCGAAAACGTTGAGGTCAGGCAGGCTGCCCTACTGCTGAAGCGACTCACTGGCATCAAACCGATGCACCTGCCCTTCGGTCGCGGCATGCTGTTGTGGAGTGCCAAGTGGACGGAACGCGTGTGCAGGCTGTTCGGCGTGACCCCGCCCTTCACCTACGACCTCGTCTATGAGGTTGCCGAGCGCTACGCCTACATCGATACCCGGGAAACCAACGAGACGTTCGGACTGGCGCCCCGGAATGCGGAGCAAACCCTGCAAGCCTGTATTCAATGGCTGCTGGATCAGGGACGCCTCAAGCCCAGGGCCGCCGATCAGGTCCGTGCCGCTCTAGGGAGCCAGTAACCTTGTCAGCCGGTCCCGGTAGCGTGGCTGGAGTCGCGAAAGGCGCCAGTTGTCGATAGATTCCAGCGGCCGGTCTTGCAGCATCGTCAGCAAGGTTCGGGCGGCACCATCGGCCTCCAGCTCAACATCGTCCGGACGGCTACCATAAAGGCCTCCTGGGGCGATATATTCCGGATAGGCCAACCTTTCCGGCGCCAACGCCAGGCACCCGGCCGCTATGGCTTCAAGCATCGACAGCCCCTGGAAATCGTGTAGCGCCGTGGAGATCACGACATCGGCCTGGCGAAGCAGGTTATCGTAATCCTGGCGTTGGGCCAGATAACCCCAGTGAACCAGGTGTTCGGCGTAGCGCTCGCGAATCGCCGCAAAGGCCTCCGGCTGACGCCGGAACTGTTCGCCCACCACACTCAACCGGAAATCCTGCCCCCTGGCCACCAACTGCTCCAACAGCGCGAACAGGCGATCCGGGCCCTTGTCATACTCCCAGCGGTGGTTCCACAACAGGTGTGGGCAGTGCCGGTCGATGGCACGCTCCTCCCCCGCAAACAGGTGATCGCCGATGGGCACCGGGAGGACTTCGGACTTCCCGTCGATGCGCTCCGCCACGCCCTCGGGAACCGCATCCGGCAACCGGGCCAGCAGATTGCGGATCCCTGTCAGGAAACTGGTCCGGTTCCAGTCGCTGTTAAACGCCACCCAATCCGCTGAAAGCGCGCTGTACAGGTTCACCATCTGGTGGTCGACGCTGGCGTGCTGGTCGCCGGAATCCGGATAGGCAAACTGGTTTTCGTGCATGTAGAGCAGCACCGGCACGGTAGCCAGATGCCGGTGAAAGGCCCGCAGGCCGGTTACATCCACCATGGACGTCGCCACCACCAGGTCCCAGTGCTCCGCCAACAGCGGCTCATCCAACCAGCTCAGGGCGTTGCCCCGGATCCGCCAGCGGAAGTAGCGTGGTGGCAGCGTCAGGACCTGCCATTCGAACGCAGGCTGCGACGCCACAAGTTGCTCGCGCCAGCGGCGATGGCTACCGGCATCGTATCCGGACAGGAGCAGCACGCGGGGACGGCAGTGACGAAACCGGGTGTGCAATATCAGTTCAGGCATGCCGGTATTCTACCGGAATGGCCCGGCAAGTAACCGGGGCCGAACGCCCCTGTGCAAAAACCACTGAAAGAGGCACACTGGATCCAGACAGCAATAACCAAAGGAGCCATCTGTTCCCGGCGCTCCGAAGGAGGCATTCTGACAGCACTCAGAGTCGAAAATCGCTACATCCAGCTCGCCGATCACTTTTACACCCGAATCCAGCCGACACCGCTGAAAGCGCCTCGCCTGGTGCTCTTCAATGACGAGTTGGCTGACGAGATGGGGCTGCCCCCCGGTGACCGGGAAGACTGGGCCCGCGTTGGTGCCGGCCAGGAACTGCTGGACGGCATGGACCCCGTCGCCATGAAGTACACCGGTCACCAGTTCGGAGCCTACAACCCGGACCTGGGCGACGGCCGTGGCCTGTTGATGTGGGAGACCATCGGCCCCGACGGCCGACACTGGGACTGGCACCTCAAGGGCGCCGGCCTGACGCCCTATTCCCGCTTTGGCGATGGGCGCGCCGTATTGCGCTCCACGCTGCGCGAATACCTGTGCAGCGAGGCCATGCACCACCTGGGCATTCCCACCACCCGCGCGCTGTTCATGACCAGTGCCAAGGATCCGGTGATGCGCGAGTCCATCGAGACCGCCGCCACCCTGATGCGCGTCGCCCAGACCCACATCCGCTTTGGCCACTTCGAATACACCGCCTATCACCAGGGGCCGGAGGCCACCCGCGAACTGCTGGATCACACCATCGCCCTGCACTTTCCGGAACTGCAGGACGAGCCCCTGCCCGACCGCTATCGCATGTGGCTGGAAGAGGTGGTCCGGCGTACCGCGCGATTAGTCGCCCAATGGCAGGCCGTGGGTTTCTGCCACGGCGTCATGAATTCCGACAACATGTCGATCATCGGCGATACCTTCGACTATGGCCCCTACGCCTTCCTCGACGATTTCGATGCCGGCTACATCTGCAACCATACCGACCAGGGCGGCCGTTACGCCTACAACCGCCAGCCCCAGATCGGCTTTATCAACTGCCAGTTCCTGGCACAGTCCCTGGTCCATGTGATGGACGAGGACGACCTGCGCCGGGCGCTGCGCTGCTACGAGACTACCTACAACGGCACCTTCGAATCCCTGATGAAGCAAAAGCTCGGACTGGAGCAGGATGCCGAAGGCGATATGTCCCTGATCATGGACCTGTTCAGCATGCTGCATGAGCACCACATCGACTACACCCTGTTTTTCCGGGGCCTGTCGACACGGGCCTCCCGCGGCAACGCCCCGGTCCGGGACCTGTTCGTGGATCGAGCCGTCGCTGACGACTGGCTGACGCGCTACGACGCCCGACTCGCGCAGGAAACGCGCTCACCGGAACAGCGGGACCAGGCCATGTGCACCGTCAATCCCAAGTACATCCTGCGCAACTACCTGGCGCAGGAAGCGATCCAGGACGCCCAGACCGGCCAGTACGAGACCGCCCAAAAGTTGATGGAAGTCCTGAAACGCCCCTACGACGAGCAGCCGGAAAACGAGCATTATGCCGCGCTGCCCCCGGACTGGGGCAAACATCTGGAGATCAGCTGTTCATCCTGACCGCTCCCACCCTGTGGAGGAGACAACGATGGCCACTGAATACGTGGAGTATCCCGAACAGAAAACGGTGGAAATCCGGGTTGAAGGCCGGGTATCCGCCGAGGATTTTGAGCAGATTGCCGCCCACATGGAGGCTTTTATCCAACAGCACGGCAAGGTCAAACTGATCGAGGTCGTGCGGGATTTCGACGGCTTCGACCTGTCGATCCTGAAGGACGCCATCCGGTTCGACCGCAAACACCTCAAGGACTTCACCCACTGTGCCGTCGTCTCGGACTCCGGCTGGATCGGCCCCTTTGCCCGGTTCATGTCGCGGTTCCTGGATATGGAGCTGAGAGTGTTCCGGATGGACGAGGTGGAAGAAGCCCGGAAGTGGCTGGCCGGAGCGGACAACCCGAGCGTGTAGCAGACGCTTCAGCTTCTGAGGCGCCGCAAGGCGCCTGACAGGACAACGGAGCCTGGCGGTATGATCCAGTAGCCCTGCGGGCTACTCCGAAGCTAAAGCGTCGGCTACATTGAAGACACAAAAAAGGGGCCCATGACAGGCCCCTTTTTGCTTTCAGCGGATACCGAACATCAAACCGCCTTGGCCGCAATGATCTTCTCGTGCCACTCCACCGGACCGGTCTGGTGCACGGAGCTGCCATTGGAGTCGACCGCCACCGTCACCGGCATGTCTTCCACCTCGAACTCGTAGATGGCCTCCATACCCAACTCCTCGAAGGCCACGACTTCCGCCTTCTTGATCGCCTTGGAGACCAGGTAGGCGGAACCACCGACGGCCATCAGGTAGACCGCACCGAACTCCTTGATGGCATCGATCGCCACCTGGCCACGCTCGGCCTTGCCGATCATCCCGGTCAGGCCGGTTTTTTCCAGCATGGTGTGGGTAAACTTGTCCATCCGGGTCGCGGTGGTCGGACCGGCCGGCCCAACCACCTCTTCACGGACCGGATCGACCGGGCCCACGTAATAGATGAAGCGGCCCTTCAGGTCGACCGGCAGCTCCTCGCCCTTCTCGATCATATCGACCATTTTCTTGTGGGCCGCATCGCGGCCGGTCAGCATCTTGCCCGACAGCAGGACGGTTTCGCCCGGTTTCCAGTCGCGCACCTCTTCCGGGGTGACCGTGTCCAGGTTGACGCGGCGAACGTTCTCACCCACTTCCCAGGTAATTTCCGGCCAGTCGTCCAGGCTCGGTGGGGTCTGCAGGGAGGCGCCAGAGCCGTCCAGCACGAAGTGCGCATGACGGGTTGCGGCGCAGTTCGGGATGATCGCGACCGGCTTGTTGGCGGCGTGGGTCGGATAATCCTTCACCTTCACGTCCAGCACCGTGGTCAGACCACCCAGACCCTGGGCGCCGATGCCCAGATCGTTGACCTTGTCGAACAGTTCCAGGCGCAGCTCCTCAGCCCGGTTGGAGGCGCCACGAGCCTGCAGGTCGTGGATATCGATCGGATCGAGCAACGCTTCCTTCGCCAGTTCCATCGCCTTCTCGGCAGTACCACCGATGCCGATGCCCAGCATGCCCGGCGGACACCAGCCGGCGCCCATTTGCGGCACCATCTTAAGGACCCAGTCGACCACCGAGTCGGACGGGTTCAGCATGGCAAACTTGGACTTGGCTTCCGAACCACCGCCCTTGGCGGCCACATGCACTTCCACCTTATCGCCCGGCACCAGCTTGTGGTGGATAACCGCCGGCGTGTTGTCCTTGGTGTTCTGGCGCTTGCCGTCCGGATCCGCCAGCACGGAGGCCCGCAGGACGTTATCCGGATGGGTATAGGCGCGGCGCACGCCTTCGTTGACCATATCGTCCAGGGACATCTCGGCATCCCACCGCACGTCCATGCCCACTTCGACGAACACCGTCACGATGCCGGTGTCCTGGCAGATCGGGCGCTTGCCCTGGGCGCACATGCGGGAGTTGATCAGGATCTGGGCCATGGCATCCTTGGCCGCCTGGGACTCTTCCTTCTGATAGGCCTCGTAGACAGCCTGGATGAAATCCTTGGGGTGATAATAGGAAATGAACTGCAGCGCATCGGCAACGCTTTCGATCAGGTCGTCCTGGCGAATTACTGTGGTCATATCGGCTCTCATCAGTTGGAAGGTGCGCATAACGCATTGATCCGGGAGGACAATCACCCAGCCATTGCTGGCGGGGCCGCGACACCTGCTTCGTGGGTCTCCGGTCGTCCCGGGCATGGGCCGCATGGCCGACCCCAGACGACGCTCAAAAAGTGCGCCATAGTCTACCCGATTCAACGGCAGGAATCAGCGCCCGGCCGGTTTTGCCTCGGGCCTGGCGCACGTCCTCCGGCCAGCAGCCCGGCAATCCGGTTGCATTGAGAGACCAAATCCAGCTTTAATCGCCCCACACCACCGAGAACGACAAGCAGGAGATCCCAGTGACCGATTTCATCCGGACCGAACGTCACGATCGCGTACAAGTCATTCGCATCGATCGCCCCGAGCGCAAGAACGCCCTCACCCACGCCATGTATACCGGCCTGGCGGATGCCCTGGTCGATGCCGAGTCGGACGCCGCCATCCGCTGCTCACTGATCACCGGCAGCGCCGACTGCTTCACTGCCGGCAACGACCTGAAGGACTTTGCCGAGGGGCTACCGGGCGAATTCGAATCCACGCCGGTCGGCCGCTTCCTGTTTGCATTGGCCAATGCCGGCAAACCGGTTGTCGCCGCCGTCAATGGCCCGGCCGTCGGTATCGGCACCACCATGCTGCTGCATTGCGACCTGGTCTTCGCCGGTACCAATACCCGTTTCCAGATGCCGTTTGCCAACCTGGGCCTTTGCCCGGAGGGCGCCTCGAGCCTGCTGCTGCCGCAATGGCTGGGCCGCGCCCGGGCCAGTGAACTGCTGATGCTGGGCAGCCCCTTCGATGCCGAACAGGCCGATCGACTGGGGCTGCTCAACTGCATCTGCGCCCCCGACAACACCGAATCCGAGGCCCTGGCCGCCTGTCAGCAACTGGCCTCACAACCGCCCGCGGCCATTCGGGCCACCAAGGCCCTGCTCAACCGACCCAACCGGGAGGCCATCCGGGAAACACTGCTGGCCGAGGGAAAACTGTTTGGCGAGCGCCTGAAGTCAGCCGAGGCCAGCGAAGCCTTCACCGCATTCCAGGAAAAACGCAAACCGGACTTCAGCCGCTTTGACTGATTCGCCGGGTTGGACCGGGGATCGTCAGACAGCGTGAAAGAAGCCTCAGAACGGGGTCCCGATACTCGACAGTATCCGGACCCCGTTCTATTTTTCATAAAGGCACGCGCGGGGTACGGCTGACTCAGAATCACACTTTAGAGCGATCAACAGGTTTCAGTTTCTTCCGATATAGTCAGACTGATAGAAACCACTGGTGCGTTCGCATCAGAGCGCTGGCTGGAGGGCAGTCGAACGCATCTCCGCAGGTTTTCAGACAAGAATTGGCTGCTGATGGAGGGTAACCGGGCCAACCGGGGCGATCAGCGCCGACAATAACGATACAACAACAGGAATAGGTTCCATCCATGTTTAGAAAAACGCTAATAAGCCTTGCCGTAGCGTCGACCGTTGGCCTTTCCGGCTGTCTTGATGATGGCTCCACGGGGAAGAACGCAAATCCGGATTACAAGATCAGTAACCCGGCCTTCGACGGCAAGACATGGCCGATCTTCAATCCGCTGACCAGTGAACTGCCGATCCCCAATGATTTGATCTTTGATTCTGAGCAGAAAGACGGCACGTTCGGCGTCAGCGACTCCTCGCCGCCCGTGACCACGGCACTGAACGAACTGAGCGGCGCGTCTACCGTTGCCCCGGCTGTGGTTCAGTTGAACGGCAAGGTGGATCCGTCAACTGTCAATACGAGCACCGTATTCCTTCTTGAGCTGGAATACGCCAGTGGCGATCCGGTGCAGGGTCTGAGTAATGGCGAGCCACCCACCGTGGCTGGCCTTGCCAATGTCCGTGCAGATGTGGAAACACTGGACGGCACCTCAGCTATTCGTATCCTGCCGCTCCAGCCGCGCAAGCGCTATATCGTCGCGGTAACGACCGGCGTTAAGGACCTGAATGGCGACAGTATCGTTGCCTCACCGGCCTACCAGAACCTGACCGATGTTGAACAGCCTTTGGGCAACTCTGCGCTTGCCCCGGTCCGGACACTGATTAACAGTCTTTGGGAACCGACTATCACAGCAGCCACCGGTGGCGCTGTGACCGAAGATAATCTGGCGCTGAGCTACAGCTTCACAACGTCCAACGACGAAAAGGTGCTCCAGTATATTGCTGAGCCGGGATCTTGGTTTGCGGATCAGATTGCGACCTACGTGAAAGTATCCGCAGCAAAATCTGCTGTTCAGGGTGGTGCAAAGAGCTATGTTCAGGTCAAGCCCGCTGTTGATGGTGCCGTAGCCGCCTTCCCCAACATTCCGCTGGGTGATGGCTCCACGATCGCCGACAAACTGGCAACCGTATTCGGAAGCGGCGCACCCTGCGATGGCGTCGCGGCTGGCCAGGACTCCATCGACTGTGCCGGCGTAGCTCTGGCATCGAACTTCCGCAATGCGCTGCCCTCTCCAATCTCGGGCGTTAACCGCACGGCTGCCGACTTCAACATGAACGCGACGGCGACTCCGGTAGGCCTTGTTTCTGCTGTAGCGGGCAAAATCACCGGCTCAAGCGGTGTTCTGGCCGCGCAAGGCACACTGGAACTGCCTTACTACCTCGGCACAACCGCAAGCACCGTGGCGACAGACCATTGGGAAGCCGACGACGACTTGGCCGACAGCCTGAACGGTGCTTTCTCCAGCATTGGATTGTCTCTGCCTCAGGGGGATCCTGCAAAATCAACTGCTGTCAACTACATTTTCCCGTTCCCGAAAGAGACCAAGGCCGTTGACGTACCGGTGCTCGCGCTCTATCCGGCTTCAGGTGCGCCCAAAGGCATCGTGATGTACCAACATGGCATTACCACCGACCGTAGCGCGGCGTTGACCTTTGGCACGGCTCTGGCAGCCAACGGCTATGCGGTATTCGCCATTGATCAGCCGCTGCACGGTGTTGCTGCATTCACCGAAGCCGAGCAGGAATCTCTGGCAAGACAACTCCTTGCAGCTGGAGGAGCATCTGAAGCCGAAGTAGATGCGCTCACGCCCCTCGTCCTTGCGGGCAATGTTAGCGACCTTGCAACAGCACTTGGTGGTGGTACGGCAACGCCTGCCACCACGGCTACGGCCACGTCCCTGATCAACACAACTACCAATGCGGGCAGCACTATCCCGGGCCTTGCACCAATGATTGGCAACGAGCGCCACTTTGGACTCTATGCCAAATCTCCAAGCACGCCTGCAGCAATAGACTACGACGCAGGCGTGGGCGATTCCGGCAGCCTGTACATCAACCTGACGAGCTTCCTGACCACCCGTGATAACGGTCGTCAGAGTGCCGTGGACCAGATGAACCTGCGCGCAAGCCTCCCGGGCCTGACGCTGCCTGATACAACCGGTGCAGATCGCTTCACCATCTCGCCAGCCGACTCATTCTATTTCGTGGGTCATTCCCTGGGCACTATCACCGGTACGCCGTTCCTGGCCAGCGTCAATGCTAACCAGTTGGATGCCACAGTCGTTAACAGCAGCGGGGCAACGATTGTTCCGTCAACGTTCAACGACATCAAGGCAGCCAGCCTGCTGACACCGGGCGGCGGTATTGTCCGCCTGCTGGAGAACTCGCCGACGTTTGCACCCCGCATCCTGCTGGGCCTGCAGACCTCAGCCGGTCTGGAACAGGGCGATGCCAACCTGGAAACTTACTTCAACGTCTTCCAGGCCACAGTGGACACGGCTGATCCGATCAACTTCGTGGATAACTTCGCCGATCCTTCAGTAATCAAGCTCTCCGAAGTTCAGGGCGACACCGTTATCCCGAACGCGGCGGATGAAGAGCAATGGGGCATTCCCGCCCTGAACAAGACCTTCACCCCAGCGGAAACCGGTCTCCCGGTCAACGTTACCGTGGACAGCTTCAGCGCGCCACTGGCGGGCGGCGAGCCATTGACCCTGGGCCTGACCAATATCACCCGTTACAGCAGCGGCAGCCACGGCACGCCGGTTTCGGCTGACCCCGTCAGCGTGTTCAGCGGTATGGTCACTGACACGGTCACTCTGTTCATGAGCAACCCGTAACGGCGTACGACTCAAGCTGGCCACAGCCCCTAACCGAAAGGTTGGGGGCTTTTTTTATTCAGAACTGCAAACATATCCCGTTAATTTCGGGCACAAAAAAGCAGGACCAAAGCCCTGCTTTTTTGAAGAGCACCAGAGACTGACGGATCAGCTCAGCTTACGCCCCTTACTCGCCGCAATCCGCAGCCGCAGGGCGTTCAGCTTGATGAAGCCTTCCGCGTCCTTCTGGTCGTAGGCGCCCTGGTCTTCCTCGAAGGTGGCGATCTTCTCGTCGAATAGGGAGTCCTCGGACTTCCGGCCGACCACGTCCACGTTGCCCTTGTAGAGTTTCAGGCGCACGGTGCCGTTGACGTAGGTCTGGGTCTGGTCGATCAGCGCCTGCAGCGCTTCACGCTCCGGTGACCACCAGTAGCCGTTGTAGATCACTTCGGCGTAGCGCGGCATGATGCTGTCTTTGAGGTGGGCCACCTCACGGTCCAGGGTGATGGACTCGATGGCACGGTGGCCGCGCAGCATGATGGTGCCGCCCGGGGTTTCGTAGCAGCCGCGGGACTTCATGCCCACGTAGCGGTTCTCGACGATGTCGATGCGGCCGATGCCGTTGTCGCCGCCGATCTTATTCAGCTTGGCCAGGACTTCGTGCGGCTTCAGGCGCTCGCCGTCGATGGCCACGATGTCGCCCTTCTCGTAGGTCAGCTCGATGTACGTCGGCTGGTCCGGCGCCTGCTCCGGCGCCACGCTCCAACGCCACATTTCCTCTTCCGCCTCGGCCCAGGGGTCCTCCAGCACCATGCCTTCATAGGAGATGTGCAGCAGGTTGGCGTCCATGGAGTATGGGGACTTGCCCTTCTTCTTCTCCACCGGGATGTTGCGCTCGTCACAATATGCCAGCAGCTTCTCGCGCGAGTTCAGGTCCCACTCCCGCCAGGGGGCGATCACATGAACACCCGGCTTGAGCGCGTAGGCACCCAGCTCGAAACGGACCTGGTCGTTGCCCTTGCCGGTTGCACCGTGGGAAATGGCATCGGCGCCGGTTTCGTTGGCGATGTCGATCAGGCGCTTGGAGATCAGCGGCCGGGCGATGGAGGTACCCAGCAGGTATTCGCCTTCGTAGATGGTGTTGGCCCGGAACATGGGGAAAACGAAGTCACGCACGAACTCTTCGCGCAGGTCTTCAATGTAGATTTCCTTGACGCCCAGCGCTTCGGCCTTGGCGCGGGCCGGTTCCACTTCTTCGCCCTGCCCCAGGTCGGCCGTGAAGGTCACGACCTCGCACTGATAGGTGTCCTGCAGCCAGCGCACGATGACCGAGGTATCGAGGCCACCGGAATAGGCCAGTACGACCTTTTTGATGTTTGACATGTCCATGCTCCGAGTCGATCAGAAAGGAGACGACCGACTGCCCGGCGTGCTTGTGATACCGCGTCAGCGTCCCCGAATGGCTAAACGGCGCCCCATCCTCACCCCTAACGGATGCGTGGAGAAGGAACGACCGGATTCAGAGAAGTGCGATATTGTACGGCAGCCGGGCGCCGCATCCAACGGGAAGAATGAAAAGCCGCGGCTCCCGACGCCGTCAGACACCTCTAACCGTTGCGTGGATCGCTGTCCGCTTCCGCGCGCTGGAGGCTGCGGCGCTCCCCTTCACGCTCCAGGCGTACGGTGGTGCGGCGGTTTTCGGCCGGATTGCTGGATGCCGGATAGCGCTCGCCATGGTATCGCGTGACGATCCTGTCCTCAGGAACGCCGTTCGCCTTGAGGTATTCAGCCACGGTGTTGGCACGATCCTCGGACAGCTGCCGGTTATGGATCCGGCTGCCGCTGCGGTCGGTATGGCCGTCCACATAGATCCGGGCAATCGTGCTGTCGGCCTGGATGAAGCGAACGATCAGATCCAGACGATCCAGGTCCGCGTCGCTGAGCTGGGCGCTGTCGAGCTTGAAGTGGATCCGGGAGCGCTTGATCTGGTCGTAGTTCACCGGCAGCAGGCCGGCAACGCAGGCCTGGTATTCCTGATAGGTATCGGCGAAGTTGATGTTGGAAAGCCGCACCCGGACCGGGCCGGACGAATAGCGCCCCTGGCTGGTGACCGTTGGCGCCATCCCCTGCATCAGGCCATCCACCATTGCCATCGCCTGGGGCGTCCCGACCTGCACCGGGCGCTGGTTGGACGAGACATGGACCTGCCCCAACGGCCTCGGCGACACACCCGGCCGCCAGCTCGGCGCTTCCACGTTGAGGGACGCCTGCCCCGCCTTCATCAGCCGGAGATTGGACTCCAGGTAAAAACGCAGGTCCTCGCCGGCCCGGTGCTGGAAGACTGCCCGCCCATATCCCGGCACGTCATGGGTCATCGTGCAGTTGAACACCGACGCAGCCAGGTACCACTGACTGTTCTCGATACCGGCACCGTAGCTCGCCGCCTGGGTTACCGGGAGGGGAACGGCAAATAGCGGGAGGACCAGCAGCGGGCGCAGGACGTTTTTCATGGGGCGGACCATCTGTAGCACGGTAAACGGTTGATACTGTGGGTATCGGCCGGCTGCGACGAATCTTTAACGAATCCGTTGCCGGTGGTGCCCTGCCCAATCCACATCCCGGGTCTGGTATACTCCGCCGGAAACAGACACACCCGCTCCAGGAAACCGCTGCTCCCATGACCACCACACTGACCCTGACCCGCCCCGACGACTGGCACCTGCATGTTCGCGATGGCAACGCCCTGGCCGATGTCGTGCCAGCGACGGCCCGCTGCTTCCACCGGGCGATTATCATGCCCAACCTGGTGCCACCGGTGGTCAACGCGGATGAGGCGATGGCCTATCGAGAGCGGATCCTCGGCGCCCTCCCCGGCGATACCGGGTTCGATCCCCTGATGACCCTGTATCTCACCGAGCAGACCACGCCCGAGGACATTCGCACCGCCCGGGCAGCAGGTATCCTGGCGGCCAAGCTCTATCCCGCCGGGGCAACGACGAATTCCGCCTCCGGTGTGACCGACATCCGCAATATCGACGACGCGCTGGCCGCGATGAGCGAGTGCGGCATGCTCCTGCTGGTTCACGGGGAGGTCACCGACAGCGACATCGATATCTTCGACCGGGAGAAGATCTTCCTGGAGCGGGTGCTGGTACCGACCCGGGAACGGTTCCCGGATTTGCGCGTCGTACTGGAGCACATTACCACGGCGGATTCGGCCCGCTACGTAATGGACACTGAGCGCAACCTGGGCGCGACCATCACCCCGCAGCACCTGCTTTACAACCGCAACCACATGCTGGTGGGTGGTATCCGGCCGCACCTGTACTGCCTGCCGATCCTCAAGCGTCGGCAGCACCAGCAGGCCTTGCAGGATGCCGTTGTCAGCGGCGATGCCCGGTTCTTCCTGGGCACCGACTCAGCTCCGCATGACACCAGCCGCAAGGAGAGCGCCTGCGGCTGCGCCGGCTGCTTCTCGGCACCGGCGGCGATCGAGCTTTACGCCGAAGCCTTCGAGGACCTGGGCGTGCTGGATAAGCTGGAGGCCTTTGCCAGCTTCAATGGCCCGGATTTCTACGGCCTGCCGCGCAACACGGACACCATTACGCTGGTGAAGGCCCCCTGGACCCAGGCCGAATCCCTGACCCTGGGCGAAGGCCGCATCACGCCGTTGCGCGCCGGCGAAACCATCCGTTGGCGTTTGCAGGCGTAAATAACCGTGAGCCGGGCGAGACCATTCAACAACAGTAAGGGTATTCAGTGATCGAGGAAGAAAAACCGACCTCTCCCATGGCCGCGCGCTTTCGGGGGTTCCTGCCCGTGGTGGTGGATGTGGAAACCGGCGGCTTCAATGCCCGGACGGATGCCCTGCTGGAAATTGCCGCCGTACTGATTGAAATGGACGATGAAGGCTGGCTGAAACGGGGCGATACCCTGGCCTATCACGTCCACCCGTTCGACAACGCCAACCTGGAACAATCCGCCCTGGACTTCACCGGGATCGATCCGTGGGATCCGGAGCGGGATGCGGTCCATGAGCGGGACGCCCTGAGCGATCTTTTTACACCGATCCGCAAGGCCATCCGCCAGCAGGAGTGCAAACGGGCGGTGCTGGTGGGCCACAACGCCACCTTCGACCACAACTTCCTGTTTGCCGCCTCCGACCGCTGCGGCATCAAGCGCAACCCGTTCCACCCGTTCTCGACCTTCGACACGGCCACACTCGCCGGTCTCGCCTATGGCCACACGGTGCTGGCCCGCGCCTGCAAGATTGCCGGAATTCCGTTCAGTAACCGGGAGGCCCACTCGGCCGCCTACGACGCGGAAAAAACGGCCGACCTGTTCTGCGGGATCGTCAATCGCTGGAAGGAACTGGGCGGCTTTCCACCGCCGCTGGTGGACGTCGAAGGCGACGAAACCGAATAGCGTTTACGTCCGTGTGCCCCGCTGTCACCGACCCGGCGGGCCACACTTCCCGGTGCTCACCAGACCAGGAACCTGATCAAGGCACCTGCTGATCAATCGTGACGGCGACGGGCTGACCGTCGTACGCCTCCAGTTTGACCGGTTGGCTGGCCGAACCCTGCCAGTCGCCACTCTGTGGAATCGCGTTGCCGGACGGCGACAGCCGTGCCGACACAACCACCTGGTCGGCACCGGAGAGCGTATTGCCCGGTGCCATGGCCATGCTGTCATCAAGCGTGACCGTCACAGGCAGTTGGCCTGCCTGGAGGCGGGCGACGGCCAGGGGCATAGGAGGACCGTTAAACGCCTTGGCAAACACGAACAGCGTTGTTTCGGGTTTGACCTGGTCCTTCAGGTGCTCCGCCAGAGTCACCCTCACCGTCACCGACGCCCCGCCGGAGGCCAGCAAACGGTCGGGGACCGGCTCGCCAAGGCGGCGATAGGCCTCGGCCACGCCCTGTTTGATGGACGGCAACTGCGGATGATCCGGCGCCACCTGGATGATGCGCTCCCAGTAGCGGATCGCCTCCCGGTAATCCTGCTGCTCAAACGCGTGGATGCCCAGCAGGCCCAGCGCGTTGACTTCATCGGGATTACGCGAGCGGGCCTTTTCGATCGTCGAGGTGACCACCGGGGTCATCGCGCCCTTGCTGTCGAAGAAGCGGGCCTGGGCAGCCAGCCCCCAGGCAGTCGCCGCCTCACGCGGTACGTCGTCCACCTGCCCCGCCAGCTGCTCGAAGGCCCAGGCCGCCTGATCGTAGTTTTCCAGGGTCATGTAGGTGCGGCCCAGCATGGCCCAACCGTCCAGGTTATCCGGATCGGCAATGAGGCGATCCCGCAACTGCTCCGCCAGCGCGGCCATTTTCTGGCCGCGGCTCTGGTCCGCCTGCTGCAAAGCCAGCATCGTCTGGTACTGTTCCAGTTGCTCCACGCCGCCCCAGTCTCGATACAGCCACAGGGAGGCCGCCGGCACGGCGACGACGCTGACCAGTACCACGACCAGCGCCGCCCGGCGCCCGCGGGCGCGTCCAGTTGGCGCAGCTTCGGGCGTGCGGTCGACATCCTCCAGCAACGTCCCCGCCAGCTCCTCTTTCATTTGTGCATGCGTGGGCCCGTCGATCACCCCGGCGTCGAGATCCGCGTCCAGCTCCGCCAGTCGCGAGCGGTAGGCCACCAGGTTCTGGTGCCGGATATCGTCGACGTCCCCTTTCCGCGACCGGGTGAAAAACAGCGGGTAGAGGACAAAGACCAGCGCAAGTCCAATCAATGCGGCAAGCGTCAGCCAGAAAGCGGTTGTCATAGACTCGTGACCCTGAATCAGGAATGGTGGGAAGAGGTGTCTCGGGGCGACTCGTCGGCGTCCAGGAGGCGGTCGAGACGGGCCCGATCCGCTTCACTGAGCACCGGCTCACCGATGCGCGCCGAGCGCCTTGAGCGAATCACCAGGATCACGACCGCGGCAATCCCCACCACCACGACGACCAATGGCGTGAACCACAGCAGCAGCGTCCGTCTCTCAAGCTCTGGCCGATAGCGCACAAATTCGCCGAAGCGGGACGTCATGGCGGCCATGATGGCGTCGTTACTCTCTCCCTGTTGAACCAGGCGGTGCACTTCCGCCCGCATATCGGCGGCGATCGGCGCGTGGGAATCGGCAATACTCTGGTTCTGGCATTTGGGACAGCGCAGTTCCCGGGTCAGCGTCTCAAAGCGATTGCGGTCGGCATCGTTATCAAAGGGATAGGTATCGCCCGCGGCATGGGCGACACTGCTTAGCAGGATCAGAAGAACCAGGCCAATAGTGCGCATCAGCCTTCCCTCTTGTAGCGGGCCACCAGCGGCGCCAGTTCTTCCTTCCACACTTTCTCGTCCACCAGGCCCACATGACGGTAGCGGACCGTACCACCGGCGTCGATGATGTAGGTTTCCGGCGCACCGTAGACACCCAGGTCAAAGCCGAGTGTTCCCTGTGGATCGAACAGGACCTTGCTGTAGGGATTCCCCAGCTTGTCCAGCCATTTCAGCGCCTCTTCGCGATTGTCCTTGTAATTCAGGCCGATGATCGGTACGCCGTCCTCCCGGGCCAGCTTGACCAACTGGGGATGCTCGACGCGACAGGACGGGCACCAGGTCGCCCAGACGTTAAGCAGCGTCACCTGGCCCTTGAAGACATCCGGCAGGTAGGTGGTTTGCGGGTCCTGCAGGGAGGCCAACTGGAAGGCCGGCACCGGCTTGCCGATCAGTGCTGATTCCAGGGTTTCCTTGTCCCGGCCGATCCCCGCGGACAAGACGATGCCGACACCTACCGCCACCAGCAGGGGCAGGAACAGCAGTACACGCTTCGCACTCAAGACACGCCCCCTGTTACCGCTTCGGGCGAAGACGGTTCCTGTTTAGCGGTTTCCGGCGACTCACGGGTCACCCGCATACGGTAGCGCCGGTCCGCGATGGCCAGCGCACCGCCCAGCGCCATGAAGATCGCGCCCAGCCAGACCCAGCGCACCAGGGGCTTGTACTGGATCCGGACGGCCCAGGCGTCGTCGCCCACCGGCTCGCCCAGCGCCACGAAGAGGTCCCGGAACAGGCCGCCATCGATCCCCGCCTCGGTCATCACGTTACGCTGGACGGCGTAGACCCGCTTTTCGGGATAGAGCGTGGTGACCGGTTCCCCCTCGCGGGTAATCACGAACCGCCCCTGCTCGGCGGAATAGTTTGGGCCCTGACGATGCCGGAGGCTGTCGAAATGGAACGTCAGGCCGCTCATCTCCACCGTTTCGCCCGGCACCATGCGCACGTCCCGCTCGACGCCATAGTTGGTGACAACAGTGGCACCGGCCATGACGACCGCCACACCCAGATGCCCCAACACCATGCCGTAATAGCTTCGGGTCAAACGACGCAGGCCCGTCCAGCGCCCCTGACGGGAAGCGGAGCGGGCCCAGAGATCACGGAAAGTCGCGACCGAGACCCACGCCGCCGCAAAACAGCCGGCAAACGCCCAGGGCTCCAGGTGACCCAGCCACAGCGGCACGATCACCGCCAGCACCAGACTGATCGCCGCTGGCCACAGCAGCTGCCGACCGAGCCAGCCGCCGTCCGTGCGTTTCCAGCGGGAGAAAACGCCGGCGCCCAGCAGCAGCGCCACCGCGATCGCGACCGGGCTGAACGTCAGGTCAAAGAAAGGTTTGCCGACGGACAGGCTGCCGGCACCGAGATAGTCGAGCACCAGCGGATACAGCGTACCCACCAGAACCAGCAGCATGGCCGCCATCAACAGCACGTTGTTGAGCAGCAGGAAGATTTCCCGGGACAGGGAGCCATAGCGCACCCGGGCATGCACCACCGGCGCGCGGAAGGCATACAGCGTCAGCGAGCCAATAATTGTCACCGCCAGGACGCCGATCAGGAATTTGCCACGCGCCGGATCGGCCGCAAAGGCATGCACCGACGTCAGCACCCCGGAGCGTACCAGGAAGGTGCCCAGCAGGCTGAGCGAAAAGGTCACGATCGCCAGCAATACCGTCCAGCTCTTGAATACGCCCCGCTTCTCGGTAACCGCCAGCGAGTGCATCAGTGCCGTACCGGCCAGCCAGGGCAGCACGGAGGCGTTCTCGACCGGGTCCCAGAACCACCAGCCGCCCCAGCCCAGTTCGTAATAGGCCCACCAACTGCCCAGCGCGATACCCAACGACAGGAAGCACCAGGCCACCGTGGTCCAGGGCCGGGACCAGCGTGCCCAGGCGCCGTCCATGCGGCCGTTGATCAGCGCCGCGATGGAGAAGGCGAACGCCACCGAGAAGCCCACATAGCCCATGTACAGCATCGGCGGATGGATCACCAGACCGAAGTCCTGCAACAGCGGATTCAGGTCGGCGCCGTCCGCCGGTACATTCGGCAGCAGGCGCGTAAACGGATTGGAAGTGATCAGGATAAACAGCAGGAAGGCGACGCTGATCATGCCCATGATCGACAGCACCAGCGAGACCAGTTCCGTCGGCAACCGGCGGCTGAAAATGGCGACCGCGACGGTCCAGGCGGTCAGGATCAGGATCCACAGCAGCAGCGAGCCCTCGTGGCTGCCCCAAACGGCGCTGAACTTGTAGTACCAGGGCAACAGGCTGTTGCTGTTGTTGGCGACATAGGCCACCGAGAAATCATCCGTGACGAACGCCCAGGCCAGGCAGCCGAAGGCAATGGCCACGAACACGAACTGACCGCTGGCCAGCGGACGGGCAAACGCCTGCAGATCCGGCCGCCGGGTGATGGAGCCGGCCAGGGGCACCAGTGCCAGCAGGGTCGCCAGCATCAGGGCCAGGATCAGGGCGAAATGGCCAAACTCAGGAATCATCGCGCTCTCCGCCTATTCCGTGACTACCGTCTTCACCGCTTCCGCGGCGGCATCGTCACCGGTTTTCTTCTTCAGGGACTTGGCCACCTCCGGCGGCATGTAGTTTTCATCATGCTTCGCCAGCACACTGTCCGCGACAAACACGCCGTCGTCCCGCAGGCGACCGGTGGCCACCACACCCTGCCCTTCCGCAAACAGGTCCGGCAGGATGCCGTCGTATTCCATGGGCACGGTGGATTTGAAATCGGTCACCCTGAACCGGACTTTCAGGCTGTTGGGTTCGCGCACCACGCTGTTGTCCTCGACCATGCCGCCGGCCCGGATGACGACATTGTGAGGCGCCTCACCGTCCATGATCGCGGTGGGGTCGTAGAACAGGTTGATATTCTGCCGGAAGGCATACACCGTGAGCCCAACGGCGATACCCAGCCCCGCCAGCAGGAAGATCACGATGGTCAGGCGTCGTTTGCGGACGGGATGCATCAGGATATGCCCTCGTTGGTTCTTGGTGTAACGGCAGAAGCCTGCCGACGAGCCATTTTCAGCTGCCAGCGCTGACGCTCGATCACCCGGCGGCGCTGGATCAACGAGCCGACAACCAGCGCAGCCATACCCAGGAAAAAGACGCCATAGCAGGTCCAGACATAGGGCCCGTGACCGTTCATCGTCCAGAAATCGTGCAGCGAATCAAACGCCATTACCGCCTCACTCTACCAGTTCCTGGACCCAGCGCGCGCGCCGTTCCCGATGCAGGATTTCGGTCTGCATCCGCAGGCAGGCCAGCCAGCCGAACAGCAGGTACAGTCCCAGGATCGACAGCACCAGCGGCACCCACATCTCGGGCGGCATGCTGGGTTTCTCGGTCAGTTTCAGGGTGGCGGGCTGATGCAGCGTGTTCCACCACTCCACGGAATACTTGATGATCGGGATATTCACCACACCCACCAGGACCAGGACGGCTACAGCCTTCGCCGCGGATTTTTCATCGGCGATGGCATTGCCGAGGGCGATCGCCCCGAAGTACAGGAACAGGAGAATCAGCATCGACGTCAGGCGCGCGTCCCAGATCCACCAGGTGCCCCAGGTGGGCTTGCCCCAGACCGCCCCCGTGAACAGTGCCAGAAATGTCACCACGGCTCCCACCGGCGCTACCGCCTTGACGAACACATCCGCCAGCTTCATGCGCCAGACCAACGTGACCAGGCCGGCCACCGCCATCATCACATAGCAGGCCTGGGCCAGGAAGGCGGTCGGCACATGGATGTAGATGATCCGGTAGCTGTTGCCCTGCAGGTAGTCCGGCGGTGCAAAGGCAAGTCCCCAAACGATGCCGGTCAGCAGCAGCAACAAACCGGGCACGAGGAACCAGGGCAGCAGCCGGCCGGCGATGCCGTAGAACCATTTGGGGGAGCCGAGTTTGTGAAAGAACTGCCACATCAGACCTGTCTCCGGTTAACTGTTTGAAACGCTGATACGCAGGGCGGCGGCCGCCGCGAAAGGCGCGCAGGTCAGTGCCAGCACCAGCAACGCGCCCAGCAGGGCAAAGTGACTGGCGGTCGGCAGGCCCTGCCCAGCCGCCATCACGGTGCCGGTGCCGAAAATCAGCACCGGGATATAGAGAGGGATCACCAGCAGCGAGAGGAGGATGCCCGCCGAGCGCAGCCCCAGTGTCAGCGCGGCACCGATCGCGCCAATGAAGCTGAGCACCGGCGTTCCAAGCAGCAGGGTTAGACACAGGCAGGCGATCGAGTTCCCGTCCAGTTGCAGCATGATGCCCAGCACGGGCGTCATCAGGATCAGGGGCACACCGGTCACCAGCCAATGGGCAACCACCTTGGTCAGTACGATCAGGTAGAGCGGCTGGGGCTGGAGCAGCAACTGTTCCAGGACGCCTTCCTCGAAATCATGGCGGAACAGGTGATCCAGGGACAGCAGCGTCGACAGCAGGGCCGCCACCCAGAGAATGCCTGCGCCCGCTTCCCTCAGGAACGCCTTCTCCGGGCTCACCCCAAGCGGAAACAGGGAGACCACCATGACGAAGAACAGCAGCGGATTGAACAGATCCTGCCGCTGACGCAGGCTGCTCAACAGGTCCCGGCGCATAACGGCCCAGCAGGCCGGCCATACCGGAACGCTCTCCTGCCTGGGAGTCAGGCGCGGCAACTTCTGCATGGCACTCATAGCGCCAGCGCCTCCCCGGTATGGGCCAGCAGGTCGAGCGACTCGGCGCCGCTGATCGACAGCCGGTGATGGGTGGTGAGTATGATGGCGCCGCCAGCCGCCATGCGCTTTTCCAGCAGGCGCTCCAGGGATTCCACGCCGGCGCGGTCAATGGCAGTGAAGGCTTCGTCCAGGATCCAGAGCGGTTCATCGGACAGGTAGAGCCGGGCCAGCGCCACTCGCCGTTGCTGCCCTGCCGAGAGATGATGGCAGGGCATATGGGCGAACGGCAGGAGTTCCACCGCCTCCAGAGCACCTTCCAATGGGTCGCGGTGGCTACCGGGATGGCAGGCCAGCAACGCCGCCAGATTCTCCAGCGGCGTCAGCAGCGGTTTGATCCCGGGTCGATGGCCGATATACAGCAGGTTCCGCAGGAAATGCTCCCGCACCCGGTGAACCGATTCGCCACACCACAGGATCTCGCCCTCGTAGCCACTATGCAATCCGGCCAGGATGCGCAACAGGGTCGTCTTGCCAGCCCCGTTGGGCCCTTCCACCCGCAGCAGGCTGCCAGCCCGTACAGCCAGATCCACGCCGGTGAACAGGAGACGTTCATCCCGCTCGCAGCTCAGGCCGGTCGCTTGCAGTAAAGGAATTGGCATCAGATCACCCGGTCGCAGCTCCCATTGCGATTGCAGCGCGGTCCCCGCCCCGTCGCAATCGGCGTAACATCAGAACGCGGCACTATAGCCGAAATCGGGCAGGGATGTCGTCGTCGTGAATCGTGGTTCATTGTTGTAATAACATACCGGGATTACACAAAAAGACGCTAAATGGCTTAACCTGATCAGAATAGAGAGAACATGCCAGGGGAACAATGCCTCTAAGGGCGGATTCCCCTACTACCAACGGGCCAAGCATGAAGATTCCCGTACCGGGACAGACACCACCCACGCCAGACAAGGGCGCCACAACCGACAAGGGGGCATCGGCACGCCCAGCCTCCACAACCGGCCGTTCAGAGGAGTCGGTCCCACGCCCGACGGTCAGCCCGCGTCAGTTGCTGGACCAGTTGCAGTTGCGCCAGAGTCAGCAGGTGCTGGCCCGAGTATCCCAAATCCTGGAGAAGACCGCCTCGACCCCGGAACAACTCCTGCTGGAGGTGCGCGGCAAATCCCTGGTGGTCAATAGCGATACCCGCCTGCAGCCCGGTGACTGGGTCAAGATCATGCGCGCCGGGAATGAACTGCGACTGATGGGCCAGGTGGCCCCGGACACCACGCCACAGGCCCGGATTGCCCAGCAACTGGCCCAGCACCTGCCCTGGCAACACCGGCTGGACCAGGGGCTTGGGCAACTCACCCGAATCCTGCAAAATGCCCCGTCCACGCCGGCAGACAGCCGCCAGGCGCCGATGCCACCGCAGGTCCGCCAAGCGCTCGAACAGTTGGTTTCCCAGCTACCGCAGGCCGGCAAGCTTCAGCGGGCCAATACCGAGAATCCGGTCGACACCCTGAAAGCCTGGGTTCGCGACAGCGGCCTGTTTGCCGAAAGCCGCCTGGCGCAGGCGCCGACATCGCCACCGGCTGACCTGAAACTGGCCCTGAACCGTCTGGTCACGGCCCTGCTCAACAGCCAGAATGAAGAGGCCGAGGCGTTCAACCGCTATGTGCCTTTAACCAGCAAAGATCTGGTCCAGTCGCCTTTGCAGTTTCCGCAGGCCGGCTCCCCGCTGACGCCACCGCCGGCCCAGGATCAGCTCAACACCGGCCAGATGCTGCGCCTGCTGGCGGGCATGCTGAACCGCATCACGGTCAACCAGTTGCACAGCCAGACGCTGACCACGCGCACCACGGCGGATGCACCGGTAGCCACCCCCACCTGGCTGCTGGAACTGCCCTGGCTGGACGCCCTGAACCAGCCGCGCACCGCCCAACTGCGCCTGGAGCACTATGGTGAGGAAGCCGAGAATCATCGCCCCAAACGGCGTGTGGCGGAGTGGCGGCTGACGCTGGCGATGGACCTGGACGAAGCCGGTGCGGTCACCTTCGAACTGGGCATCCAGCAACAGCAGGTCTCGGCCCGGATCTGGGCCGAGAAAACAGACACCTTGCGCCGCGCCAACGAGGAACTGCCGCAACTGAAACAGCGCCTCGGCGACCTGGGGCTGGATGTGGTGGAACTGGAATGCCGTCGCGGCCAGCCGCAGGGCGCCAGAACGCAACTGGATCATCGACTGGTGGATATCAGGGCATGAGCGGGCACGGCGAGACAGATTATCGGCGCGAGACGGCCGTCGCTCTCAAATACGATGGTGAGCGGGCGCCCACCGTGGCGGCCAGCGGCACCGATGAGCTGGCCCGCGAGATTATCCGCATCGCCCGGGAGCACGGCGTCCCGCTTTACGAGAACGCCGAGCTGGCCGGGATTCTGGGGCGACTGGACCTGGACGAGGAAATCCCGGAAACCCTGTACCGGGTCATCGCCGAGATACTCGCCTTTGCCTTCCACCTGCAGGGCAAGACGCCGGCCGATGCGGGCCAGACAGACTCACCGGAAGCAGACGGACCGGATCAGGCCACCTGACTACGCCGCAGCGCGGAGACCAGTTCCGCTTCCGGCCGGGAAATGCCACAGGTATTCATCAGGTCGTCGATATCCGCGCCCAGGTCGACCAGGCGCGAGGCCTCGTCGTAGGAAATCCTCAGCGGATCGTTCTGACGCATCTCGTCCACCGCCGCCCGCAACTCGTGAAGGCTGCGCTCGCAGGCGATTACCCGCTGCCCCACCCCCATGCTGCCGCTGCTGGTGGCATGCAGTTCGCGACCCACCGTTTCCAGGCGCTCACGGAACCGGGTTTCCAGTTGCTGGATGCGACGACGATTGAGGCCGGCCTGAACACTGAGCAGGATCAGTGAGCCTGCCGTGAGGGCCCAGGGTGCAATGTCTAACCAGTCAGCCATAGCCTTTTCTCCTGGCCGGCAGCAGCACGCCCCGTCGGGACCCTCAGATGGGAGGGGTTACAGTGCGGCGATTTCCGCCCACTCGTGATCTGCCAGCATCTTGTCGAACTCAACCAGGATGATGAGTTCGCCGTTCTTGTTGCACACCCCCTGGATGAACTTGGCGCTTTCCTCGTTCCCCACATTGGGTGCGGTTTCGATTTCACTGGACTTCAGATAGACGACTTCCGCCACCGAATCCACCAGGATGCCCATCACCTGCTGGGAGGACTCCATCACCACGATACGGGTGGCGTCGGTCACCTCGGCATCCGCCAGACCGAACCGGCGGCGGGTATCGATCACCGTCACGACGTTGCCGCGCAGGTTGATGATCCCCAGCACGTAGTCCGGAGCACCCGGAACCGGGGCAATCTCGGTGTAACGCAGCACTTCCTGGATCTGCATCACGTCGATGCCGTAGGTCTCATCGTCGAGCTTGAAGGTCACGTACTGCAGGACCTTGTCCTCTGCGCCCTGACCCTGTTGTCCGCTTGGGGAAGCCATAGAATCCTCTCTTCATCAAATGGCACCCCAGCAAGGGGCACCGTACAAACGCTGTCAAAATTCCAACACGGCTGCCCCTTACTATAGAACAGGGCACAAAGCGTGCCATCCCGGGCAAACCGTCATTTTTCAATATTTGAAAATCCCGTCAGTTCAGGTCGAGCTTTTGCTCCCGCTCTGCCCGGGAAAGGAGTTGGGTCATGGCACCGACATCCAGCAGTGCGCACATGTGGTCCACCACCGTTCCCGCCAGCCAGGGCCGGCGGCTTCGCTCCGAGCGCCAGCGCACGTCGTCCGGCCGCAGGGTAAACGATTGCGCCACTTCATCGCAGGCCAGGCCCCATTCGCTGTCATCCAGCCGGATAACGAACTGGTAGCCTTCCCGCGCGCCTTCGGGAACGCGCCCGGACATGACCCACTCCGCGGTGTCCACCACCCTCAGGTTGTGTTCGCCGGACGGCATCATGCCCATAAACCAGCGGGGGCGCCCGGGAATCGAGTGCAGGTCGGTGTCCATACGGTGGATGGCCCCCAACAACACCAGCGGTACCGCCAACTGCAGGCCCGCAACCCGGAAAATCAGGCATTCGAACGCCTGATCCGCCCAGGCCGGTCGACCCTGTGGCGCCGGCTGGGCATTGGGTTGGGCGTGCCGATCCGCCGCGGTCTCGACTTCCGGGGCCACCGGCGTCGTTTCCGTCGCGACCGACTTTGCCTCGGCCTGCCGGAGCGCTTCGGCCTGACGCCGTTTTTCCGCTTCTGCCCGACGGGCTTTCACCCGCTGCGCCTGGGCACGCACACGCGCACGGCGGGCCTCGCGTTCGGCCTGCTTGACCCGCTCCTGCTCCGCAACGTCCACGGCCGGAGCAGCGTCCACCGGCTTTGCGGGCGCCTCGGCTTTGACTTCAGTGCTGGTTTCGGTCTCGGTTTCCGTCGCCGCGCTGGTCGCCACGAACAGCAGCTCGTCCAGGTAGCTGGACAGCGCTGCCGTTGGGTCGACGTAGTCTGCTTTTTGACTCTTTTCCTGCATCAACGACTCCGGCGTCAACAAACTGACGTCCTCATTCCTGGCCTCTGCCCTGTTCCACAAGGTCTTCCAGCAAGCGCCGGTAAGCCCTGACCCCATGGGTGTCACCGCTATAGGCCGAAGGCACCTGCCCCGCCTCACTGGCATCCCGGAACTTGGTGTCGACCGGAATGGCGAAGCGCCACAGGTCCTCGGGGTACGCCTTGCGCAACGCGTTGAGGCTATGCACAGACGCCTGTGTGCGACGATCGAACAGTGTCGGGATGATCGTGTACGGCAGCGGTGTGTTGCGCGACCGGATGATCATCCTGAGCGTGTTGATCATCCGCTCCAACCCCTTCATGGCCAGGAACTCGGTCTGTACCGGCACCAGAAGCCGCTGCGATGCCGCCAGCGCGTTGACCATCAATACCCCCAGCGACGGGGTGTTGTCCAAAAGCACGTAGTCAAAGTCGTCCCACAGCTGCGCCAGGGCCCGGGAAACGATCAGCCCCATTCCCTCGACACCAACCATTTTACGCTCCAGCGTCGCCAGCGCCGAGCTGGCCGGGATTAGCGACAGTCCCGGGCAGGACGTCTCCAGCAGCAGTTGTGCCGGCAGCCCCTCGGGCACCTTGCCGTTGTGCTGGAACAGGTCGAAAGCGCTGTGGGCCAGCCGGTCCGGATCGTGCCCGAACCAACTGGTCAGCGAACCATGGGGGTCGAGGTCGACAACCAGCACACGCTTGCCCGACTCAGCCAGTAACCCGCCCAGCGTAACCACCGTCGTCGTCTTGCCGACACCGCCCTTCTGATTGGCGACCGCCCAGATTCGCACGAAATAACTCTCCCATTGAGGCTCACTGCAGTACCCTGCGGTGCCCGATTAGATCGCACTCGCCGCTGCCATGACATTTATTTTTGTATCGACTCGGTGACGGAAAACTTGAGCCGTCCACCGGAGTCAACCGCATGCCGACAGGCAAACCTTTGCCTGCTGGCTGTTACGATAAGGGTAAATACAGAAACCGTGCCAGTTTCAGCGAATTGGAGGCAGGAATTAAACGCGGATTGAGCTGTCGATGACCGATCATCAACGAACGGCGCCGCGGATGCTGGCATCCCTGGAGATCAGCAGGACCACCCGCCGATTGCGGCTGCGCCCTTCCCGGGTATCGTTGCGGGCGACCGGCTGATACTGGCCGTAGCCGATGGCCGCCATCCGTCGGGGGTCGATGTTGTTGTTGGCCAGCAGGCGGACAATGGCTGCCGCCCGGGCGGCCGAGAGCTCCCAGTTGGAGGGATAGGCCGCGGTATGGATGGGCTGGTTGTCGGTGAACCCTTCCACGCGGATGGCGTTGTCGTGACCCGACAGGATACCGGCGATCTTTTCCACCACCGGGAAGGCATCGTAATGGGGCTCGGCGTCACCGGATCCAAACAGAAGACTGTTCTGCAGGCTCAGCTCGATCCAGTTCTCGTTGGTCTCAACGGTAATCAGGCCCTTGTTGATGAGCGTCTGGAAATGGTCTTCAAGCTGGTTGGCAATGGATTCCAGGGCCTTGCTGCGCCCTTCCTCGTCACTGGCCGGGTTGGCCGGCGCGGTGGCCACCGGCGGGGCAATAACCTGGTCCTCGGCGGGCGGTTCGGGACGTGAGATGCGATCGCCCACCGCAATCGGCTCCACCGAACGCTGCGGCGCGTTGAAGACGCCGGTCAGGGTTTCCGAGAGCACCTTGTACTTGCCCTCATTGACCGAAGAGACCGAATACATCACGACGAAAAAACCGAACAGCAGGGTGATGAAATCCGCATAGGAAATCAGCCAGCGTTCCCGGTTGTGCTGATCGTCATCTCTGGCGCGCCGACGTCGCATAGTCGTGCCTGCTACTGGATAAAGCCCTTGAGGCGAAGTTCGATGGAGCGGGGATTCTCCCCTTCGGCGATCGCTATGAGGCCATCGATCATCATGTCCTCATAGCGTGAGCGCTGGCGGGCGATGGCGCGCAGCTTGCTGGCCACCGGGAAGAACAGCAGGTTGGCCAGCGCCACGCCGTAGATGGTCGCGACAAAGGCCGTGGCAATGCCAGCCCCGAGCGTGCTGGGATCCTCCAGGTTGGTCATCACCTGGATCAGTCCCATCACGGCGCCGATGATACCGATGGTGGGGGCATAGCCACCCATCGCCTCGAACACCTTGGCCGCTTCGATGTCACTTTGCTCCCGGGCATCCAGCTCGACTTCCATGATGCTGCGAATGGCTTCCGTCTCGGCGCCATCGACCAGTAACTGGAGCCCTTTGCGGGCAAACCGCTCCGGTTCCCGCTCGGCCAGGCCTTCCAGCCCCAGCAGCCCCTGTTTGCGGGCCCGCACGCTCCAGTTGATGACTTTGTCGATGCCGTCTTCGAGACCGATATAGGGCGGAACAAACACCCAGCGAACCTGTGTGATGGCCCGTTTGATCACCGGCCAGGAGGTTTGCAGGATGGTGGCGGCCACGGTGCCGCCCACGACAATCAGGCCGGCCGGCGCGTTAAACAGCGATCCCAGCGCACCGCCCTCCAGCACGTTGCCGCCGAGGATGGCGGCGAACGCGAGGATAATGCCCAGCAAGCTGAGCAAATCCATCAGCAGACGCCCTCAACCATCCGCGCACCGATGTCGTCCAGTGTCAGGACTTCATCACTCAGCCCCGCCTTGGCAACCGCCATGGGCATACCGTAGATCACCGACGATTTTTCGTCCTGGGACCAGACCACGCTACCGGACTGTTTCATCATGCGGCAGCCTTCCTTGCCGTCTGCTCCCATGCCGGTGAGGATGATGCCCAGGGTCTTGCCGGGAAAGCTCCGGGCCAGCGAACCAAACGTCACGTCGACACAGGGCTTGTAGGTCAGGCGCTCGTCGCTTTCCAGGATACGCACCCGCCCGTGTGGCCCCTTGTTCTCGATCATCATCTGCTTGCCGCCGGGCGCCAGCAGCGCCAGCCCCGGGCGCAGCATGTCGCCGTCTTCCGCCTGACGCACCTCGATCTGGCACAGCTTGTTGAGACGGTCGGCAAAGGCCGGCGTGAAACTGGCGGGCATGTGCTGGATCAGCACGATCGGCGCCGGGAAGCGGGACGGCAGACGCGTCAGAACACGCTGCAAGGCAATGGGGCCGCCAGTGGAAGTACCGATACCCACCACCGCAAAACTGCGGGGCTGGGCCCGGCGGGAAGGCCGTTGGGCCTCGGCTTCCGGCTCGGCCCGGCGTTGGGCGGGGGTCGGCCGCGCCGGCGCTGGACGCGTCTGGGGGCGAGCCGGCTGGGCCGGAGGCGGCGTCGATGGCACCGCAGGAGCCGGACGATTACCTGGGCGACTGCGCGCCACATCCAGGATACGCTCACGCAGGATCTTTTGGAGTTGGCTGTTGTCCCGGGCGATCTCCTCGAAATTCTTGGGCAGGAAATCCACCGCCCCGGCTTCCAGCGCATCCAGGGTCACCCGGGCGCCTTCATAGGTCAGCGAGGAAAACATCAGCACCGGCACGGGCCGGCGCTTCATGATTTCCTTGACCGCGGAGATGCCATCCATGATCGGCATCTCGTAATCCATGGTGATCACGTCCGGCCGCAGCTTGTCGGCCATCTCGACCGCTTCGCGACCGTTGGTGGCCGCACCGACAACCCGGATGCTATCCGACGTGTTCAGTATTTCGGTCAGCCGCTTGCGGAAAAATCCGGAATCATCAACGACCAGAACGGAAACGGTCACTCAGGAGTCTCCCCATTCATCCATAATGCTGCAGCAGGCTGGGCACATCGATAATCAGCGCTATCCGACCATCGCCAGTGATGGTTGCGCCCGCCATGCCCGGTGTTCCATGGAGCATACGCCCCAGCGGCTTGATCACGACTTCCTCCTGACCGATCAGTTGGTCCACCACGAAACCGACCCGCTTGGTGCCCATGGCCACGATCACCACGTGTCCGTTTTCAGGCTCAGGTTCGCTGGCCGCTCCGTGGACCAGCCAGTTCTTGATGTTGTAGATCGGGAAGACCTTGTCGCGGACCACGATGCATTCGCGGCCATCGACGACGTTCTTCTTGGTCAGGTCCAGGTGGAAGATCTCCACCACATTGACCAGCGGCAAGGCGAACGACTGGTCGCCCAGCATGATCATCAGCGTTGGCATGATGGCCAGGGTCAGCGGCACCTTGATCAGGATCCGTGACCCCTTGCCCATTTCCGATTCCACGTGGATGGTGCCGTTCAACTGGCCGATCTTGGTCTTGACCACATCCATGCCGACACCACGTCCGGAGACGTCGGAAATCTGTTCCTTGGTTGAGAAACCCGGTGCAAAAATCAGGTTGTAGCATTCGTTGTGGGTCAGCCGGTCCGCCACATCCTGCTCAAACAGCCCTTTTTCGACGGCCTTCTGTCGCAGCTTGTCGGGATCCATGCCACCGCCATCGTCTTCGATGGACAGCAGGATATGATCCCCCTCCTGTTCCGCCGACAGCGTCACGGTACCGGTGCGCGGTTTACCGGCCTTTTCTCGGACATCCGGCGCTTCGATGCCGTGGTCGACCGAGTTGCGCACCAGGTGAACCAGCGGATCAGACAACGCTTCGACCAGGTTCTTGTCCAGGTCGGTGTCCTCACCGTGCATGACCAGGTTGATCTCTTTCTTCAGGCTACGGGCCAGGTCACGCACGACACGCGGGAAGCGGCCAAAGACCTTCTTGATCGGCTGCATCCGGGTCTGCATGACGGCAGACTGCAGGTCCGTGGTGACCACATCCAGGTTGGCCACCGCCTTGTGCATCTGCTCGTCTTCGCTGTCGTTGCCCAGGCGCTGCAGACGGTTACGCACCAGTACCAGTTCGCCCACCATATTCATGATGTCGTCAAGGCGTTTGGTGTCCACCCGCACGGTGGTTTCAGCAGCCGGCTGGTTATCCCGCTGGGGTACTGCCGGGGTGGCGGGCCCCTTTTTCTCGTCCTTGCTGGCTGCCGCCGGCTTCTCGGGCTTACTGGGTGCCGGTTCCGGCTTCTTCGCCACCGGCTGGCTGGTGCCCGGTGCCCCGGGGCCTTGACCCGAGCCGTGCAACTCGTCCAACAGGTTCTCGAACTCGTCGTCGGTAATCAGCTCATCGCCGCCGGCACCACTGGAGCTCTTGTCCTCGGCACCCGCTTTGTCACCGCCTTTCGGCTCCGGTTCGACGACGCCCTTGAACTGGCCTTTGCCATGCAGGTCATCGAGCAGGCTTTCAAACTCGTCGTCGGTAATGTCATCGTCACCGCCGTTGCCGGAAGCCCCTGCTGGCTTGTCGTCATCCGCCGGCTTGCCGCCGTGCTGGCCTTTACCGTGAAGCTCGTCCAGGAGGTTCTCGAATTCGTCGTCGGTAATTTCATCGTCGCTGCCGCTGTCACCGGGCGATGACTTTTCATCCTCCAGGGCGTCCAGGAGCTGCTCGAATTCCTCATCGGTGATATCGCCGTGGTCGGCATCGCCCCCGGTGCCGGAAGTGGCGGGCTCGGGCGGGGGGGCGACCTCCGCTTCGGGCGCCGCAGGCGCTGCGCCTTCCGGCAGTGCCAGGGCGTCAAGCGCCTCGATCAGGGCCGGTTCGGCGGGGGTGGGTTCTTCGCGGTTGCGGACCTGATCGAACATGGCGTTGACGTTGTCCAGCGCCTCCAGGACCACATCCATCAGGTCGGAATCGACCCGGCGCTTGTGGTTACGCAGGGTATCGAAGACGTTCTCCGCCGAATGGCAGCAGTTGACCAGGGCCTCAAGCTGCAGGAAGCCGGCGCCGCCCTTGACGGTGTGGAACCCGCGGAAGATGGCGTTCAGCAGATCGCCGTCGTCCGGATTCTGTTCCAGATCCACCAGCTGCTCGGACAGCTTCTCGAGTATCTCGCCAGCCTCCACCAGGAAGTCCTGGAGAATTTCTTCGTCAGCATCAAGCGCCATGCAGTGTCCTCACTCAAAAACCAAGGCTGGACAGGAGGTCATCGACATCATCCTGGCCGGATACGACATCCTCACGCTCTTTGGCGTTCATTTGAGGGCCTTCGCCTTTTTCAATTGTTGTCGTTGTATCGCCCATGTCGTGGACGGTGCCGGTGATTTCATCGACGTGGCTCGCCATGACCACCAGACTCAGCAGGTGTTCTTCCACTTCCTTGACCAATGCCGTGACCTTCTGGATCACCTGGCCGGTCAGGTCCTGGAAGTCCTGGGCCAGCAGAATTTCCGACAGGTTGCCGTACAGGACTTCCGCGTCATTGGCCGTCTGCTCGAAGAAGTTATCAATTCGATTGTAAAGCTCGCGGAACTCGCCCGCGCCGATTTCACGGCGACGCAGCTTGTGCCAGTCGGCGCGCAATGCAATGGCCTGCTCCCGGAGGCTGTTGGCCTTGGGCATCGCCTCTTCCACAATGTCCATGGTGCGGTTGGCCGCCTGACTGGTCATGTCGACCACGTAGGCCAGCCGATCGGAGGCGTCCGTGATCTTGGAGAGGGCTTCCTGCTGTTCCGGGTTCTGCGGGTCGATGTTGAAGTTGCGAATGGCTTCATGAAGGCTGCGTGTCAGCCGGCCAACCTCGCGATAGAGACTCTGGTCCCGGACGTCATTCAGCTCGTTGATCAGGCGCATCGCCGCAGCGTAGTCGCCGGCGTCCACCTGCTGTTTCAACTCTTCCACCTGGTGCTGCAGCTTCGCCACAACATCGGGATCCAGGGAGCCTGCCTTATCTTTGTTTGTGCCCATGGTTGGCGCTCTGATGCTCAGGACTGAATGCGTTCGAAAATCTTCTCGATTTTTTCCTTCAGGACAGCCGCCGTGAACGGCTTGACGACGTAACCGTTCACCCCGGCCTGGGCCGCTGCAACGATCTGGTCGCGCTTGGCTTCCGCCGTCACCATCAGGATCGGCAGGTTCTTGAGGTTCTCGTCCGCGCGAACGGCCTGCAGCAGCTCAAATCCGGACATGCCCGGCATGTTCCAGTCGGTGACCAGGAAGTCATACTTGCCGCTCTTGAGCATGGGCAGCGCGGTGTTGCCGTCATCCGCCTCGTCAGTATTGGTGAAACCGAGGTCGCGAAGCAGATTCTTGATGATCCGTCGCATCGTGGAAAAATCGTCCACGATCAGAATTTTCATGTTTTTGTCCAAAAGGGACCTCCAATCATTACAGCCCGGAATACCAATCCAGCGTCCAGTTCAGTGTCCGGCAATCCATACGATGCCGGCGCCACTGAAAGCACCGCCTATTCTGTCGCGTCAACGCCCGCTGTAAAGCGTCCGTTACCAAAAACTACAGTTCCGGGATCGTAGCCTGGGCATCAACGCTGACCACAAGCTCCCGGAATTCGATGTCAACTCTTTGCTTGTCGCGCCTGATGTGGCGCGTCCGCCCATTCTGCCCTGCTCCACCGGTGTTTTGCGAACCGGCTTTGAACGGCGTGGCTAACGGGCTTCCTGCCAATCCGTCAGACGTGATTTCAGGCGCAATGCCGCCTGACTGTGAATCTGGCTGACCCGACTTTCACTGACACCGATGACGGCGCCGATTTCTTTCAGGTTCAGCTCTTCCTGGTAATACAGACTCAACACCAGCTTTTCCCGCTCCGGCAGCGCCGCGATCGCCTCGGCCAGACTGCGCTGGAATCCGGCTGCCGACAGCTCTTCGAACGGACGATCGGGCACGGCCTCTTCATTGTCTATCGGCAGCTCTCCCGATTCATTTAGCTCATCCAGACTAAAAAGACGGCCGCTGCTGGAGTCTGCCAGGCAGGCATGATACTCCGGCAGCGTCATATCCAGCTCGTCGGCCACTTCATGGTCGTGAGCTTCACGCCCGGCCCGGTCTTCAACAGCCTTGATAGCCCGGGCAATGCGACGGGAATTGCGGTGGACGGAACGCGGCACCCAGTCGCCCTTGCGAATCTCATCCACAATGGCACCGCGAATGCGGATACCCGCATAGGTTTCAAAGGAAGCGCCTTTGCCGGCGTCGTACTTCTGAGCTGCCTCGAGAAGGCCGATCATGCCGGCCTGCATCAGGTCTTCAAGCTGGACAGAGGCAGGCAGCCGCGCCAGGATGTGCAACGCGATCTTTTTCACCAGTGGCGCATGATCCTCGACCAACTGATGGGCCGACTTGCGTGAACTGGTCTGTTGGTAGATTCCCAGGCCTTTTGCCAACGTCATCAATCCGGATTACCCGTGTGTTTCAATCGACCGCCATACCACGCCACCTGTCGGTCAGGGTACTCCATCAGGCATCCACCAGGCGCTCAACGAAAAATTCGAGATGCCCCCGTGGAGAAGACGGGAGCGGCCAGTTGTCCACCTGCTGGGCCAGCGCCTTGATCGCCAGCGAGGCCTTGGCGCGTGGGTAAGCGTCAAGCACCGCACGCTGCCGTTGTACCGCTTTCTTGACGGCTTCGTCGTAAGGGACGATGCCCACATATTGTAGCGCAACATCCAGAAATCGCTCGGTAACCCGGGTCAGTTTCCCAAACAGATGCTTGCCTTCCTGCTCGTTGCGAACCTGGTTGGCAAGGATGCGAAACCGGTTCACCCCGTAGTCCCGGTTCATGAGCTTGATCAGCGCGTAGGCATCGGTAATGGAAGTGGGCTCGTCGCAGACCACCAGCAGCAATTCCTGAGACGCCCGCAGGAAGCTGACCACCGATTCGGAAATGCCGGCAGCGGTGTCAACGATCAACACGTCGATCTGATCGCCCAGTTCGCTGAAGGCGTTGATCAGGCCAGCGTGTTCCATGGGCGTCAGCTGGGTCATCCGCTGGGTGCCGGACGAGGCGGGAACGATCTTGATGCCGCCCGGGCCGTCGACCAGGACATCGCGCAGGTCGCACTTGCCGTTCAGCACATCATTGAGATTGTGGTTCGCAGTGATACCCAGCAGGACGTCGATGTTGGCCAGCCCCAGATCGGCATCCAGAACCACCACCCGACGCCCCATCTGTGCCAATGCAATAGCCAGGTTGACCGAAACGTTGCTCTTGCCAACGCCGCCCTTGCCACCTGAGACGGCGATCACCTGGACCGGGTTAACTCTACTCATGCCGGATACAGTCTCTCACGACAACTCTTGATAAGGATGGCCGGTTGATGACCGGCTCGATAGTGGAGCCCATGAACGCCCTGCGGCTGTTCCGGCGGACTCCCAGGCCTCAGGCGCCGGCTGCAACCACGGCGGTTTCCCGAACCTGCTTCAGACGCTCCACACCCAGTCTGACCAGGGGAGCCGCCTGTGCCGGATGAATGTCCTCGGGGATACGCTGCCCATCGGTGTAATACGCCACCCGAAGACCCGTTTCCATGGCAAAGCCTAGCACCTCGCCGAGTGTCAGGGCTTCATCCAGTTTGGTCATGATACACCCGGCCGGATTCGCCATCTTATAGCAATGCCACGTGGATTTCATAATGCGAGGCTGGCTGGTGGCTGCCAGCACCAGGTAAGGCTTGACCGGATGCCGGCTTGCAGCCAGCTCCTCAAGCTGTTCCTGGTGGCCGCGATCGGAATGGGTCAGGCCCGCCGTGTCAATCAGAACCAGGCGTTTATCGGACAGGTCATCGAGGATCTGGTCCAGGGAATGGCTCTCATCCACCACCCGCACCGGCACGTTCAGGATGCGACCGAATACAAACAGATGCTCATGTGCCGCGATCCGATAGCGGTCGGTGGTGACCAGCGCCAGGGAATCGGCGCCGTGCTCCAGGACATAACGCGCCGCCATCTTGCCGATGGTGGTGGTCTTGCCAGAGCCAGTGGGGCCCACCAACGCGACCAGACCACCCTGCTCGACCAGCTCCTGATGCTGGGTGCGCAGGCCGGCCGCCAGCGTGCGCAACGCCCGCTTCCAGCCCTCTTCCAGTCGAACACCAGCCGCGTTACGAGACAGCGTGGAGGCCAGCGTGTGGGACAGTCCGTACTCTTCCAGTCGCTCCATCAAGCGCTGCTGACTCGCGTCCACCGGGTCGTTTGCCGGTCCATTTGCAGCGGCCGGAGAACGACGCTCGTTGACCATATCCCGCAGTGAATGGATTTCCGCCCGCATGGCTTCGAGGGCCGCATGGGTGGCGTCCTGAGCGGGTTCGGCAGCCGCCGGTTCCGGCGTGGTGAAATCAAGAATGTCCTGCTCACGGGGTTGGCGCTTTTCACGAATTTCCCGGATACGGTCTCGCGAGCGGCCGAGTTCTTCCTCCAGGCGGCGATGTTGTTCCGCCTGCATTTCGGCCAGCCGGGCGCCATTGGTGGCTTCGACCGCGGCGGTGCCCAGACGCTGACGCGCCAGATTTTCGTCATAGTCGAGAGCCGTCACAATTTCGACGCCCCCGTCCACGCGCCGGTTCGACAGGATGACGGCATCCTCTCCCATCTCCAGGCGAACCATCTTCAGGGCTTCCGCCATGGTTGGAGCAAAAAACCGTTTAACCTTCATGATGACCTACCTCCGGTGGCGCCGCGGCCCGCGACGCCTTGCTGTTGCTGGGCGAGCCTCACTGCTGGCCCACCGACGCGACAATCGTAATCTGCTTGTTGTCCGGCACTTCCTGGTAAGACAGGACGTGCAGGCGTTCGACCCCGTAACTCACAAAGCGCGCCATGACATGCCGCAGTGGCGCCGAAACCAGCAGGATGGCGGGCTTGCCCATCATTTCCTGACGTTGGGCCGCGTCCTGCAGGGAGCGCTGGAGCCGCTCCACCATGTTGGGCTCCAGCACCAGACCGATATCGTCCTGGCCGCCGGATTGTTGACTCTGTTGCATGGACTTCAGCAACATCTGTTCCAACTCTGGATCCAGGGTGATGACCGGGATCTCGGATTCGTTGCCGCAGATGCTCTGGACAATCATCCGACGCAGGGACTGGCGGGCGGCTGTTGTCAGGATCCGGGCGTCCTGGGTCTTCGGCTGTACATTGACGACCGCTTCCGCAATCGACCGCATATCCCGGATCGGCACCTCTTCTTTCAGAAGGCTCTGCAGGACTTTCAGCAGCAGACTGATGGAAATCGTGTTGGGTACCAGCTCTTCCGCCAGCTTGGGCGACATCTTCTCCAACTGCTCCAGCCACTTCTGGACTTCCTCGTGACCGATCAGCTCGTGGGCGTGCTTCTGCAGGATCTGGTTAAGATGGGTCGCCACCACGGTGCTGGCATCCACCACGGTGTAGCCCAGGGTCTGGGCCTGATCTTTCTTGTCCGGTTCGATCCAGCTGGCATCCAGGCCGAACGCCGGATCCTTGCCCTCGATACCTTCAATCTTGCCGAACACCTGGCCTGGATCGATCGCCAGTTCCCGGTCCGGGTGGATCTCGGCTTCGGCAATGGTCACGCCCATCAGGGTGATGCGATAAACGTTGGGCATCAGGTCCAGGTTGTCGCGGATATGGACCGACGGCATCAGGAAGCCCAGATCCTGGGACAGCTTCTTGCGCACGCCCTTGATCCGGGTCAGCAGCTGGCCGCCCTGGGATTTGTCCACCATGGGGATCAGGCGGTAACCCACTTCCAGGCCGACGATATCGACCGTGGACACATCGTCCCAGCCCAGTTCCCGGGATTCGGTTTGCGGACCGGGCAAGGCCTGTTTCTGCGCGCCATCGCCGCCGCCCTGCGGACCGCCGGAAGGCGCCGAGCGCGGCATACCGCCCCCACGCGCCGGAAAGACGGTCTCGTCCTCTTCCACCTGCTGCTGGCGTTTCCAGATGTAGTAGGCGCCCGCGCCGGCAATGAGACCGAGCCCTATAAAGGCCACGTGCGGCATCCCCGGGATAATGCCCAGGATGATCAGGATGGCGCTGGCAATAAACAGAATCCGCGGTGCGGTGAACATCTGGGACAGGATCTGCTGGCCCATGTCCTGACTGGAGGTGACCCGCGTCACCATAATAGCGGCGGAGGTGGAAAGCAGCAGCGACGGAATCTGGGCAACCAGGCCGTCACCGATGGTCAACAGCGCGTAACTGCGCATGGCATCGCCGAACGACAGGGCGTGCTGCATCATGCCGATGGCCACGCCGCCGGCGATGTTGATGAACAGGATCAACAGGCCGGCGATCGCGTCGCCCTTCACGAATTTGCTGGCACCGTCCATGGAGCCATAGAAATCCGCCTCCTGGGCGATTTCGGCGCGACGGGCCTTGGCTTCGTCCTGATCGATCAGGCCGGCGTTCAGGTCGGCATCGATCGCCATCTGCTTGCCGGGCATGGCGTCCAGGGTGAAGCGGGCGCTGACTTCCGACACCCGACCAGCACCCTTGGTGACGACCATGAAGTTGATGATGACGAGTATGGCGAAGACCACCAGGCCGACGGCGTAGTTGCCGCCGATCAACACGGCACCAAACGACTCGATCACCTTACCGGCGGCGTCGCCCCCTTCGTGACCGTTGAGCAGGACAATCCGGGTCGAAGCCACGTTCAGCGCCAGACGCAGCAACGTGGCCACCAGCAGCACCGTCGGAAACGCGGCAAACTCCATTGGCCGCAATGCGTACACACACACCAGCAGGATGACGATGGACAGGGTGATGTTGAACGTGAACAGCACGTCCAGCAGGAACACCGGCATGGGCAGGATCATCATGCCCAGCAGTGCCATCAGCAGGACCGGGATGCCCAGGTTGCCGTTTGTCAGCGATTTGACGTTATTGAGGACCAGCGCTCTGTCCACGACCCGATGTTCTCCAGTAAACAGGGTATCTCACGTGCCGAGATGTCGTTTTTTTGACGGCACGACTGTATCTGGAGGGTATTTCGCAATAAGCGTACCAACCGACGCTCAACCCGCCCGACAAGGGGATTGCGGCCTACCCGGACTGACTGAATCGGGGAAGTAAGGTATCCTTGGTGAGATTTTATGTCCCTATTTTAGAAAAGAAGGTGAGCCATGCCCGTCCTCGAGGTAAAGCACCCCCTGATCCGCCACAAACTCGGCCTGATGCGCCGGGCGGACATCAGCACCAAGAACTTCCGTGAGTTGGCGCAAGAGATCACGGCCCTGCTGACTTACGAAGCCACCAAGGACTTCCAGCTGGAAAAACAGACCATCCAGGGCTGGGCCGGGCCGGTGGAAGTGGATCGCGTGAGCGGCAAGAAAGTGACGATTGTCCCCATCCTGCGTGCCGGCATGGGCATGCTGGAAGGCGTCCTGACCCTGATCCCCGGCGCCCGCGTCAGCGTGGTCGGCCAGGTCCGTAACGAAGAAACCCTGGAAGCCAGCACCTACCTGGAAAAGCTGGTCGGCGAACTGGACCAGCGTATGGCGATGATCGTCGATCCCATGCTGGCCACCGGCGGCTCGCTGATCTCCACCATTGACCTGCTCAAGAAGGCCGGCAGCACGGAAATTCGTGCCCTGGTCCTGGTGGCGGCGCCGGAAGGCATCGACAAGGTCCAGAAGGCCCATCCGGATGTCTCCATCTACACCGCGTCCATCGACGAGCGGCTGAACGAGAAAGGTTACATCCTGCCCGGGCTCGGTGATGCCGGCGACAAGATCTTCGGCACCAAACAGAAGGAAAACTAAGCATGCAGACGAGTCCGAACGAACCGGTATGGCGCCAGGCCCTGGCCGGCGCCCAGATGTTGCTGGTCGCCTTCGGCGCCCTGGTCCTGATGCCGCTGATCACCGGCATGGATCCGAACGTAGCCCTGTTCACCGCCGGTCTCGGCACCCTGATCTTCCAGATCATCACCGGCGGCCAGATCCCCATTTTCCTGGCGTCCTCCTTTGCCTTCATCGCCCCCATTATTGCCTCCAAGGCCAGGTTCGGCATGGAGGAGACGCTGGGAGGCCTGGTTGCCGCGGGAGTTCTCTATATGGTGCTCAGCGGCGCCGTCAAGCTACGCGGCACCGGATTCCTGAATCGTCTGCTGCCGCCGGTCGTCATCGGTCCGGTCATCATGGTGATCGGTCTGGGCCTGGCTTCCACTGCCGTCAACATGGCCATGGGCAAGGCCGGCGATGGCAGTGCCCAACTGATCCCCTACGACACCGCCATCTGGATCTCGATGATCTCCCTGGTTACCACGATTCTCTTTGCGGTATTCGGCAAGGGCATGTTCCGGCTCATCCCCATCATGTTCGGTGTGGTTGTGGGGTATATTGCGTCCGCCATCATGGGGGTTGTCGACCTGTCGCCCGTCAGCGAAGCGGCGTGGCTGCGCATCCCGGATTTCGTCGCCCCGGAATTTGGTTGGGGCGCCATCCTGTTCATGGTCCCTGTGGCTATTGCACCGGCGGTTGAGCACATCGGCGACGTGCTGGCGATCGGTACAGTGACCGGCAGGAACTACATCCAGAAGCCGGGTCTGCACCGCACCCTTCTGGGTGACGGCGTGGCCACCAGCGCTGCGGCGATGCTGGGCGGTCCGCCCAACACCACCTATTCCGAAGTCACCGGCGCGGTCATGCTGACCCGCAACTTCAACCCGCGGGTGATGATCTGGGCGGCCATCGTGGCGATCCTGCTGGCCTTCATCGGCAAGTTCGGCGCCGCGCTGCAGACCATTCCGGTACCGGTCATGGGCGGCATCCTGTGCCTGCTGTTCGGCTCCATTGCCGTCGTCGGTCTGAACACGCTGATCCGTCACCACGTCGACCTGTCCGAAGCCCGCAATCTGGTGATTGCCGGTGTCACGCTGGTCTTCGGTATTGGCGGCATGGCCCTGGGTCACGTGGAAGGCATCGCCCTGTGCGCGGTGGTGGCCATCGGGTTGAACCTGATCTTGCCCGGCAGCCAGGCTGCGTGGGGCGATTCGACCATTCCCAACGGAGATTCCCCGGCGGCAGAATAGCTCGGGCCTTGAGCAGGCGCTCCTCTTAGCGGAGCGCCTGTTGTCAGGGCTCGTCCCTGACAACAACAAGGATCGCCCATGACCCGCCCGATCGACAGCACCGGCATCAGCTTTACCGCCCTCTACACCGGCGCCGTCTGGCAGCACAATGGCCTTTCGGAAGACGGCCTCACACCACCCGCCGGCCACGCCCTGTACAACCTGATGACGCCTTTTGAGGGGCTCAGTCGCCTGGTTACCGGCGGCAATATCCGCACTTTTCTTCTGCAACGCCACCTGATCATCGACCAGCTGATTCACGAAGCCATCGAACAGCGCGGCATCAGCCAGATACTGGAAATCGCGTGTGGCCTGTCGCCCCGCGGCATCCGCCTGCGCCAGCGCTTCCCTCACCTGCAGATGCTGGAAACCGACCTGCCGGCCATGGCTACTCGCAAGGCAGCGTATCTCGCCACCCACGGTTATCTGGGGGACCATCATCAGGTTCGGCCCATCGATATTTTTGCCGATGGCGGCCCGCTGGCGCTGGAGCGGGTGATTGAGGATCAGTTCGACGCCGGTCGCCCGCTGCTGGTGGTGACCGAAGGACTGACCAGCTACTTCTCGCTCGACGACATCAGTCAGTTCTGGCGGCGGCTGGCGCGCTGCCTGGAGGCAAGACCGGGCTCGGCCTACTTGACGGAAACCTATCTCAAGCCCGAAGGGAAAATTCTGGGCCGTGGCCTGGATGTGCTGCGCGGTGCGCTGGGCCAGATGACCCGGGCCCAGGTCAGTTTTCATTTTCGGGATGGCGAGTCCGGGGCCCGGCATTTGGCGGGACTGGGGTTTGATGATGTTCGGGCGATTGATCCGGAAGACTTCTACGGGCGGTTGCCGATTCCGGAAAGCCGCGGGACGCCGCTGGTTCGAATTCTGGACGCACGGAGTTAGCGGCTGGACACGGGCGCCTGGCGGCGCCTCAGAAGCTAAAGCATCTGCTACAGACTCGAGTAGGCCGCCGATGCAGCCGACGCTTCAGCTTCGGAGCAGCCTGCAAGGCTGCCCATGGTGGCTCTGCGCCTGCGTTAACTATCCCGCCGCAAATCACTGGGAATCGGGAAGTCCGGCATACCCGGTCGCTGTCCTTGCCCACGACGATAACGCCGCAACTGGTACAGGTAGGCCAATACCTGGGCAATCGCCACATAAAGGCCCTGGGGAATCTCGCCGCCCACGTCGGTGTTGTGATAGACCGCCCGGGTCAGCGGCGGCGTGCGCAAGACATCCACCTTGTGCTCCCGGGCGATTTCCATGATCTTGAAGGCCACCTGATCGGCGCCCTTGGCCACGACGACCGGCGCCGCCATTTTCTTCTGGTCGTACTTGAGCGCTACCGCATAATGGGTCGGGTTGGTAATGACCACGTCGGCCGTCGGCACATCCTGCATCATCCGACGCTGGGCCATCTCCCGCTGGAGCTGACGGACCTTGCTCTTGACCTCTGGCTTGCCCTCGGTGTCCTTGAACTCGTCCTTGACCTCCTGCTTGGTCATGCGCAGCTTTTTCTGGTGGTCGTAGATCTGGAACGGCACATCGATGGCCGCAATGATAATGGTGGCGCAGGACAGCAGGAAAAAGCTCCAGCCCAACGTCCACAACACATGCTCCATGGCCGGAATCGGTGCTTCCTCGGCGATTGCCAATAAGTCGTCGGTGCGCTGGTCGAGGATCACCAACGCGATAACCATCACCAGCGCCACTTTCGCCACCGCCTTGACCAACTCGATCAGCGCCCGTAGCGAGAACATCCGCTTGAGCCCCTTGAGGGGATCCATACGACTGAGCTTGGGGGCAATGGCCTTGCCACTGAACAGAATACCGCCGATGCCTATCGGCCCGAAGATGGACGCCACCAGCAGCAACAGCAGAATGGGCGACAACGCGACGGCGGCATCCTGGGCGGCGGCTCCCAGCATGGTGGTCATATAGTTCGTGTCAAACGCCACCATACGCTCGAAGGAAAAGCTGTAGCGCATGATGCGCTCGAGGGATGCCCCCAATGTGGAACCGAACATCAGCAGGCCACTGGCGCCCGCCAACAGGACGGCCATGGTCGCCAGCTCACGGGAGCGGGCGGTCTGCCCCTCTTCGCGGGCCTTTTCAAGCCTTCGGGGGGTGGCCTCTTCGGTTTTTTCCTGACTGTTGTCGTCTTCTTCAGCCATTGTCGTCAACCCGTCGGATCAGGGGACCTGCTCTATGGAGCGCATGAAATCAAAGGTTTGCCGGGTGTACTCGTCAAAGTGTGGCAGAAAATTGGCGTGCAGCACCCAGATGGCAAACAATCCAAAAATCAGGCCAATCGGGAAGCCGAGGGAGAAGATATTCATCTGGGGCGCTGCCCGGGTCATCACCCCGAACGAGATATTGACGATCAATACCGCCGTCACCGCCGGCAAGGCCAGCAGCATGGCGGATACGAACATCCACGTGATCCGGTGCGCCAGTTCCCAGTAGGCGTCCGGCCCCAGGCCACCGGGCCCGATGGGAATCGTCCGGAAGCTCTCCAGGAAAACCTCGAAGGCTACCAGATGACCGTTCATGGCCAGGAACAGCAACGTCACGGTAATCGTGTAGATCTGTGCCAGTACCGGCACGTTGACGCCATTGGCCGGATCCACCATCGAGGCGAAGCCCAGCCCCATCTGCATGGCGATCATCTGGCCGGCAATCACGAACAACTGGAACAGGGCGGTCAACACGAAGCCCAGTCCGGCGCCAATCAGGACCTGCTGGATGGTGATCACCACCGCATTGGCGTTGAGCGCGTCGACTTTGGGTACGTCGCCGATCATGGGTACGATCAGGATGGTCATCAGCAGCGCCAGGCCCAGGCGGATCCGCGCCGGCACCAGAGCGGCGCCGACGAAGGGGATCGTCATCATGAAGCTGGCGATGCGGAACAGCGGCCAGACGTGCTGCCCGACCCACTGCCCGATGCCGTCGGCGGCAATCTCCAGCGCCATCGTCAGCCGATCAGGTAGGGAATGTTGGTAATCAGGCGCTCGGTGTGCTCCATGAGCTGATGCAGCATCCAGGGACCGAACACGATGATCGAGAGCAAGGTGACCAGCAGGCGCGGCAGGAAGCTCAGGGTCTGCTCGTTGATCTGCGTCGCCGCCTGGAACGTGCTGACGATCAGACCGACAACCAGCCCCGGCCCGATAATGATGGCCGACAGCAGGACAATCAACCAGAGCGCCTGGCGCATGATGTCGATAACGGTTTCCGGGGTCATGACTGACCTCCCCTACAGTCCGTAGCTGGCTGCCAGCGTTCCCATGATCAGGGACCAGCCGTCAACGAGCACAAAGAGCATGATCTTGAAAGGCAGCGAGATGATGATCGGTGACAGCATCATCATCCCCATCGCCATCAGCACGCTGGCCACGACCATATCGATGACCAGGAAGGGTATGAACAGGATGAATCCGATCTGGAAGGCGGTCTTCAGTTCGCTGGTCACGAAAGCCGGCATCAACACCCAGAACGACACATCGTCGGGGCTGGCCGCCTTTTCGCCGGAAATCCGCATGAACAGCCCGAGGTCGTCTTCCCGGGTCTGGGCCAGCATGAATTTGCGGAACGGTTGGGAAGCCGCCTCGACGGCTTCCAGGGGCGCCATCTGTTCGGCAAGATAAGGCTGCAGCGCCGTCTCGTTCACCTGCTCGAACACCGGCCGCATGATAAAGATGGTCAGGAACAGGGCCAGACCCAGCAGGATCTGGTTGGACGGCGTGGACTGCAACCCCAGCGCCTGACGCAGGATGGAGAAAACGATGATGATGCGGGTGAACGACGTCATCATCATCAGCATTGCCGGCAGGAACGTGAGCGCCGTCATCAGCGCCAGGACCTGCAGGGTGACCGAATACTCCTGGGTATTGCCGTCCGGACCCGGGGTTACGGTGATCGCCGGAATGCCGGGAATATCAGCCGCCTGGGCCGGGAGAGCGAACAGGAACAGGGGCAGGCACGTCAGGCACAGTCTGAGGCTTCGGGCCAACAGGGTCACGCATCACCTCCCTGGTCATTGCGGGAGGCCGAGCGATCACCCCAGCTGCGCCCGAGCATGGTCTGCAGTCGCTTGGCAAACTCACTGTCGCCGCCCACGCTGCCACTGACCACTGGCTCGTCAAAGACATGCAGCGTCCGGATCGCGGTGGCGGTAATGCCCACCAGGATCTGGGTGCCGCCCACCTCAATCAGGGCAATGCGCTCGCGGGCGCCCACCGGCATGACGCTGACCACTTTGATCGCCTGGTTGTTCATGCCGGACAGGCCGTTCATCCGCTTGACCAGCCAGGCACAGCCAAAAATCAGGGCAATGACGACAATCAGGCCAAGCCCCAGGCTCATCAGTGATGTGAGGTTATCGGCGCCGCGGGTGACCGCACCAGCGCCATTTTTCTCTTCGGCCAGCAACGGGGCGCTGAGCAGCAGAAGCCATCCGCAGAACAGGATGCGATACAAGGGAACACCTCCACCCACCCGTCAGGCCCGGGCCATCGGCCGGGCCGGGGGTCAGGCTTTCTTATTTTGACAGTCGCTTGATGCGCTCGCCCGGACTGATGACGTCCGTCAGGCGAATACCGAATTTCTCGTTCACCATGACCACCTCACCATGGGCGATCAGGGTGCCGTTGACCAACACGTCCAACGGTTCGCCCGCCAACCGGTCCAGCTCGATCACCGACCCCTGGTTGAGCTGCAGCAGGTTACGAATGGGGATCTGGGTGTTCCCCACCTCCATGGAGATGGTCACCGGAATATCCAGGATGACATCCAGATCCGGAGCCGGACCCGTGCCGGTTTCCGAGATCGCACTTTCCTGGCCGAACTCTTCCATCGGTGCGGCTTTCACATCCTCTTCACTGGCACCGGCCTCCGCCATGGCGGCCGCCCATTCGTCATCGCGTTCACCGCCGTCTTCGGCAGCGGTTTCGCCGTCAGCCGCATCATCGCCGGATTCGGACATGGCGGCTTCCCACTCGGCAGCGAGCTTTTCGTCTTCGCTCATCTCCTGCCCCTCTTTCTTTTTGTCGTCTTCAGCCATGCCTGTTCACCTTCAGTTGCTTCTTCACTTTGGGCCGGTTCATGCGACGGGTGACCCGCAGCGCCAGATTCCCGTCGCGGGTGCCCATTTGGGCCTGATAGATTGGAATGCCGTTAGCCGTTACCGTCAGCTCTTCTTCCAGTTCCACCGGAATCACATCGCCGGCCTTGAGCTTGGCGATTTCCCGCAACGACATCCGGCGTCGGCAGACCGTGGCATTGACCGGAACGTTCACGGCCTTGATGTCTTCCTGGAGGGCATTGACCCAGCGTTCATCGACTTCGTCGATATCACTCTGGACACCCGCGTCCAGCACATCCCGGATCGGTTCGATCATGGAATACGGCAGGGCCATGTGAAGCTCGCCACCGCCGCCGTCCAGCTCGATATGGAACGTGCTGATCACCACCACTTCACTGGGGCTGACGATGTTGGCCATCGCCGGATTGACCTCGGAGCTGAGGTACTCGAAATCCATCTTCAGGACGGCATTCCACGCCTCGCGCATGTCCTTGAAGACCTGATCGAGCATCATCTGCACGATGCGGGTCTCGGTGGGCGTGAACTCGCGGCCCTCGATCTTGGCGTGCCGACCTTCCCCGCCAAAGAAGTTATCCACTAACTTGAAGACCAGCTTGGCGTCGAGAATAAACAACGCGGTGCCGCGCAGCGGGCGCATCTTGACCAGGTTGAGGCTGGTGGGCACGTACAGCGTGTGGATGTATTCGCCAAATTTCATGATCTGCACGCCGCCGGTGGAAACGTCGGCGTTGCGGCGCAGCATGTTGAACAGACTGATGCGGGTGTAACGGGCAAATCGCTCGTTGATCATCTCGAGCGTCGGCATCCGGCCGCGCACGATCCGATCCTGGCTGGCCAGGTCGTAATTCTTGACGCCGGTATCGTCGACGTCGTCATAGGTGTCGACATCGCCGTCATCAACGCCGTGCAGGAGCGCGTCGATCTCGTCTTGTGAGAGTAAGTCCTGCATAGTCCCTATCCGACCTCGAGATTAGTCAATCGGCCACAATCTGTCATAGCTACTGCAACACAAAATTTTCGAAAAGGACATGGTCGATCGGCTCGCCGCCTTCCTCTGCCAGGATGCCGTTGATCGTGTCCAGTGTCTCCTGCAACAGCTTTTCCTTGCCTTCCGGCGTCTGCATGGCCTGGAAATCCTGCCCGCCAAACAGGGTCAGCAACCGGCTTCGGATCAGCGGCATGTTGGCCTGCGCGACGTCCAGCGCCCCCTGGTTGCGGCTTTGCAGCGCCAGGAAGATCTGCATGTAACGCTGGCGCCCGTCCGTGGACAGTGTGACCACAAACGGTTTGGTGATGGCGTAGTAGTGGCTGGGCTGGAATGCTGGCTCGGCCGTCTCGTCGGCGGCCGCTTCATCGGCGGCAGCACCGTCATCGGATTTCAGGAACCAGAGCGTACCGGCCACCGACAACCCCACCGCCAGAATAATGATCAGAACAAGGCCGATGATCAGCTTCAGCTTGCCTTTCCCCCCACCCGCCGGGGCTTGCTCGGTATTTTCCGCCATAAGTCCTACAGTCAGATTATTGTCGTATCACGCTGTCTGGAGAGGTTAGCAGCAAGGAACAGGCCAATCCTGCCGCTCCAGTCAGTTCTTTTGGAAAACAGAAGTTTAGCGCCTGGAGGCGGAGACATAAACCACGAACACGCGTTCCGTGCATTCTGAAGAGGGGCTGGCGAAAGCGGCGTCGCGATGGGCGGGAGGGGAAAGCCAGCCTGACCGGACGGTCAGGCGTAAAGATCCACTTCACCACGCCAGCTCAGATCAAGCTGACCGCTGGCAAGCGTGCCGGATTCGTCGGTCGAGAGTTCCTCGCCCTCTCCGGCCAGGCTGCCACTGCCATTGCCACCCTTCTCATCCTCCTGCTGCAGTTGCTGCTGGGCGCCCTGGTCTGCCGTGTCAGCGGACACTTCAAAGCGATCCAGGTTCAGTCCGTTCTCCTGCAGCATGTCGCGCAGACGGTGGCCGTTCAGTTCCAGCTGGTCACGGACGGCAGCATGGGTGGCATGGACCGTCACCTGGGCCTGGTCGTGGTGCACCTGGACCCGGACTTCCAACGGCCCCATGTCCGGCGGGGTCACATGGATTTCCGCAGCGGACATGCGCTGACTGGTGAGCCAGGCCAGCTTGCCTGCGATCTTGTCGCCCCACTCGGCGTGCTGAACCGGCAGATCAATGCTGGTGGAATAGCTTTTCAGGGGCGCCATGGTCTCGCGACCGTCCAGCCCCCGTTGCAAGCCGGTGGCGTTATTCGGCACGGAGGTTTGGGCGTTGCTGTCCCCCTGCAAGCGGCCCAGCTGGGCGGAAAAATCCAGGGCCTTGCCATCCGCGGCAACGCTCTTACCCAGCAGCGTACTGACCGCGTCTGACTTGCCGGCACCCAGGCCATCACTGCGCCCCTCCTGAGCGCTGTTGCCCGACGCCCCCTGGGCCAGCGATTTGAGGGAAAGTCCCTGCAGCGGATTCTGTGAAGCGGACGAAGCGGACGAATGGGTCGATGGGCCATCGGCGGCGGCCGTCCTGGTCGTTTCCACCTTCACGTTGGTCGGCATGGAGAAGAGCATCGGGGCAGCGGCATCGTCTTTCCGCTTGTCGTCTTTCTGATCCTTGCCGTCCTTGTCATCCTCAGACGCCGTTTTCTCGGTCTTGTCGGCCTGGCCTTCCGCGACCGGCTTGTCATCGTCGGCGGTATCGGCTTCTTTACCCTTGGCATCCTTGGCGTCATCGGAGCGTCTCTGCTCTTCAGCCTTGTCCGCGCGGGCGGTTTCTTCCTGGCGCTCCTTGGCATCGACCCGCTCAGCCCGTTTTTCCTGCAGACGCTCGTCTTCCGCCCGGCGCTGGGCCCGTTCCTGCTGCGCTTCTTTCTGTTCCAGGCGCGACTGCTCGCGGTTAGAGACTTCCTCGAACGCTTCTCCGGAACGCTCGGTGTCTCCAGCTGACGGGGATCGGTCCAACATTTTATCGGGTGTGGGCGATGCGGAGTTAAGCACCAGTCCGGACATGGCAACCTCTTGCCGCTAGGCATCAATCAAACAGTGTTGCAGGGACTGGAGCAATTAAGGTGCCAGATTTCACGGAGTGGGTATCAGCCAGCCGAGTGACGCCCGACCAGGCGTGTCGGGCCGCCGGCACGGGGACCGGATCGACCGTCTCCGGCATCACCGCATCAGGGTGTGTTCCAACAGCTCGCGGACGATCGCGAATTCGCTCTGCATATCATCCAGAACATGGCGGGCATCATCGATGCGTTCTTCCTTGCCCGCCAGTTCTGCGTCGGCGCACAAGGCGCCAAGACGCGGCGCACCGATGTTGATACAGCTTCCCTTGAAACTGTGGGCGGATCGGGTGAAGGCGTCGGCGTCACGGTCACTGAGTGCCGATCTCAGTGCATTCAACCGTTCCGACGAGTCGCTCAGGTACGTCCTGATCAGCACGTCGAATTCGCCTTCCATAACCTCCTGAAGTTCCGCAAGCGCGTCATCGTCCAGATGTGGCTTGTCGTTCATGATTGTCTCCTTGTCATCCGGCCGGGCCTACGGCTTGGCGGGCGGATCACTTTGTCCAGCTTGGATCAGCGGGCATCCCTCAACGATGCCCCGGACGTGCCTCCTCGGGAACGCGTCGCCAACGGAGGTCGGCTACACTGCCTGCTCCGTCATCCCGGTTCAACCCGTGTGTTGTTCCGATTCGTCGGGATCGAACGTCCAGCGATAGACCGCCTCGACTTCATTGCCCGTGCCATGGTGCGTCAGCGAGTCACACAGCTGTCGCAGCAACGCCAGCCCGCGGCCGGCGTACCCGGCCTCAGGGACGGTCCTTTGTGTCTGCTCAGTATAGTTGAAGCCCACGCCACTATCCCGGCACACCACCCGCAACTCACCGCCTTTCCGGCCGGTCTTGTGTTCGAGCCGGAACAGCACCGCATGGTCCCCCACGGTTCGCAGGCGGCGTTCCCGCTCGGCGTAATACTGGCCGAACCCTTCCGGCGAATTCTTCCATACGGACGGCAGCCCCAGCACCCCATGTTCCAGGGCATTGGTATAGAGCTCCGCCAGCACCGTGTACACCTCGCCGCCCCGCCGGCGCAGACCGGGCACCTCCATACAGATGTGCAGCAACAGCGGCAGCGGATTGAACTGGGCCAGCGTTTCGCCGGTCACCTCATACTCGCAGGACCAGGTGGCCGGCCCGCTCAGGGCCGACTGGGTGACCCGCAACGGCAGTTCTTCAACGTCAGCAGGCGGCACCACATCGACGGTCAGCAGCGTCAGATCATCACTGTATTCCTCGGCGCCGGTGAACCGGGCCACAGCCCGCAATACCGCATCCAGCACCGACTGGTCGTCGGGCGTGCCGGCCACTGCCGCTTCCAGCCGGGTTTCCCCGAACATCTCGCCCTCGGCGTTCATGGCTTCGGGAACACCATCGGTGGCAAACAGGACCGTGTCCCCTTCCTCGACCTTGTAACGGGCCACATCCACGCTGAAACGCTCCGCCGCGACGACACCCAATGGCAAGTGAGCGGAGGTCAGTCGCTCAACGGTCGCGCCCCGGCGCAACAGGAAGCCACAGGGCAGACCGCCATTCCAGATGCTGAGATTGCCCAGATGGAAGTCGAGTTCGATAAAGGCGGCGCAACAGAACATGTCCTTGGGCATGATGCGCCACAGCTTCTGGTTGATCTCGCGCAGAATATCGCCACTGAGAAAGCCCTTGCTGGTCATGCCGTAGAAAATCTCAGCCACTGGCATGGCCCCGATGGCCGCCGGCAGGCCATGGCCAGTGAAATCCCCGATCAGGATATTCATACCTCCCGAAGGACGCGGGCAGGCATACAGGATGTCGCCGTTAAACACCGACATGGGCGAGGCATGGTAGCGGATATTCGGCGCATCCAGGCAGCCGGTGTGGGCGACATTGTCGAACACCCGTTTGGCAATATTCTGCTCGTTGACCAGTCGCTGGTTGTGGGCACGAATCACGTCCCGCTGCTGGCTCAGGGTCCGGTGCATCACCCGCATGCGATTAAAGGCGTTGATCTTGGCTTCGATGATGATGCGGTTGTAGGGTTTGGAGAGAAAGTCGTCGCCACCGGCCTCCAGACAGCGGGCCAGGGCATCGGCATCGGACAGGGACGTCAGGAAAATGACAGGCACCAGCGATTCGCCCGCCAGCGCCTTGATATGGCGTGCCGCATCCATTCCATCCATGCGCGGCATCATCACATCCAGCAACACGATCTGGGGCTGGAACCGCCGAAAGCCTTCCACCGCTTCGATACCGTCAGCAGCCGTCATGACGTCATGACCCTGACGCCGAACCATGGTACTGAGAATCAGGCGGTCGCTTTCGCTGTCATCGGCAATCAGGATGCGCAGCGCCTGCGCGTCCGTTTGCACCTCGTCCAACGTAACGCCTCTTCCCGTCTACTTGATGGAGAACAGCTGCTCGAAGTTGGAAATGCTGAGAATCCGTCTTACGTCGCTGTTGCAGTTTTCGATGCGGACCCGACCGGCATCACCACCGGCGTAATCCCGCAATAACAGGAGCATGCCCAGCGCGGAGCTGTCCAGGTAGGTCGTTTCGGACATGTCGATGACGTAATCGCTGACGTCCTGGTCATCGTGCTCGTAGGCATCGCGGAAACTTTGATGGGAACTGAAGTCGAATCGTCCATCGATACTGATAATCAGCGTGCGACCGTCTTCGCTTCGCCGCGTGTGAATGGCCATGCGGTGTCCTCCGTCAATGCTTGAGCCAGCGGGTCTGAATCGGGCGCGGCACCTTTGAATGGCGTCTGCGGCCCTGCCCCGGGTATGTCCTTTACGCCGAGTGCCCGGAATCTGGTCCGGACTGATTTTGATTATTCCACGGGATTGAGAATAGCCAAAACTCGGCAAATTGCATGCGTAATTTGAAGATGGATTCCGTACCGGCCCTATGTCAAACGACGCCGCGCATGCATCCGGTTCGCCGCCTCATCCGCCTGCTTCTGGTCCCGCAGGTCCTGATGACGCTGCTCCTGGGCCCGGCAGGCCTCAATGTGCCGGGCCATGCCCTTGCGCCGTTCATAGGCTTCGCGCCAGGCATCCCGGGCTTTCTCGAAGGCCTCAACCGCCTTGCGGGCTTGTTTCTCCTGCGAATGGATGGCGTTATCGAGTTGGGCGATGAAGGCCTGCCACCCCTGCAGCTTGCTGATGGAGACCACTCCCTGCTGCCCACGGCGCATCTGCTCGCGATAGTCCGCCTGGTAGCGACGCAACTCGTCCAGTTGGCGCTGTTGCTGTTGCATCTGCTGGCGTGCCTGGTTCAGCACATCGAGGGCCTGGTCCTCCCGCCGCTGCTCCAGCGACAGGACAACCTGTAACCGTTCGGAACGCGGTTTCATGCATTACCCTGCTGTGGCGGCTCCGGTGCCCGGGCCTTGCGATCGGGAAGGACGTCCTGCAGCCGGTCAACGCTGGCCTGGTAAGCCGCACTCTCTTTCAGCCCCTGGCGCAGGAAGGCACGCATGTCGTCGATGCGTTCGATGGCGTAATCGGTCTCCGGATCGGACCCTCTGACGTAGGCGCCGACGCTGATCAGATCCCGCGCCTGCTGGTACCGGGCGAATACCTGCTTGAATTCCTGGGCCTTGCGGAAATGCTCGTTGGCTGTCACCTGGGGCATGACCCGGCTGACCGAGGCTTCCACATCAATGGCCGGATAATGCCCCTCTTCCGCCAGCGAGCGGGACAGCACAATGTGGCCGTCCAGGATCGCCCGGGCCGCGTCGGCTATCGGATCCTGCTGGTCATCGCCTTCGGTCAGGACCGTGTAGAACGCGGTAATCGACCCGCCACCGGGCTTGCCGTTACCCGTACGTTCCACCAACTGGGGCAGTTTGGCAAAGACCGACGGCGGATAGCCCTTGGTCGCTGGTGGCTCGCCGACTGCCAGCGCAATCTCCCGCTGGGCCTGGGCGTAACGGGTCAACGAGTCCATCAACAGCAGGACGCGTTTGCCCCGGTCACGGAAATACTCGGCGATGCGCGTGGTGAGCATGGCGGCGCGCAAGCGCATCAGGGGCGAATCGTCCGCCGGTGAGGCCACGACCACGGAACGGGCCAGACCCTCATCGCCGAGGATGTCTTCGATGAATTCCTTCACCTCTCGACCCCGTTCGCCGATCAGGCCGACGACGGTGATGTCCGCATCGGTGAACCGGGTCATCATGCCCAACAGCATACTCTTGCCCACACCACTACCGGCGAACAGCCCCAGGCGCTGGCCCTGGCCGACCGTCAGCAGTGAATTGATGGCTCGAATCCCGACGTCCAGGCTCTGACGGACCGGCGCTCGGTGCAGGGGGTTGATGATTTCGCCGGCCAGGCCCACCTGGGCTTCGGCCCGCAGGGGGCCACCGCCGTCCAACGGCACGCCGGAGCCATTGATCACCCGACCCAGGAGCTCGGGGCCAACCGGCACCCGGCTCGCCGAAGACAGCGGCACAACGCGAGCGCCGGGCCGCAGCCCCTCGATGGCGGTCAACGGCATCAGGTAGACGCGGTCATCTTCGAAACCGACCACTTCCGCCTCAACACTGCCAATGCCCTGCCCCTGGATCACGCAGCGATCGCCCACCACCATCGGGCAGCCGACGCACTCCAGCGTCAGCCCGACCATACGGGTCAGGCGCCCGGACAGCTCAGGTTCGATCTGTGGTGGCAAGTAATCCTGGAGTCGGTTGAGGCGGTCAGCCAGAGTGCTCGTCACGGTCATCCTCCCCGCGGTCGGTCTCGGTGTCCGTGTCGGTCGGGCCGGACGCTGTCTGGTCGTCGGCGTTGCCGGTTTCCAGCACGTCGCGATGGAAATCCGTCAGGTCGCCCATCATGGCATCCAGCTCGACGCTGTCGCCGGGCTCGTCACTGTCCAGTTGCTGATCCAGCATGCGCTGGACGGCTTTCTGGAAGCGTTTCTCCACCGTGAAATCCACCAGGCTGTGGCGGGTTTCCACCTTACAGCCGCCGGCCAGGATGGTCTCATCTTCGACGACACTGGCTTCAGCTTCCAGACGACCGGCCACATCCCGGACCCATTCCAGGTCCGACGGATTGACGCGGATGCGTACGTTATCCTGGGTGGACGGCAGGCTGGCTACGGCTTCACGGACCACGGTGCGGATCTGGGACGAATCGGTTTGCAACTCCCGATAGACCACCGCACGGGCCAGAACGGTGCTCAGATTGAACAGGGCCGTTTCCAGCTCGTCCTCATGGCGATGGATGGGATCCACCAGATCGGCCATGATGGCTTCGAGCTGCTTCAGCCGGGCCTCGACCTCTTCACGGGTCTGTTGCAGCGCTTCTTCCCGGCCCTGGGCACGGCCCTCTTCCAGCCCCTGCTGGAACCCTTCCTGGTGGCCGGCTTCCCGACCGCGGGTCAGACCTTCCTCGTGGCCGGCTTCCTGCCCCTCCTTCTGACCGTCTTCCCAGGCTTCCTTGCGAATGGCTTCCAGGTCGGCAGCCGTCAGCGGTTTGACGTTGCGATCTTCCTCCCGGGAATGCGCCACCATGTTGCCTTTTTCATCAAGCAGCGGGAGCTCCCAACGCTCGTAGGCAGTCAGCTCTTCGGAAGGAATTCGATCACGATGGCCCTTGTGTTTCATTACATCATTTCTTCGCCGGAACCGCCGAGGGTGATTTCACCCGCTTCAGCCATTCGGCGGGCAATGGTGATAATGTCTTTCTGCGCCGCTTCCACCTCGCTGACGCGGACCGGCCCCTTGGCCTCCAGGTCATCCGCCAGCAGCTCGGACGCGCGTTTGGACATGTTCTTGAAGATCTTGTCCTTGACCTCGTCATCGGCACCCTTGAGTGCCACGACCAGGACTTCGGAAGAGACTTCGCGCAGCAGGGCCTGGATGCCCCGGTCATCGATGTCCTTGAGGTTGTCAAAGACGAACATGAGGTCTTCGATGGTCGACGCCAGATCCGGATCCATATCCTTGATGGAATCCATCAGGTTGCCTTCGACGCTGCGGTCCATGAAGTTCATGATATCAGCCGCCCGCTTGACCCCGCCAATCCGGCTGGTTTGGGTGGTGGAGCCGCCGGAGAACTGTTTCTCGAGGATGTCGTTGAGTTCCTGCAGGGCCTGGGGCTGAACGCTTTCCAGCGAGGCCACCCGCATCAGGACATCCAGCCGGACCTTGTCGTCCAGCGTGGCGAGGATTTCGGCGGCCTGGTCCGGGTCCAGGTAGGACACGACGATGGCCTGGATCTGCGGGTGCTCGTAGCGAATGATATCCGCCACCGCCCGCGGCTCCATCCATTTCAGCGTGTCCAGGCCGGTGGTGTTGCCGCCGATCAGGATCCGGTCAATCAGGCTGGAGGCTTTGTCGTCACCCAGCGCCTGGGTCAGCATCGCCCGAATATAGTCGTCGTTGCCCACGCCCAGACCGGTTTGCCCACCCACGGCGTCGACGAACTGGTCCAGCACGTACTTGACCTCTTCTCGGCTGACGTCCTTCATCTGGGCCATGGCGACCCCCACGCGCTGGACCTCCTTGGGCCCCATATGCTTGAGGATCTGCGCAGCATCCGCTTCACCCAGGCTCATCAGCAGGATAGCCGCCTGCTCCACCCGGGGAATCTTGCGCATCGGCTTGGCCTGTTCTTTGGCCGGCTGGTTTTGCGCTGCGTTGTCGTCAGTCATCCACGTTTACCCACTGGCGCATGACCTGGGCGACCCGGGCCGGGTCTTCCGAAATCACGCCTTTCAATGCGTTCAGTTGCTTATCATAGCTATCTGTCGCACCCGGCAAAAGGAGGTCGTCGCTGCGATCCATAGCGCTGCGCAGGGCGTCGTCGCTGCCGATGCCCTGCAGGCTATCGTAATCGTCCGAACCCAGTGACCGGTCACGCTCGCTGCGACCGGCGCCGGACAGGCTCTTCAGGGTCGGGCGCAGCAGACCAAGGACCAGGATCAGGATCACCAGACCCGCCAGCACCTGCTTCATCAGATCCCAGAACCAGGGCTGCTCCCAGAAGCCCGGTTTTTCAAAGGCCACCTGCTGCTCCGGCGCAAACGCCGTGTTCATGACGGTCACACTGTCGCCACGGGCTGCCGAGTAACCTACCGCATCCCGCACCAGCAGGGTCAGGCGCTGCAACTCCTGCTCCGACCAGGGCTGGTAGCTGACTTCGCCGGTGTCGGGATTGACCACCCGCTTGTCGTCCACGGCCACGGCAACGGTCAGACGCTGGACCGTGCCCTGCTCCTGGCGAATGTAGCTGACGGAACGGTCCATCTCATAGTTCTTGGTCGACTCGGTGCGGACGTTAACCGGCGTACTTTGCTGCTGGTTCTGTTGCCCCTGCTGACCCTGACCGTTCTGCTGATTCTGCTGGGCCTGGTTGTTGTTGGCCACTTCCGGTGCCGTCGCATTGCCTGGCGGCTGATTGCTGAGCGCACCCGGAATCCCGCCCTGAGCCCCCGCAGTCCGCTGCTCGCTCATCTTCCGCTCGGACCGGATGGCCCGCTGTTCGGGGTTGTAGAGTTCCTGGGCTTTCTCCACGTTGGAGAAATCCAGATCCGCCGAGACTTCGGCGCGGAAGCGGTCGTCACCGACCACCGGCGCCAGAATACTGGCGACCCGCTTGTTGAGCTTGTCCTCGATGCGGGACGCGTATTCATACTGGTCCTGCATCTGCTTGGCGTCGCTGTCCTCGTCATCATTGGTCAGCAGGTTGCCGTTCTGATCCACAACGGTGACGTGCTCCCGCTTCATTTCCGGCACGCTGCCGGCCACGAGATTGACGACGGCGGAAATTTGTTCGTCCGACAGGCGCCGACCGGAGTAGACCTCCAGGAAGATAGACGCCGACGGTTCACGGGCATCCCGGACAAAGACGGAACGCTTGGGAATCGCCAGGTGGACACGAGCCCCGTGGACGTTGCTCATACTGGAAATGGTACGCGCCAGCTCCCCTTCCAGGCCGCGGCGGTAGCTGATGGTTTCCATGAACTGGGACGTGCCCAGCCCCTGCTCCTTGTCGAGCAGTTCATAACCAACGGTTTTCTCGTCGGTGACGCCAGCGGCGGCCAGCTTGAGGCGGGCGTTATAGACGTCATCCGAGGCAACCAGGAGCGCACCGGTACGGGGCTCCATGTGATAGTCGATACCGGACTGATCCAGGATATTGGTGACTTCCTGGGTGTTGTAACTGGACAGATCCCCCAATACCGGTTGGTAGTTGGGCTCCTGGGCCCAGAGTACCACCGCGACGCCCAGCGCGACGCTGGCTGCCAGCCCCACCATCAGGCCAATCTGGCGCAGCAGGGTCAGGCGATTGAAGCCGAACAGGAGATCGCTCTGGCTTTCATTGCCGGCGTCGGTCGTTGCCGGTGTATTGGATGTTGTTGCTTCGGCGGCTGCACTGGCCATGGTTCTGCTCCGCTATCAGACCGGCATGTTCATGATGTCTTCATAGGCCTGCACCACACGGTTGCGGACCTGAGTCAGGGCTTCGAAAGAGACCGAGGCTTTCTGCGAGGCAATCATAACCCGGGCAATATCCACATTGGGATCGCCTTGCTCGTAGGCCGTGGCCAGTTGCGTGGAGTTGGACTGCAGCTCGTTCACGCCATCGACGGCCTGCTTGAGCATGTCACCAAACCCCGGGGCTTCCTGGGTTTCGCTGGGACCATTGGGCTTGCGGACGCTGTCGAGGGAACCCTTGAGCTGGTTCTCCTGCTCGACCCGCTGATTCTGCATCATCTGCGAGCGCAGAGAACGAATCTCGGAAAGGACGTTGTTGATGTCGGCCCGTTGAACCATGGTGCTCTCTCCTCGCCGGTTGCGCCTGACAGCAAACCGGCTCGCGTTGATCAGTCATTGCTGGAGGATTTAAAGCAAAGCTCGGGCCAAACCATAAATAATGTTAATTTTCATAAGGATAAGTAGATTTTTTGATATTGTTACCGGAACCTTGCCAAATAATTGACTGGCGCCAGGCAGCAGCGCCGAAGGACCGACGGGCCGGTAACAAAAAAAGTGGCACCCGAAGGTGCCAGACGAAGGAGTTAACGCAGGAGTCAATCAGGGGTTCACAATGCGGATCAGGCTGTGGCCAGCTCCGCGTCGAGGTCGATACCGAAATCACGCATTTGGGCCAGCTTGTAGCGCAGCGTGCGGGGACTGATGCCCAACTGCTCGGCGGCGCGATTCCGGCGGCCGCGCTCACGCTTGAGGGCATCGATGATGATGCGGAATTCACGTTGTTTGAGGTCCTGCCCCAATGAACCGGACTCGGCCTCTTCTTCGGTCATTTCCGTCTGGAGCGGCTCACTGACCGGCAGCGTCGGTTCTTCAACCACCGGTTGCGGCGGGGTTGGCACGGTGCGGGGACTCAGTCCGGTAATGCCCATGTCCAGACACAGATCGTCGGCGACGATGTCCTGACCCTGGAGCAGCACCAACGCCCGCTGGATGGCATTGTCCAGCTCACGAACGTTGCCCGGCCAGCTGTGATGGCGCAGGGCCTGCTCGGCATCGCGGCTGAAACCGATGCCGGTCAGTTTCATCTTGCGACTGTGGGACTTCAGCAGGTGGCGCGCCAGGGGCATAATGTCCCGCGGGCGCTCGCGCAACGGCTGCCACTGCATCGGGAAGACGCTCAGGCGGTAGTAAAGGTCTTCCCGGAATTTGCCTTCGCGGACATAATCCGCCAGGTCACGGTTGGTGGTGGCCAGCACGCGCACATCCAGCCGGATCGGCTTGCGACCGCCAACGCGCTCCACCTCTCTTTCCTGCAGGACCCGCAGCAGCTTGGCCTGCAAGCCCATGTCCATTTCGGATATCTCGTCCAGCAGCAACGTGCCGCCGTTGGCCTGCTCGAATTTGCCCGGCGATGAGGCGTGGGCGCCTGTAAAGGCCCCTTTCTCGTGACCAAACAGGATCGCTTCCAGCATGTTTTCGGGAATCGCCGCGCAGTTGATCGCCACGAACGGCTGATCCGCCCGCGAGGAATACTGATGGATATAGCGAGCCAGCACTTCCTTACCCGTCCCGCTCTCGCCGGAGATCATCACCGTCGAATCACTGGCGGCTACCTTGCGGGCCAGTTGGAACATACGCTGGCTGACCGGATCTTCCGCTACCGGCTCGTCCTTGCGGCGGGAGCCATCGCCGCCCACAACGCGACCAACCGCTTCTACCAGCACCTGCGGCTCGAACGGCTTGACCAGGTAATCGATGGCGCCGGCCTGCATCGCCGCCACCGCGTCGCTGATCTGGCCGTAGGCGGTAATCAGCATCATCGGCAGCCCCGGATACAGTCGCTGAACGTCCGACAGCAGGTCATGACCGGACTTACCGGGCATGTTGACGTCGCTCACCACGATATCGACGGGGCCGTCCGCCAGCCGCTGCAGCGCCTGCTCGGCGGAGTCGGCTTCACGTACCTTGAATTTCGCCAGCTCCAGGGTCGTCACCAACGCCTCGCGCAGGTCACGATCATCCTCGACGATCAGAACGGTTGATTTGGCCATGATTGCCTCCGCCTTGTCCTTACTCTTGTACTCAGTTTCTTGAGTTCAGTGTTAAACCGCGCCCTGGACCAGAGGCAGGCGTAGAATCGCTTGCGCACCTGAGCCCTCGGACGTCAGATCAAATTCGCCCTTGTGCGCTTTCACCACGGCCTGGACCACGGCCAGACCCAGCCCGGTGCCCTGGGATTTGGTGGTGTAAAACGCTTCGAGCAGTTGCTCACGCTCTTCCGGCGCAAAGCCCGGCCCGTTGTCGGCCACGATGATTTCCGCCTGCCCGTCGTTCACGCTGACCCGCACCGTCACATGATTGGCGCCAGCTTCGAGGCTGTTGTTCACCAGGTTCAGACAGGCGCCGATCAGGGCGTCGCGATTGCAGTGGATCGACGCGGTGGACGGTGTCAGCGCCCACTCCAGCGTCGTTTCCGGACGCAGCGCCAGAGCATCGGCCGCGCTCTGCAGGGCCTCGCCCAGGGACGCCAGCGACAGCTGTTCTGCCAGACGTGTCTCGCCACGGGCAAAGATGAGCATGTCGCGGACCTGTTGTTCCAGGTGAGTCAGTCGGGACATCAGTCGATCGGCACAACGCTGACGCAGCTCCGGCTCCAGGTCCGGCTGGGACAGATGCCCGCCATACAGAATGGCGGCGGACAGCGGTGTACGGATCTGGTGGGCCAGCGACGCCACCATCCGGCCCATGGCCGACAGGCGCTGGGCGTGGGACAGCTGGGCCTGGAGGCGACGGGTTTCTGTCAGGTCGTTCAGCAGGATCAACTGGCCCGGCTCGTTTTCCATGGAGCGGATTTCAATGCTGACCCGCCGGCCATCCCGCAGAGAGACTTCATGACCGTCGTCCCGACGCGGTGCGAAACAGCGCCGGATCACCTCCAGCCAGGCCTCCCCTTCCAGCGGCTCGCCGAGCAGCGACACCGCCGCCGGGTTGCACTGGCTGACGACGCCCTTGCTGTCGAGAACCACCACGCCCGCAGGCATGACGGAGAGCAGTGTGGACAGTCGGTCGGCCAGGCGCTCCTTCTCTTCCAGTTCCTGCTGGCGCTGTCGGGTCTCAGCGGTCAGTTCACCAGACAACTGGTTCACCCGGGACTCCAACGTGCGGTAGGAATCGGTAATCTGCCGGGACATGCGGTTGAACAGGTCCAGGGCGGAATCCACAGCAGCATCGTCGGTGGCTTCCGGAAACAGCGCCGTCACCTTCTGATTGGCGTCGGCGGCGGCGTTGGACCCACCGGCCGTCGCGGATGACTTGGCGGAAAACTGCAGCTGGCTCATGCCTGACCTCCCGGCTGCGGGCTCACGACGAATGGTCGCGACGCCCGCAATATAATTAGCGTTGCAGGTCGTCTAGCGATTGCTGTGCCAGTTTTTATTTTTTCTTACTTTTCAGTAAGTTTCCGGAAAACAGAAAGCGGAGATGCCAGATATTTGTCGGAATATGAAGGCGTTAGACAAGGCGGGAACGGGATTTTGACAGTGGAAGGAATCAGGCATTCGGGCCGGCCACGAACAGCCGGCCCGGGACATTCAGGCGTTTTCGGAGGTCTCTTCGCGCAGGCCGTATTTGCGGACTTTTTCCACCAGCGTGGTCCGGCGAATGCGCAGTTTTTCCGCCGCACGAGCCACGACGCCGCCGGCTTCATCCAACGCCTGTTGGATCAGCTGCTTCTCGAGATTGCCCAGGTAATCTTTCAGGTCGATGCCGTTGACGGGCAGTAGCGCCGGCGCATCCAGCCCCACCAGGCCCGGCACGGCGCCCGGCATGCCCTGATCTTCCATCGGCCGATTCTCATCGAAATCGTCCACATAGCGGAACTTCTTGGGCAGCTCCTGGACACCGATAACGCCGTAGGGGTGCATGATGGCGAGGCGCTCCACCAAGTTGGCCAGTTCGCGCACATTGCCCGGCCAGTCATGGCGGCACAGGCTCATGATGGCGGCGGAATTCAGGCGCAGTGAGCCGCGCTTTTCCTTCTCCATTCGGGCGATCAGCTCGTTCACCAGCAGCGGAATGTCCTCGACACGCTCGCGCAAGGCCGGCATCTCGATGGGAAAGACGTTGAGGCGGTAGTAGAGGTCTTCCCGGAAGTCGCCGCCCTCGATCATGTCTTCGAGGTTCTTGTGGGTGGCGGCGATGACCCGAACGTCGGCGCTCTGGGTGCGGTTACTGCCCACCCGTTCAAAGGTTTTCTCCTGCAGGACCCGCAGGATCTTGACCTGCATGTTGAGCGGCATATCGCCGATCTCGTCGAGGAACAGGGTGCCGCCTTCGGCCATCTCGAAACGCCCAATGCGGGCGGTAATCGCGCCGGTGAAAGCACCTTTCTCATGGCCGAACAATTCGCTTTCCAGCAGCTCGCCGGGAATGGCGCCGCAGTTGACGGGTACGAAGGGCTTGTCGCGGCGCGGCGAATGGTAGTGCAGGTTGCGCGCCACGACTTCCTTGCCGGTTCCGGATTCGCCGGTGATCAGCACGCTGACTTCTTTATCGGCGACCTGGCTCATCAGCTGGCGCACATGCTGGACACTTCGACTCGTGCCCACCAGGCTGCGGAACAGCTGAACGCTGCGCTGCTGGCCCCGCTCTTTGGATCGGGCGTACTGATCACGGAAGACCTGCCCGCGATAGAGGGAGTCAACAAATTTGGTGTAGTTGAGGGGCCATTCCATGCGGGCGATCACCCGTTTCGCGATGTCCTCGCTGACATCGGTCAGGTCGGGATCCCCTACCACCAGAACCGGCAGTCCGGGATCACGCTCGTCCAACTGCTTGAGCAGGTCGACCAGCCCCGGCTCGGCGCTGTCCACCATCACCGACGTCGCGTCGGCCAGATCGGTCGCTTCAATACTCGCCAAAGCCTCCGGGGCGACCACCTGAGAGACCTCTCCGATAAAATCCAGGATCGTTGTCAGATCACGACGGACTGCGTCATTACTAATCAGGACCAGAATTTTATTGTGTTCGCTGGACATGCAGGATTTGTCTCCGGGTTATCAGGAAGGCACCGACCAGCCAGCTGTCAAATCGCCCCGGGGACGGGTCTGCGAAAGATGTGCTGCATTGGATGCCAGAGCCCCTCGGCAATGCTCTGGAAAGGCCACAGTTTGCCTGAATTCTGACGCGTAGTTAAGACTCCGGAAAGGTTTGAGTCAATTTTATGACGCAATTTTTTACCAAAAATCACGGCCGGCGCCCGCGGGCACGGACATTGGCATAGGTCTTCAGCGCATTACGGTTCTGGTTCATTCCACGCAGTTCCCTCGCCGCCGTATCACGGGATTCAGTCGCCTGCCGGGTGGCGTCGTCCATGAGTGTCTGCAGCCGCTCCAACCGCTGCCCCAACCCGTCCCGATCGCCCGTCCCCTCCTCGACATCGGCAACCGCCGCTGCCACCGCCGGTCGCACGGACTGGCTCACCCGGTCCAGGGTTTCCCAATCCTCCCGCGTGAGCGCTTCGCGAAAGTCGTTGATCAGGCGATCCAGCGATTCCAGTGCATTGGGCATGCGATGTTCTCCCACCCCGGCGTTCAGTAAATGATTCACGCAGTATAACGCTGATACCGCCGTGCCGCCGAGCGCAGCGACGAGCTGTTGGGAAGATCCGTGACGTAGGCCAGGTTCAGCGTGCCGGCCAGGCTCGACGGCACCATGATCCGGGTTTTCAGGTAAAAGATCTTATTGTCGATTTGTCGATGTCGGCCAGGGTTGCCTCTGGCTCAATCGCCATCATCGGCACACAACGGCAGCGAAACGCGGACAACAATCTGGTAGAATCACAACCAGTAAAGATCAACGAAGCAACGGGGTATCGACATGGCGTCACAATGGCCGTCATTCACCAGGCAGAAGCTGTTCCTGGCCAGTACCCTGTTCCGGCTCGCCGAGCAGCAGGAACATGCCGTCGAGCGGGAGGCCGGCATCCAGGGCGGAATCGCCCTGCTGGCCGAATCACGCCGGGCGCTGCTGAAAGTGATTGCCGAGATCTATCAGGTACGCCAGCAGTCGCCGGAGACTCTGGATGCCCTGGCCGACTGTATCGGCGGCGAGCGTGCCGAAGTGGAAGAACTGAGGCGCCTGGCCATGGAACCCGGCTCCTGGTGGCAGCAAACGGAACAACTGCTCGGCGAACAGCAGAGGCCAACAGAGCAAAAAGCGCCTGCCGAGCAGGAAAACATGATTGCGGTCGCGTCCCAGACCGGGCCGGATCGCTCGCTGCCGGCACTACAGTCGACCGTCAGCGACATGAAAATGTATCTGGAAATGGTCGTGGAACGTCATGACGAATGGTAGAGAGCGACCTTCAGTCATGCCGTGACGTGGCGGCAACGAACACACTGATTTGAAAAGGCCACCGGCCTTCAGGATAAGGCAGTCTATATGTCCACATCGATTCTGGAAATTGTCGAACTTCCCGATGGTGACTTTGCCCTGCGCCGGGCGGACGACGAAACCACGCCGCTGGTGCGTATTTCATTTTCCCAGGAAGCACGGGACATGATGGAAGATCGCGACCTGTCTGTCGCCAAGGCCATGATGACCGCCGGCATCGAAGCGGTTGGCAATATCGCAGAGGCCATCGACTGGGACGACGAGGATACCGAAGTCACCAAACCGGTTCGCCCACGCACCCTGCACTGAGCGAACCGGAGCGCCCCGGGTGCATGCCGTTCCCGGGACCTGAATGTCATGTGGCGGGTTTAGCGTCCCGGTTTGCCCTTCTTTCCGCCCGCCACCGCCGTTCCGAACCGGCTCCGCTTTTCCGGGGAATCACTACCGTCCCAGCCCAGCACCACACCCTATCGCGGGCATCATCGCCCTCGCCACCTGATCGTCCGCCAGGACGCGCATCCTGCGATGACGGTTGATGGCGCACATGGTGCACGGGCCCATCGCCTGCAGGGGACCAGGCATTACCGCTGGCGCAGGACGACACCATGACTGTTGCCCTGCCCGGACGCCGACTGCAGCCGTTCGAACGCCGGCGCGCCCATCACACCACCGGTCCACATCACCACCGCGTGACAGGTGCCGGCCCGTAGTGCCCGCTCCGCCAGCGACAGGGCATCGTGCTGGTCGCTGGAGCGAAGCACCAGGATTTCCCCTGCGACGATACCGTGCATTTGCTGCCATTTCTGCATCAGGGCCTGGGGCGGATCGATCCAGGCCAGCCAGCGCCGCTCCTGGTTCAATTGGGTCAGCATGGGCAGGAGCAGCTGCATGTTTTCCACCTGCGCTTCCGGCAGGATGATTTCCGTCACATTGCCTTGCGGTGCCTCCGGTGCCACCGGGGCCCGGGAAGACCTCCCCTTTGCAAAGCCAACGGATCGGGCCTTGCGGTCACGCCGCTCCATTGCATCGTCCATGACGGGCGTTGCCAGCGGGTGGCGGGAAAAAGACGGGTTAAAACTGAGCTGCTCCATGGGACACCTCCGAATTCACGCGTGCCGGGTGGTCAGTGCATGTCCGAACGACGGATCACGCCCACACCCAGGCCTTCTATGAACAGTTCCTGCTCGGTCAGGTCAACGACGATGGGATCGAATTCCTCGTTCTCGGCGATCAGAAGGACACGGGAACCTTCACGCTTATAGCGCTTGACCGTCACCTCTTCGCCGACCCGGGCGACCACCACCTGGCCGTTATGCACGTCCTGGGTCCGGTGGACGGCCAGCAGATCGCCGTCGAGGATGCCGATGTCCTTCATACTCATGCCGCGAACGCGCAGCAGGTAATCTGCAGATGGGGAGAAAAAGGTTGGTTGCAGGGCGCAGTAATCGTCGATGTGCTCTTGCGCCAGGATGGGACTGCCGGCGGCCACCTGACCGACGATCGGCAGGCCCGGATCCTCTTCCGCCTCCGGCAGCCGGATGCCGCGGCTGGCGCCCGGCACCATCTCGATAGCGCCTTTGCGAGCCAGCGCACGCAGGTGCTCTTCCGCCGCATTGGCGGACTTGAAACCCAGCTCCTGGGCGATTTCCGCACGGGTGGGTGGGTAGCCCGTCTCTTCAATCGAGCGACGGATCACGTCCAGTACCTGGGATTGTCTTGGTGTCAGCTTCATGCCGTTGACCTGTCTTTATATACAGTACCAACGACTATATACAGTATTTTATCCAGTGTAAAGACGGTATACAGAAAAGATAAAACCCAGGAAAAGGTTACTTGATATTGAACCCCTGATGGCTACGGAAATTCACCGTCTCGACGTCGACATGGTCGACCCGGGCCCGGTCCGGCCCCTTGTGAAGCCACTCGACAAGCCGTTCGAGGGCATCCTCGTCGCCACAGGCCACGACCTCGACCCGGCCGTCCGGGAGGTTCTTGACGTAACCGGAAATGCCTTTGGCCCGTGCCTGCTCCTGGGTACTGGCCCGGAAAAAGACCCCCTGTACAAGTCCGGACACGCGCACCCTGATACATTGCTCGTCCATAGCGACCTCCTGAAACCCGTTGAGCCTGTCGCAACGCGCTGATTCCGTATACGCCCGGCCCCAGATATCCTCCATGATCCCTACCTTAACGCGGCAGGGCCCTGCTGAAAATGCCGCCATAGGAGCCCCAGCACCGCGGCCATACCGTCAACCACCGGAAACCCGATGAAAACACTCAGCATTATCAAGACCGGCACCACCTATCCCGAAATCCAGGCCGCCCATGGTGATTTCGACAACTGGTTTGCAGAGGCGTTGAAACACCAGGGCCTGACACTGGAGGTCGTCGATGTGACGAAGGAGGCGCCCCTGCCCTTGCAGACGGACGGTATCCTGGTCACCGGATCGCCGGCCATGGTGAGCGATCGCGCGCCCTGGAGCGATTGTACGGCGGCCTGGCTGGCGGATCAGGTGGCTTCCGGTCGGCCGGTCCTGGGGGTCTGCTATGGCCATCAGCTGCTGGCCCATGCCCTGGGCGGACGGGCCGACTACCATCCGCAGGGGCGGGAAATCGGCACGCTGTCGATCCAGCTGTCGGACGAGGGACGTCGTGACCCACTCCTGGGCCCGCTACCACCGGTCTTTCCCGCTCACCTGACGCACCTGCAGTCGGCGGTGGAACTCCCGCCTGGAGCCATGCTGCTGGCCCGTTCCGGCCATGAGCCTCACCAGGCCTTCCGGTTCGGCAATCAGGCCTGGGGCGTCCAGTTCCATCCGGAATTCACCGCGCCCATCATGCACGCCTATATCGACCGGCTGGCGCCGGCGCTGGCCGACGAAGGCCGTTCGGTCGGAACCATCCGCGACGGGATTCAGGAAACGCTCCAGGCCCGGGCCATACTGCACCGCTTTGCAGAACGGGTGGCGGCCGGCTGAGTGGCTACCAGCGATACTTGCCCCAGTTCTCGGGGTTGGCCCAGAACCGGGGGTTGTTCCACTCCCGGGGCCGGTTGTAGGTGGCGATGTCGTAAGTAAAGAGTTCGGTGCCGTCGTCCAGGGTGGCGTGGCGGCGGAAGGCCAGACCGATCATGTCGTTGAAGGACCAGTCATCATCCGGATGCACGCTGACGGCAACCCGGCGGGCCCCCGCATTACGCAGCCAGCCCAGGAGCTGTCTGGCCTCCTCGTGGGCCAGCGTACCCAGCAGTTCGGTCACCAATGCCAGGTCCGCCACCTCGGCCTGCCGGGGCCATTCCTCCACGGGCCGCGCGCTCAGCTCGACCAGGCGGGCACCGGCATGTTCCGCCCAGATCCGGCCGACTCGAGACGCCGTATCCCCTGCGACGATCAGGCTCTCGGGGCGATAGTTGCCGATCAGTTGTTTCAGGGTCTGCTCCAGCATGATGATCCATACTCCCGGGACACGGTGGCCAGGTGCCAGCCATGACGCTCCACGAGCGGGTATGCGCCCGACACCAGGGCGACGCCCAAGTCTAGCAGGTCCATCCGACCGGTCCAGGCTGTGATAGAGTGACTGACAGCGAGCAGACGCCTGAGTTCAGGCGTTTGGAAGATATTCCGGCGGGTGTTCAAGTGCGTGACGCCCGCCCTTCCGGATTCCAGACAAAGGAGTGAGCATGAGCCCGGACCCGGTGATCCGGATGCCCAGCATCCGCAATAACAGGGATGGCGACGAGCGGCGTGTCGGTGTCGAAGTGGAAATCTCGGGCCTGTCCTATGATGGCCTGGTCAACCTCTGTTCCAATCTGCTGGAAGCGAATCCCCGGCTCGAATCCCGCTACGTAAACCGGCTGGACTCCCCACTGGGCGAGTTTGTCATTGAGCTGGATTCGGATCCCATCAAGGACCTGGACCTGCAGGACGAACGCCTGCCGGAGTCGATCCGGGAACTGGGCGGGCACGCCATGGACGTCATCGATGCGGCTGCCGAGCGCATCGTGCCGCTGGAAATCATCAGCCCACCGCTGCGCCTGTCCGACCTGAAAACCATGGAAACGCTCTGCGACAAGCTGCACGAGGCCGGCGCCGAGGGCAGCCGTGAAGCGCTGATCTATGCCTTCGGGCTGCAATTGAACCCGGAGCTGCCGGATCTGGAACCGTCCACCATCCTGGCCTACCTGAGGGCGTTCGCCGCGCTTTATGAATGGCTCAAATCCCGTCACCAATTGGACATCAGCCGCAAGTTCACTACCTATATCGAACCCTGGGACACGGACTACGTCGGCAAGATCATGCACCCGGATTACAACCCGGACCAGGTAACGCTGATGAAGGATTACCTTCACTACAATCCGACCCGCAACCGCGCCCTGGACCTGCTGCCGCTGTTCTCTTACCTCGATGACGGGCTGCTGCGGCAGTATGTGGACGACGAGCGCGTCAAAGCCAGGCCGACACTGCATTACCGGCTGCCGGACTGCGACATCGATAACCCGCATTGGCATTTTTCCAAAGTCTGGAACGACTGGGTCCTGGTCGAGAACCTGGCCGCCGATGCCGAACGCCTGCAGTCGCTGATGGCGCTCTACCGCAACAGCCGCAAGCTCAGCTTCAAGAACCTGACCACCAGCTGGAAGGACCGCTGCGACGAATGGCTGACGCAGAACCCGGGCTGACCATCGGTGTCAGCGGCCCCTCAAGACAACGGCTGACGCACCAACTCATGCGCTTGGCGCTGCATCTCTACGGCGCCCGTAGCGTCTTCATCCGGCCCGGCGCCAAGGTCGACGTCGCCCTGCTTGACGGACTGATCCTGTCGGGTGGAACCCATGTCCATCCGGAACGGTATGGCCAGCAGCCGGAGGTGACCGCCCGCTTCGATCGCGTCCGCGACGAGACCGACTGGCGCCTGCTGGAAGAGTGCCAACGCCTGCATCTGCCGGTCCTGGGTATCTGTCGCGGTGCCCAGCTCCTCAACGTGTTCCGGGGCGGCTCCCTGTGCCAGAACGTGACGCCGCTGCGGGTCCATACCCGCCACCGCCCCCTGTTGCTCCCCCTGCAGACGGTCCGCCTGGTGCGGAACAGCCTGCTGGGTGGCATCATGCGCGCCACGACCATCGGCGCCAACCGGATTCACAGCCAGGCGATCAAGCGGCTCGGGCGGGGGCTGCGGGTGGTCGCCATAGACAATGACTACTTCGTGCAGGCGGTCGAGAGCGAGGACGGCCCGTGGCAGTTGGGAGTCCAGTGGCATCCCGAATACCTGCTGTATCATCCGCTGCATCGGCGGATCTTCGAGAGTTTTGTCCGGGAAGCGCGGCGGCGTAAACTGCTGAGGCTCGGCCACAGTGAGGGGCCGACCCTCTGATCGGGCCCGGGACGCTTACAGCGCGAGCAGGTACTTGCTGAGTATGGCTTTGAGCTGGTTGAGTGTATCAGCGTCCTGTTCATCGGCGGCGAGATTGGCTTCGGCAAACCGGCGCAGATCCTCCCGGGTACGAACAGCCGAGGGGTCACGCCCGGTGAGTTCGAGCAGGACCTGTTGCTCTCTGCGGGTGAGGCGCACCTGCTGTTCATGGATCAGCATGAAGGAACCTCTGATACGGGTATCGGTCCATTCTGACGCGTGCTGCAAGCCGGAATCAAGACCGTCGCAGGCCGGTGCCATGTCCGGCGCTGCTCTCAGCGACAGTCCTCGGGATCTTCGGGGCACCGCGCCCCGCCAACAACACAAGGAACGAACTATGTGGTTCAATCAGCTCGGTATTCACAAGGCAGTTTCCCGTCCACTCCTGTTGGTACTGGCACTCGTGCCGGGCCTGGCGCTGGCGGGCGAGGTCAATGTCACCGGTGAGGGCAAGGTGTCCTACACGCCCGACAGCATCCGCCTGCAGTTCACTGCCCGGGCGGAAAACGCCGATGCCCAGGCCGCCACCCGCGCCGTCAAAGCCACCATCGCCCAATGGGAAGACAACGTCAGTGCCTATCGCAACCAGCTGGAAGACTACGACAGCGCGGCCCTGAACCTGTATACACAACGCCTGCCCCCGTCCAGGGACGGCGACCAGCCGCAGACCCAGAGCGTGGCGGCACAATCCGTCAGCTTCACCCTGTCGGCGCTGGACAGTCTGAACCCGGTGCTGCAGGCCGCCCAGGATGCGGGCATGGAATACCACATCGGTGACGGAAACTTCTTCCATTCCAACGAGAAGGCGCTGGAGCGCGAAGCGCTCGGCAAGGCCATCGACGATGCCAGGGCACAGTGCCAGTTCATTGCCAAGCGCCTGAACCAGAGCTGCGGCGAGGTGAAATCCCTGTCCACCAGCTACGGCGGTCGACCGGTCCCCATGATGATGGCGGAAGCCCGCGGCAAGAGCGGCCCGGTGACGGCCGTTGGCGACCGGGAAGTTACGGTGACCGTCAACGCGACATTTGAACTGGACTGAGGCCGGCATCCCGCGGGATAGGGGCTTGCCGGTCAGGGAACCTCCGCCCGGTACCTCAGAAGTCGCGGGTGTAGAACAGGTCCAGTGAAGCCGCCAGCCCGCTGGCGGCTTCCAGGTAGAAATAGCGCCCCAGATCATAGCGCAGCGCCACGGTGGTGATGGGTTCGAACACCCCCACACCATAACGCACGGACAGGTCGTCCGTGATGTAGCCACTGGCCACCACACTGGCCTCCTCACCGGAGCCTTCGGCTTCCAGCGTCAGGTCGCGGATACCGAACTCTTCACCCAGCCCCCGTGTCAGCTCATGGGTTTGCGCCAGTCCCAGGCTGAGCGCAGCCTGGCCCACCTGGCTCTGGTCGCCGCTGGATCTCAGCGGGCGCCCCAGGATGACATAGGACAGGGCCTCGGCCTGCGGCATGGGCGGTTCCGAGAACACTTCGGCCTCCGGTTCGTCCGCCGGCCCACTCAGGCGCACCCCGGCCACCACATTGTCCACCGTGCGCACCGCTTCCACGTCGATGTAAGGCTCGCTGACCGGCCCGACGAATACCAGCCGGGCACGCCGTATCTCCAGCTCCTGGCCATAGGCCTTGTAGGTGCCGTCGACCAGTTGCAGCGTACCGCGGGTATCGAGGTTATTGCCGATGTGCAGCTCCCCCTTGAGGTTGCCCGATACCCCGAATCCCTTGAACGACACCTTGTCCTCACCGACCACCACGGTCACATCCATGGCAATCTCCTGGACCCCGGGCTGTTGCTTCTCCTGACCGACGATCACCTCGTCCTCGGACACCGATACGGCGGACGGCGGCAACTCGCGCACCTCGATCTCGCCACGGGGAACGTCAACCCGTCCGCTGACGGAGACCTTCCGGTCCTTGAAGCTGAACTGAATATCCGGTGACAGCTCCAACCGGGCGTAGGGTTCGTACACCAGCGGCAAGCGATCGCCTTTCAGGTTCAGGGTCACCGAGGGCTTACCGCTGCGCCAGTTGATATCGCCGTCCACACTGCCCTTGCTGCGTTCGTTGCTGTGCCAGGAGCCATCCACTTCGGCCCGCTGGCCCTTGAAGGCGATGTCGAGCGACACGTCCCGGAACGGAATGGGGATGGAGGGATCCAGCACCTTGCCGTTCAGCAAACTGAGGTTGCCGTTTACCCGTGGATCGAACAACGGACCGGACAGATCGCCCTCCCCTTCAATTTGACCGCCAATCGACTGCAGCCCGGCAAACGGCTCGATGATCGCCAGTTGCAGGCCCGACAGGGCGTAGTGCCCCTGGATCTCGCGATTACGGCTGGTGGGATCGACACTCAGGTCCAGTTTGAAGCTGCCCAGTTGCTCGCCCCCCAGATCCAGCGTCACATCGGCGTTGCGGGGCTTGAGATTGACCGCCAGCTTCAGCGTGCGATAGTCGATGGAACGCCACTCGCCCTGCTGCCGGATCCCGAACGCACCGGGGCCCGCATCCAGGTGGATGGCGCCATCAGGCCCCTTGTCCGTCATGGTCAGATCGATTTCGCCGTTCATTTTGGCCTGCCAGCGGAAATCGTCCGGCCACAGGGCGGCCAGGCTGTCCATTGGAAAATCCTGCAGTTGGTAGTGAATACTCTGATCCGGCAGCAGCACCTGATCGTCCGCACACAGGCTGCTGGACTGCCAGCGCCAGCAGTGGGCACCCAGTCTCAGGCGCCCCTTGTCCGTATAGTCGATCGAAGCCGGTTGATCGAGACGCCAGGTCTGGTCCGACGTGGCCACGCTTGCCTGCGTAAGGGCGCCGGACCACAGCTGCCCGAGGCTGCCTTCGAACACGGTCTTGACGGTCGCTTCGGGGTGGGTCAGGTCCAGGGTCAGCCGATGCCGGTCGGCGGTGCCCTGGAGGCGGGCATCCAGGTCGCCGATCACCTGCTCGCCCATGTGGAGCTTATCGATCGTCAGACCCGCATCCACCTGCTTGCCCTCTTTCAACGATCCGTTCAGGTCCAGCGTGGCCAGCTCAAGATCCTGCCACCCCAGTTGCCGGCCTTTGAGCGTTACCGTTCCCGACGGCGCCCGGGGCGAACCGGACACGTGCACGGTGCCGTCAATGCGTCCGGCCAATCCCGGCCAGAGCTGGGCCAGATTGGGCAACGCCAGGCGAACATCCGTCTCGATCCGATCCCCCCACTGCCCCCTCCCGGTCACCGTATTGTCACCAACCTTCAGCCGGAGTGGGTCCACGGTCCAGCTCCCGTTGTTGCCCTCCAGGTGGCCCAGGGTGGAAAGCGCGCTCCGCCGCCAGGTTCCATCCAGTTGCCAGTCTGCCCGGGCCTGCAGGCCGGTTTCCGGCATCGACCCGGCAGTGGTCACCGAGCCGCTAAGCTGCCCGTTGAGATCAGCCACCCAGAAGCCCGGATTGAACCGGTCCAGGTTCAGGTCTGCATCCCAGCTCACGACATCGCCATACCGGACCTGCGTCTTACCAGCCAAGCCGCCGGCGCCGGTGTCCAGCCTCAGGTTCGAGAGCGTGACCTGCTGCAGGTCACCATCGGCCTCCGTAGACAGTGTCATATCGCCCGCCGGGCCGTTTGCCGCGGCCTGCAGGTGCACCTGATACCGGTCGTCCGCGTAGTTGAATGTGGCCTCGGCCGACTGCAGCTTCACCGGCGGCTCATCGACGCCCGGCAGCAGCGTGTACCAGGGGAACTGGTCGATGGCGAGTTTGCCACGGGCACTGAACGCATCGAGCCATTGCACCTCGCCGGTCAGACGGGCCTGCCGTTTCGGGGCATCCGGCAGGGCCAGCTGCAAATCGATGTTCCGTGCCCGGTCCGTGAGCGCGTTGCCGGTCAACCGTACCGACACGGGCCCCTCCGTGCCGGGCAGCGTGGCGGTGGAGGTCACGTCGAAGCCGTCATCCAGGTTGCCGACCAGAGCCAGCTTCCACTGGTTCAGTTCAAGCGTGGCGGGCAGGCCGGACCAGGGCATGAAACGGTCGCTGTTGAGCTTCAGTGTGGCCGGCACGCCGGGCTCGAATGGCCGGACCCGGCCGGACAGGTGGGCGGGCAGGTAACCGTGGCTGGTGCCTTTCAGTTGCAGGTCCCGGGCGCTGCCCGTCAGGTCGAGGGCCAACGACCAGTCCCCGTCGGGCTCCGGCGACGGCAACTCCGCCGCCACGTCCAGATCCAGCGGCCAATCGCCGCGGGTTTCCAGCCGCCCCTTCGCATTGACTTCGACGGCATCGGTGACCAGGCCAAAATCCTGGATGGTCCAGGCGGCGCCCGACGCATCGACGGACAGCGTGAAGGATCGCCAGATGGTGCTGTCATCCACCGACAGCGGCCCCAGCCGGACATCCCCCACCGACAGTCCGACCGGCAGGTTGATCGAAGGCAGGGTGACCGGTTCGTCGCTGGATGACTCGCCGGGGGCGAGATGCACGTCAATCCGTTCCGCCAGCAGCCGGTCAACGCACAACACGCCGGTAAACAGACAGCTCGGCGACCATTCCAGGAACACCTGGTCCAGGTCCAGGTTGACGCCATAACCCTGCCAGCGAACGTGACTGGCCTGCCAGCGTCCCAGGATGGCTCCCTTCCCGCCGGACACGTCCAGGCCCGGCACCTGCTCCAGCAACCAGGCGGTTCCGGCGTCCGAACGCAGCACCAGGAAAACGGTAAACAGCAGCAGGAAGACCAGGGCCAGCAGGCTGCCGGCTGTCCACCACAGGACCCGCTTCATAGTTCCGGCCCCATGGAGAAGTGCAGACGCCAGCCGCCGCCCAGATCGTCGTCCAGCCCCTTGGCCAGATCGAGGCGGATCGGTCCCACCGGGCTGACCCAGCGGACCCCGGCACCGACGCCGGTTGCCAGAGGATCATTCAGGTTGTCGATGGCGTTGCCCCGGTCGACAAAAGTGGCCAGGCGCCAATGGCTGGACAGCGGGTACTGGTATTCGAGGCTGCCCACAATCAGGTAACGACCACCGACGGTGTCACCTTCTGAATCCCGGGGCGACAGCGTCTGGTATCCGTAGCCCCGCACGCTCTGGTCACCACCGGCGAAGAAACGCAGTGACGGCGGCACATCGTCGAAATCGTTGGTGGCCACGGCCCCGAGCTGCAAACGACCGAGAAAACGATGACCGTTACCGACCGTGACCAGGCCCTTGGCCACGGCCAGCACATGGGCAATGTCCGCATCGGAGAGCATCTGGCGGTGGGCGCCGGTCAGGTCCAACTGCAGACGGTAACCCCGGGACGGATCCATCGGGGAGTCCGCCACCAGCTTGGAAAAGCTGATGCCCGGCAGCAGCAACTGGCTGCTGTTGGCCCCCTGCTGGCCGATGGTGTAGTTCTCCCGCTCCAGCCGGAGTGAGAGCACCCGCATCCACTCACTATCGAGTTGATGACGCCATTGCTCGCCAAAGGTAAAGCGCTCGGACTGCACGTCCTCGATGTCTTCGTTCTGGTAGCCGGTGGTGAATCGTATGGCATCGGTCATGGGAGGATCGAGCGGTAGCTCGTAATAGGCACTGACACTCTGACGCGGCGCAGACAGCTCGGTCTCGGCGCCCCGCCGGTGTCCCATGGCATTGATCCAGTGTTCGGTCCAGGTGCCCCGGAAGCGCGGCCCGACGTCCGTCGAGAAACCGACACCTGCCGCCACCGAGCGGGGATCCCGGGTGGTCGTCCGCACGCGAACGGGCACGCGCCGATCATGCGCCTCCTCTTGATGGGCGTCCACGATGACACTGGCAAAGTAACCGCTGTTGGACAGGTTGTTATCAAGCTTGGCGACCTTATCGGCATCGTATGGGTCACCGGGCTCGATCTCGACAAATCCATCGAGTAACGATGCCTCAAAGGTCCCATCCCCCTCAAACGTCACCTCGCCGAAACGATAGCGCGGGCCGCTCTCATAGACGAGCAGGATGTCGGCAGAGCGGGCATCGGGATCCACCCGGAGCTTGCGTTCGGTGAACTTGCCGTCAAAGTAGCCCAGCTTACGGGCCCGGTTCTGGATGCGCTGGCGTACGGCATCGTAGGCGCCGTGACTGAGGGTTTTACCCGGGGCAATCGTCGACAGGTCGCCGATGTGGAAATCCGGATCGGACGAGGCCGCGCCTTCCACGCGGACCTCGCGACTGGCGATCTTTACCGGCTCGCCAGGCTGGACAGTCAGCAACAGCCGGGGTGTTTCCCTGGAGTCGTCAACCTGCCATTGGACATCGGGATCGTAATAGCCCAGGGCCCGCAGGGCTTCCCGCACCTGGGACTCGGCGTGGCTGACATAACGTCGGAGATCTTCGGCAGACCGGCCGTCAACGGTGCCGATAAAATTGCTGGCATTCTCCTGAAGGGCCGGAAAATCGCCTTCGACGCGAACCTCAACCTGGCCCGCGCCCAGCGCTGAGACGGCCCAGAACAGGCCTGACAGCAGAAAACCGGTGCATGCACCCAGGCGTAATGCGCTGATCGTCAAAAACGTCTCCGTCCCTCGTCCACAGTTCCGCAGCCGTATGCTACCGAAGTTCGGCCGTCCCTGCCCGAACTTCCAGATTACAGGATGAGACGATCAGATCTTGTCGTAAAGGACCCCGTAGTAAATGGCAAAGAAATGACAGGCTCCGCCACCGACAACGAACAGGTGCCAGATGGCATGGTTGTAGGGAATCCGCTTGAACAGGTAGAAAATCACCCCCAGCGTGTAGGTGATCCCACCGGCCACCACCAACCAGAGTCCCACGTCGTTGACGCTGGCGGCCAGCTCTGTGGACGCGAAGACGATCAACCATCCCATCAACAGATAGATGACGATCTGCAGTGGCTTGAACCGGTGGCCAAACACCAGCTTCAGGGTAATTCCCGCCGCCGCCAGACCCCAGACAATCGCGAACAGTGCCCAGCCGGCACCGTCGCGCATATTGACCAGCAGGAACGGCGTGTAGGTCCCGGCAATCAAAAGGAAGATGGCACAGTGATCCAGCATCTTGAAGATGCGCCGCAAGTGGGGCTGCCGGGCACTGTGGTACAGCGTCGAGGCCAGGAACAGCAGGGTCATGCTGGCGCCATAGATGCTGAAGCTCACAATTTTCCAGGGATCGGCCTCAAGGCTGGCCAGCACAATCAGCACCACCATACCGGCGATACTGCACAGTGCCGCCAGGCCATGACTGATCCAGTTCAGCCATTCCTCCACGACCGGGTAATCCTGCACGCTGCCATCGGCGTTGATGGTCGGTTCGGTGCTCAAGGTTGCCTCCGGGATCTGTTTTGGCCATCGAAATTTCAGCTTACAACTGTAAGCTCAAACAGGCGAATTTCAAGGGGGATAAAGCAATCGTCATAATTCGACGGTGCAATACCTCACAGAGTTGGCGCCAACAGCCGCACGCTGTCTGCGGCGTTGACCGGATTGCCCGGCCCCGCAGCCCCGTTCGCCAATGGCGGACCGCCCGGCGCGCCACATCATCATGGAGAACCCGTGATCCTATCACCCAAGCGGAGATCCAGCATGACGCGCGACCCCATTGGATTTGCCCTGTCCGCCATGAATCGCCTGGCCGGCCTTGCCCTGCTTGATCGCCTGGGCGTACGCAGGCCGGTTGAACGGCTCGCCTACCGGGGCACGCGTGTGGGCTTCCAGACCCTGAACGTCGCCAATCGCGAGTTCAAGCGGGCCCGGGACCTGTTCCCGCGCAAACGCCTGCCGGCCCGCCGGCCCGGCGACCTGTTCGACCTGAACCTGGACGACGACCAGCAGATGATCGTCGACAGCCTGCGGCGTTTTGCCTCCGACGTCCTGCGGCCTTGTGCGGCGGGGTGCGACGAGGATGCCCATCTGCCGCAGGATATCGAACAACAGGCACAGGCCCTGGGGCTGACACTCTATGCGGTACCGGCAGAATTCGGCGGCGTGGCCGAAACCCTGTCGCCGGTGACCAGCGTGTTGATCGCCGAGCAACTGGCCTGGGGCGACCTCGGCCTGGCCCAGGCCCTGCTGGCACCATTCAGTGTGGCCCAGGCCATCACCCGCTGGGGCACGGCCGAGCAGCAGTCCACCTACCTGCCGGCCTTTTGCGAAGAGCAGCCGCCGGTCGCCACCATCGCCATTGACGAACCCATACCGCTGTTTGACCCCATGTCGCTCGCGACCCGGGCCCAGCGCAACGGCGACGGCTTCATGCTCAATGGCCTGAAAAGCAGTGTGATTCGTGCCGCCGACAGTGATCTCTACCTGGTGGCCGCGGAGTTGGAGGGAGAAGGTCCACGGGTGTTCCTGATCGAGCGCGGTGCCGGCGGCCTGGCCTTCGAGCCAGACCCGGCAATGGGGTTGCGTGCCGCCGGTACCGGTCGCATCCGCCTGGACCAGGTCAGGTTGCCCGCGTCGGCCCTGCTGGGTGACAAGGACTTCAACTACAGCACGTTTATCGATCGTGGCGTGCTATTGCGCTGTGGTCTGTCGGTGGGCTGCGCCCAGGCCGTGCAGGACTATGTGATTCCCTACACCAACGAAAGGGAAGCCTTTGGCGAGCCCATCAGCCACCGGCAGTCGGTTGCCTTCATGATCAGCAACATGGCCATCGAGATCGAAAGCATGCGCCTGCTCACCTGGCGCGCCGCCAGCCGCGCGGAAACCGGCCGCAGCTACCATCGGGAAGCCAGCCTGGCCCGCCTGCTGTGCAGCGAAAAAGCCATGGAAGTGGGCACCAATGGCGTTCAACTGCTAGGCGGTCATGGCTTCGTCAAGGAGCACCCGGTGGAACGCTGGTACCGGGACCTGCGTTCGGCCGCCACCCTGTTCGGCGGCACCCATGCCTGATCACCGCCAAGGAGACCTGGATGATAAACCTGGAAATTCCCCATAAGTTCACGCCACTGATCAATCAGGCCCAGCAGGTGGCCCGGGAGGTGTTCCGCCCTATTTCCCGCAAGTACGATCGTGCCGAGCACGCCTACCCTCGGGAGCTGGACATGTTTGCCTCGATCATGGACGGCATGAACGAAGGCTCCGGCGACGGCGGCGCGGGCGCCGGCAGCCTGGCCCGGGCGGGCGACGAGGACGGTTCGGGCAATCGCAACGGCACAAACATGAAAACCGTACTGGGCCTGACCGAGCTGTGCTGGGGTGACGTCGGACTGGCGCTGTCCATCCCCCGCCAGGGTCTGGGCAACTCGGCGATTGCGGCGGTGGCCAACGAGGAACAGCTGGCGCGCCTGGGCAAGACCTGGGCCGCCATGGCGATCACCGAACCCGGCGCCGGTTCAGACAGCGCCTCGATTCGCACCACCGCCACCCGGGACGGCGACGACTACATCATCAACGGCGAGAAGATCTACGTCACCGCCGGCGAACGGGCCGATGCCGTGGTGGTCTGGGCGTCCCTGGACCGCAGCCGGGGCCGGGCCGCCATCAAGTCCTTTGTGGTGGAGAAAGGCACACCGGGCATGACCGTCGAACGGCTGGAGAAAAAGCTGGGAATCCGTGCCTCCGATACGGCCGCCATCCGCTTCGATAACTGCCGGGTGCCGGCTGCCAACCTACTGGGCGATCCGGAAATCAGCGTGGACAAGGGCTTTGCCGGCGCCATGCAGACCTTCGACAACACCCGCCCGGTGGTGGCCGGCATGGCCATCGGTATTGCCCGCGCGGCGCTGGACCAGACCTACGCCCTGCTGGAGAAATACGGGCAGCCCCTGACCTACCGCGCCCAGACCTGGACCCAGACCGCCGCCGAACGGGAGCTGCAACTGCTGGAAGCGGAGTGGGACGCCGCCCGCCTGCTCACCCTGAAGGCCGCCTGGATGGCCGACAACGGCCTGCCCAATTCCCGCGAGGCCTCCATGGCCAAGGCCAAGGCGGGTCGCGTCGGCAACCAGGTGACCCTGCGCTGCGTGGAGCTCTGCGGCAGCCTTGGCTACAGTGAAGTGGAACTGCTGGAAAAGTGGGCTCGGGATTCCAAGATCCTGGACATCTTCGAGGGCACACAGCAGATCCAATTGCTGATCATCGCCCGGCGCCTGCTCGGCAAAAGCTCAGCAGAACTCAAGTAGCCGGACCTGGCGCCGGTTTCTCCCCGGCCCTATGCCGGTGGTAGGCTACGACGTCGAGCAGTCGTTGTCCGCTGCCCTGGGTGGGGCGGAAACGCCCCCAATCACCGGCCAGGCGAGGCGCATGTTTACCATCAACCGAGAGAATCTACGCCGCAGCCACCAGCTGTTCTGGTTCATCGTGGATTTCCTGATGCTGGGGCTGCTGTTCCTCAATATCCTCTGGATCATCTTCGATTCGCTGTATGCGGTCGACGTGGTCCGGGACATGCTTTTCCAGTACGCCCAGCCCTTTGCCGAGTTCTATCGGCCGATCCACCGCAACTTCATTTTCTATGACCTGGTCTTCGTCTGGATATTCCTGACCGAATTCGTTATCCGCTGGGTCTACGCCATACACAGCAAGCTCTATGGCCGCTGGTACTTCTATCCGTTCCTTCACTGGTACGACCTGCTGGGCTGTATCCCGATCGGCTCCTACCGCTTCCTGCGGGTGCTGCGGGTGATTTCCATCGTCTATCGGCTGCACAAGTACCAGGTCATCGACTTCACCCAGACCCGGGTCTATCAGTTCCTGAGGTTCTACTACGAGGCGTTTATGGAAGAGCTGTCGGACCGCATCGTGATCAAGGTGCTGTCCGGCGCCCAGGCGGAAATGACCCACGGCTCGCCGCTGATCCACCGTATCCAGAACGAGATCCTGCTGCCCCGCCGCGACCTGCTGACCCAGTGGCTGTCCGAGAAGGTCGCGGAAACCGCGCAGACCGGCTACATCCCCAACCGGGGCGCCCTGCGTCACTACCTGGAAAACTGCGTGGACCACGCCCTTACCCAGAACGTTGAACTCTCCCGGCTGCGGCAGGTACCGATGCTGGGCCCCCAGATTACGGAAACCCTGGAAGCAGCCGTCGGCGATATCGTGGCGGAAGTCATCCACCGGATCCTGGACGATCTGGCGTCGGCCAGGAACCATGCGTTCATCGAGGATATCGTCGGCACCTTCCTGCAGGAGACCGAGGCCCCCGGCGAAGGGCCGAGTGAAAGCGAGCGACAGATTATCCAGGTGGTCAACGAGATTATTGAAGCCCTGAAGAAACAGCTGGCCATCAAGCGTTGGCGGCAGGAGCTGTGACCGGCCGATCGGGCCAGATGCGACGGACGCCCACCATTCTAAAGCACATGCTTTACTAATCAGCGGCGCTTGGCTTTAATGGGTGATTCAGAACATTTTTCCGAGGACGTCATCCGGCATGCCTGATCTCCATTACCGCAGTGCGGGCGAACTGCTCGCGGCCCTGAAATCCGGCGAACTGACCAGCGAGGCGCTCACCCAGGCCCTGATCACGCGGATCAAGTCACGCAATCCCGACGTCAATGCCGTCGTCACCCTGGCCGAGGAAGACGCCCTGCGCCAGGCCGCAGAGGCCGACGCAAAGCGTGCCCGGGGCGAACCGCTCGGCCCCCTGCACGGTCTGCCGATGACCCTAAAGGACACCTGGGAGGTGGCCGGTCTGCATTGTGTGGCCGGCGCGCCCTCGATGAAGGACTACGTGCCGCGCCAGCATGCCGATCCGGTCCAGCGGCTGGTGGACGCCGGCGCCATCATTCTGGGCAAGACCAACGTGCCGCTCTATGCCATGGACATCCAGAGCTACAACAAGGTCTTCGGCACCACCCGGAATCCCCATAACCCGAAGCATACGCCCGGCGGCTCCTCCGGCGGTGCCGCAGCGGCCCTCGCGGCGGGACTGACGCCGCTGGAAGTGGGCAGCGACCTGGCTGGTTCCATCCGCACCCCCAGCCATTTCTGTGGCGTGTTCGGCCACAAGCCCACCCGCGACCTGGTGTCGATGCGGGGCCATATCCCCGGCCCACCGGGAACCCTGAGCCAACCGGACCTGGTGGAAGGAGGCCCGATGGCCCGCACCGCTGGCGATCTGCGGGAGCTGTTGCAGGTGATTGCCGGCCCGCGGCGGCTGGAGCAGCGCAGCTGGGCGCTGTCCATGGCACCCAACCGTTTGGGGAGCCTGGACCAGGCCCGCGTGGGTCTCTGGCTCAGTGATCCGCTGTGTCCTGTCGAGCATGAGCTGACCCAGGCGTACCGCGCTCTGGGCGAGAAACTCGGCAAACAGGGCGCGCTGGTCGCGGACGCCCGGCATGACCTGCTGGATATGGCAGCGATCCTGCCGGTCTACTTCAACCTGCTCGGCAGCGTGGTCAGCGCCTCCCTGACGCCCAGGCAGCGCCGTCAGATAGCCTGGGTAGGACGTCTGGAAAAATGGCTGCGACTGTTCCTGCCGATGACCCACCACGTCGGCGAATACGGCCGCGCGGTGAACCAGCCCATCCACAGCTGGCTGCACTGGAACGAACGGCGCGAAAAGATGCGTGCCCGGATCGACACGCTGTTCGAAGAATATGACGTATTGCTGACACCGGTGACGCCGACCACCGCCATCGAGCACAACCAGAAGGGCGAAGCATTCAACCGGAAGATCACGGTGAACGGCAAGCCCCGCCCCTACCTCGACCAGTTCTGCTGGATTGCCCTGGCCACTACGCTGGGACTGCCCGCCACGTCGGTTCCGGCAGGCCGTTCACGGGACGGCCTGCCCTATAACATCCAGGTTATCGGTGCGCCGGGAATGGATCTCACCACGATTGGTTTCGCCGAACTGATGGAGAAAGCGGGACTGGCAGGATTTGAGATTCCGAAAGGTTTCTGAACGACCGCTGTCCGACATAAAAAAGCCCGGCCTCATCAACGGCCGGGCTTTTCGTCCTTCCGAGAGCCGGGAACAGGTCAGTCGCGTTCCAGGATCGCCGTCACGCCCTGACCGCCCGCGGCGCAGATCGAGATCAGGCCGCGACCGCTGCCCCGCTCGGCCAGTTGCTTGGCCAGCGTCGCGATGATCCGGCCGCCGGTGGCCGCAAACGGATGCCCGGTGGCCAGGCTGCTGCCCTTGGGATTCATCTTCGAGCGATCGATGCTGCCCAGCGGCTGGTCCCTCCCCAGACGTTCCTTGCAGAAAGCGGGATCCTCCCAGGCCTTGAGCGTCGACAGCACCTGCGCGGCAAACGCCTCGTGAATCTCGTAGATATCGAAATCCTGCAGCGTCAGTCCCGCCCGGTCCAGCATGCGCGGGACGGCGTAGGCCGGCGCCATCAGCAGCCCCTCCTTCTTGTCGACGAAATCGACGGCGGCCACTTCCGAGAAGGTCAGGTACGCCTGGATCTCCAGGTTGTTGGCCTTGGCCCATTCCTCGCTCGCCAGCAGCACGCAGGAAGCACCGTCGGTCAGCGCCGTACTGTTGGCGGCGGTCATGGTGCCGTTCTCGCGATCGAAGCAGGGTTTCAGGGTAGCCAGCTTTTCCAGCGTGGTATCCGGGCGCAGGATGTTGTCTTTTTCCAGTCCGGCCAACGGCGTCATCAGGTCCTCGAAGAAGCCGGACTGATAGGCGGCGGCCAGCTTCTGATGGCTTTCATAGGCCAGTTCGTCCTGGGCCTCCCGCGGGATGTTCCACTCGTGGGCAGTGATCTGGCAGTGGTCGCCCATGGACAGGCCGGTGCGCGGCTCGCCGTTCTCCGGGATTTCCGGGATCAAGTGGCTCGGACGAAAGCGACCCAGGATCTTCAGGCGCTCAGTGTTGGTCCTGGCCCGGTTCAGGTCCAGCAGGATCTCGCGCAGGCCTTCGCCGACGCCGATCGGCGCGTCGGAGGTGGTGTCGGTGCCACCGGCAATGCCGCACTCGATCTGGCCCAGGGCAATCTTGTTGGCCACCAGGATGGCTGCTTCCAGCCCGGTACCGCAGGCCTGCTGGATGTCATAGGCGGGGGTTTCCGGCGCCAGGCCGGAACTGAGCACCGACTCCCGGGTCAGGTTGAAGTCCCGGGAATGCTTGATCACCGCGCCGGCGGCGACTTCGCCCATACGCTGGCCTTCCAGGCCAAAGCGATCCACCAGTCCGCGCAGGGTGGCGGTGAGCATGTCCTGGTTGCTGAGCTTGCTGTAGGCGCTGTTGGAGCGGGCAAAGGGAATGCGGTTGCCTCCGATCACCGCCACCCGGCGGACGGTCTGTGCGGCGTTGCCCGCTTTCTTCTGCCCTGCATTGCTTGTCTGTGCCATGGGATTATCCTGTTCATCGGTATGATGTGTGGCAGTCTATCGGGACGGGCCTGCCGCTCATTGGCAGCCCTGACAACGGCCGGATTGCGTTGAGTCAATCCAAAGACGGCCAGTTTCCCTACCATACGTGGAATGCTGAATAATGCTCGGTAAGGCCTCTCGTTCCGTGGAAGCGGCCTTCCTTTCAGACACCTGTTTCGATTGAAAGCGCGTAAGACGCAAGGAAACCACTATGTCAGACCTTTACCTCAAGTTCGTCAATACCCCCGTCGGCAAAACCACGGCCTCGACCCTGGGCCTGCCCTCGCCGGTCGTGCTCAAGCGATGGCAGCGCAGCGACCAGCCGTTCATCGAGGGCGATGTACTGGTCGGCGCCGCCAACGGCGCCCGGGCCATCGAAACCCTGGGCAGCATCCTCGGCGCCAGTCCCGCCAACGTCTTCCATGCCTCCGGCGGCGAGCGGCTGACCGACTCGGCGAAGGCCGGCAGCAAGGCCAAGCCGCTGGACCTGGGTGGCGACATCCAGAAGAGGTTTGCGGCCCTGGTGTTCGACGCCAGCGGCATCAAGGACACCACCGAACTGCGGGCACTCTACGACTTCTTCCACCCGGTCATCCGCAAGCTGGCCACCAACGGCCGGGTGCTGGTGATCGGCCAGGATCCGGACACCTGCCGCAAGCCCGCTCACGCTGCTGCACAGCGCGCGCTGGAAGGCTTCGCCCGCAGTGTCGGCAAGGAGATCGGCAAGAAAGGCGCCACCTCCAACCTGATCTGGATCGCGCCCAACGCCGAGGAGCGGATTGACTCCAGCGTGCGCTTCTTCCTGTCGCCCCGTTCCGCCTATGTTGACGGCCAGGTGGTGAAAATCGGCAAGGCGGACACCGGCAACACCGCCACCAATCCGGTGGCACCGCTGACCGGCAAGATCGCCCTGGTCACCGGCGCCTCGCGGGGGATCGGCGAATCCATTGCCCGGACACTGGCCCGTGACGGCGCCACCGTGATTGCGCTGGATATCCCGGCCGCCATGACCGACCTGGAGCGGGTGGCCGGCAACATCAACGGCAAACCGCTGGCCTGCGACATCACCGAGGCCAACGCCCCCAAACGGATTGCCGAGTTCGTCGAGAGCCTGGGCAACGGCCTGGACCTGATCGTCCATAACGCCGGCATCACCCGGGACAAGACGCTGGGCAACATGCCCGAGGATTTCTGGGACATGACCATCGCCGTCAACCTGACCGCCGAGGAACTGATCGACTCGGAGCTGCTCAAACGCGGCCTGATCCGCGAGAACGGCCGCATCGTGTGCGTCTCGTCCATCAGCGGCATCGCCGGCAACTTCGGCCAGACCAACTACTCCACCTCCAAGTGCGGTGTCATCGGTTATGTGGAAGCCATGGCCAGGAGCCTGAAGAACGGCATCACCATCAACGCCGTGGCACCGGGCTTTATCGAAACCCAGATGACGGCCGCTATGCCGATCACCATCCGCGAGGCGGGGCGGCGCATGAACAGCCTGTCCCAGGGCGGCCTGCCGGTGGACGTGGCGGAAACCATTGCCTGGTACTGCCACCCACAATCGGCCGGGGTATCCGGCAACGTGGTGCGGGTCTGCGGCCAGTCGCTGATCGGCAAGTAATCCGGTTTCCCCGGAAGACTTAGTGGGCAGGCGCGGGTTCGGCCTCCGGATCCGCCTGCCCCGGCTTCAGCAACAGGACCAGCGGAATCATCAACACGAACAGGGCGCCCATGAAGTGGAAGGCGTCGATATAGGCCAGCATCTGCGCCTGTCCCTGCACCGTCTGGTTGAGCAGCGCCAGCGCCTGGTCATGACTGCCGGTCACGCCCTGCAACCGGGCCAGGTGCTGCTCCCATTCCGGATCGCCGGGACTGGTATTGGCCACCAGCGGTACCTGGTGATGGGCGCCCAGCCGCGAGATCAGCGTCACCAGCACCGATATACCCACGCCCCCGCCCAGATTGCGCATGAACGCCAGCATGGATGCGGCCTGGTTGTTGGCACTGGCCGGCAATCCGATGTACGCCATGGTGTTGATGGGGATAAACAGGAAGGCGATGCCCAGCGTCTGCCAGACCCGCACCAGCGCCAGCGTCGTGCTGTCCACCTGCAGGTTGAAGTTGCCCATATACCAGAGTGAGCTGCCAGCGCAGAGCAGACCGAAGGCGATCATCAGTCGCAGATCGACCCGGCCGGCCAGCTTCCCCGCCACCGGCATCATGGCCATGATCGCAAAGCCCCCCGGCGAGATGACCAGCCCGGCATCCAACGCGCTGTAATCCAGCAGGGACTCCATGAACAGCGGCAGTAACGCCGTTGACCCCAGCAGGATAAAGCCGAGGACGAACATCAGGAGGTTGGAAATGGCGTAATTGCGGTAGCGGTAGAGGCGCAGGTTGACGATCGGGTTGTGCTGGTCGAAAGAACGCACGATGTAGGTCAGCAGTGCGACGATGACCACACCGGTCAGCACCCGGATTTCCAGGGAATCCCACCAGTCCTCGTTCTGGCCCCGGTCCAGCAGCCACTGGAGACTGCCGAGACCAATCGCGATCAGGCTGAAACCGATGTAGTCGATGGGACTGCCATCGTGGTTGGGCTTTTCATCCGGCAGGTACATCCGGATCAGGACGATCAGTAACGCCCCCACCGGCACGTTAATGAGGAAGATCCAGTGCCAGCTGAACTGGTCGGTGATCCAGCCACCCAGTGTCGGCCCAATCGCCGGCGCGGCCACCACCGCAATACCATACATGGCAAACGCCATGGACCGCTGTGCCGGCGGAAAGGCGTCCGCCAGGATGGCCTGGGATACCGGCTGCAATGCCCCACCCGCCAGTCCCTGGATGGCCCGGAAGAAGATCAGCATCCCCAGACTGGGTGCCAGGCCACACGCCAGCGACGCCGTGCTGAAACCGATAATGCAGGCAATGAAGAAACGGGTGCGGCCGAAATACTCGGACAACCAGCCCGCAATGGGCAGGGCAATGGCGTTGGTCACCAGGTAGGAGGTCAGGACCCAGGTGGATTCCTCAGGCCCCGCCCCGAGGCTGCCGGCGATGTTCGACAGGGATACGTTGGCAATGGAGATGTCGAGCACCTCCATAAACGCGGCCAGCGCCACCATCGGCGCGATCAGCCAGGGATTGATCGCCTTGCGGGCCGAGGAAGCTCCGTTGCCGGCTGCGGCATCACTCATGGCAACCCCTTACGGTTGTTTGCCCGCGCTGTCCAGATACACCGTGGGCACCACCGACATACCGGGCCACAACTGCAGGTCCCCGGGCACATCATCCAGTTCGATGCGAATCGGCACGCGCTGGACCACTTTCACGAAGTTGCCCGTGGCGTTTTCCGGCGGCAGTAGCGCAAACCGGGATCCGGTTCCCGGCTGGAAGGACGCCACATGCCCCTTCAGGGTCCTGTCCGGATAGGCGTCCACATCGATATCGACCCGATCGCCCACGTGCATATCGCCAATCTGGGTTTCCTTGTAGTTGGCCTTGATCCAGGGGTGGCCGGAGACCAGGATCACCAGCGTCGCTTCCGGCCCCACCATGGCGCCGGTGCGCGCCTGGAGCTCGCTGATCCAGCCATCCACGGGCGCCTTGATGGTGGTCCAGTCGAGATTCAGCCGGGCCTGGGTCAGGCTGGCCTGCGCCTGCTCCAGGTTGGCTTTGCCTTCATCCACCGCGGCTTGCATGACCGGCAGGCGTTGATCGTCCGCAGCAACCGCCTGCTGCTGCGCACGGGCCGAGGCAAGCTGGCTCCTGGCCACGGACACTGCCGCCGCGGTCGCCGCATGATCGCTCTCCAGCGTGTTCAGGTTGGTGCGGGCATTTTCCAGCGTCTGCCTGGAAACCTGGCTTCGTTCCACCAGCACGCTGTAGCGTTTCACGTCGCGGCGGGCCTGTTCGATCTTGGCGGCCTGGGCATCCCGCGCCCTTTCCTGCTGGGTAATCCGGGCCTTGGCCACATCAACGCTGGCCGCCGCTTCCGCCTTGCGGGCCGCCAGGTCAGCCTGGAATGCCGTCAGCGAAGCCTGCGCGCTCTGGAGCGAGGCGCGGGCATTGGCCACCTTGGCCTGGGCCGCCGAAAGTGCCGCCCGGTAGGGCTCGGGATCAATCTTCGCCAGTACCTGCCCGGCTTTCACCGCCTGGTTGTCATGCACGGCAACCTGCACCAACGGCCCATCCACACGGGGCTTGAGATACACCACATCCCGCTGGACAAAGGCATCGTCGGTGGTTTCCTTGCCCAGGCTCCACCACCAGATACCGGCAATCACAACGGCGGCAATGGCAAAAACAATGAAGAGGCGCTTCAAACGTGAAGACATGAGTGTCGTTCCATCCCTAAAAGAGTCGGCGCCCTCGCATCCTGTGCGACCCTGTGAAGATACGGCGTTGGGCACAACCCGGGCGTCAGGCGGACATAGGAGGACATTGATCGACGTCACTCAGACCGGAATAAGGCGTCTTGGGACCGATCATCGCCGAACATGACGGGAAGGCAGCATAAACCACGAACTGTCCGATTCGCAATTCACCGACAAAGCCTGGATCAGGTCAGGGAAACACGAATGTGGCCATCGCAAAAACCCCGATATCAGCGAACGCTGTCGGGTCTCGTCTGCCAACACATCGATAGGAATTGGTGGGTGGTGCAGGGATCGAACCTGCGACCCTCGCCTTGTAAGGGCGATGCTCTCCCAGCTGAGCTAACCACCCGGGAAGTCGGGAAATGGCGGAGCGGACGGGACTCGAACCCGCGACCCCCGGCGTGACAGGCCGGTATTCTAACCAGCTGAACTACCGCTCCGCAGACATCCTCCTGCCGATGGGGCAATCTGGCAGGGCGCTGAATTGGTGGGTGGTGCAGGGATCGAACCTGCGACCCTCGCCTTGTAAGGGCGATGCTCTCCCAGCTGAGCTAACCACCCAATCAGCGCGGATGAAGCAGCGAATGGCCGTGTCGGCGATGCTGTGTCATCCAGATGAGACGCGCATTTTAAGCATTTGAGTGGGCCTGTCAAATACTTTTGCGGGATTTTTTGGAATAGAACTCAAACGGTTATTTTGCAGCCAGATAAGGAGCTGTCGTCAGGTTACGAGCCCTTGCCATTCGTCTTCGGCGAGGCACGCTTCTTCTTGTTGCTCTTCGACTCGCCGGAAGCTCGCTTCCGCCCGGCCTTGACCACCGAACTCGCCGTGTGGGCCGCAGACGCGGCTTTTCTCTCCAGTGACAGTCGTCCGACGCTGGAGCGGCGCTCGTCCGGAATCGATTCTTCAGCCAGGCGACGGTTGATCTCGTCGAGCTTGGTTTGCAGCGCGTGCATGCGCTCGTCCACCAATCCCCTCAACGAGGGCCCGAGATGGTCGACCAGGTGCCGTAACTCATCCAGTCGGTCTTCTCCCAGGTGTTCCGCGTCGTGGATCACCTCCAGATACTGCCGGCGCAAACGATCGAGCCGGCCCCGCGCCCAACGCACGGGTTCTCCCACAGTCTCCTTCAATGACATCGCATCCTCTTTATTATGGTGTCCGGGCACATGGAAACAGCGCGCTCATCTTTCCAGTCTAGTCAGGCCAACCCGACCGGCCAAGAAAGATGTGCGCTGCGTCACACTGTACAAAGGGTGCGCCGAACCACATTGGCATCCGTTGCCACGGTTTGCGTCATTTTCGCGATGGCGATTCCCGGTGTGGGCTCAGAAAGGCCACCAACTGCTGTCCCCGGCTTCTTCCGCCCTCTCCCGCTCCGCTTCCAGCGCGGCATACGCCTTGTCCAGCGCTTCGATCTGGCGGTCCGTTTCCAGGGGTCGGGTGGGACCGCCGCCAAACGGCCAGTACCAGGGCGCCTCGCCATATTGACCGTTGGCCTTCATGGCTTCGATCTCTTCGTCGCGCGCCTGTTCCAACGCTTCCCGCCGGCGTTCGTAATCGGCATCCTGGTTCGCCTCGACGATCGATGTAGCCGCATGGTTCGGCGCCAGCAGGTCGCTGTTGAGGAACCGGGTGGTGACCAGCTCGCCCTTGCCCATGGCGTAGTCCCGGGTGACCAGTTGGAGGTCGCCGGTGGCGAGCGGGTCTTCGGCATCCAGGTCGGGATGGACCTCGGCGGGCGGGGACAACTCGTTGTATCGCAGGTAATAGATATGACCGGCCTCGACATCGAGCACGGCGTCCGCAATCCGGCTCAGATCGATGTCGTTGATGCCTTCCAGCCCCAACAGCGGCCGGCGCATGATGATGTGCCGGGGCCCCGGCTCCACCTCGAGCCAGGTATAGCTGTCGTCCCGGATGTTGAAGTAGTGCTGCCCATCGATGTAGACACTGGGTGACTCGATCTCATCGGCGGCCCAGCGGGAATGCGTCCGGTAAAAATAGAGGAGCGCGTGATTCCGGGAGTCCCACCGGTCGTTGGAAATATGCACGAAGTCCTTGCCGGAAACCGGGTGCAGGAAGGCACCGGTACTCTTGCCGATGGACTGGTGAATGGTGCAGCCGCTGAGTACGAAAGCCAGGACCAGGGCGGCAGGCCTGGCCATCCTTGTTGCGTTACGCATGCGTGTGTTTTCCCCTGATCCGTTCGGGGCGCCCTGCCCCATGGGCCCGGGCGCCTCTGGTTCCGGATCATAGCAACAGGCCCGGGGATCAAACCGAGACCTACCGCAAGGGATGGCTACAAACTGTTACACGGCCTCCGATGGGAGACGGCGTGAAAACGACTGTGCCTGGCGACGCGTTATTTGCGCAGGCTGGCCACCTCATCGTCCAGCCGGATCAAACGCGCATTGAGTTGCGCCCGAGCCGCGTCGATCGCATCGATGGCGTTCTCGATTTTGCCCAGACGCTGGCGGGTGCTGGCCAGACTGTTCTTCAGGGCAGCCAGGTCACCGCCGCCTTTCTCCAGGCTATCCAGTCGGGCCAGGATTTCCTGGCGGGCCAGATTCTGTTCCCGTCCGAACCGGTCCAGCCGCTGCTCGACGGTCGCCGTCATGTTGTCCGCCGTTTCTTCCACCGTTTTCAGGCGGGGCTCCAGGTCGGCCAGGTTCGTCTGCAGGGACTTGAGCGCCGCCTGGCGCTCTTCGGCACTCTCCTGCAGCGACTTGATGTCGGCGGCCAGGGTGTCGGCCCGTTTATTGAAATCGCCCTTCAGGGTACTGGTGGTTTCCTCCAGGTAAGCCAGTGCCGCCTTGTTGGCGTTGATCGCATCCTTGTTGCGCTCGTTGGCCACCGCCCAGAGTTTGCGAATCTCGCTCTCGTTGGTTTTCGCCTGCTTTTGCAGGCTGGCCAGGGACGAATCCTTCTCTTCCAGGCTCTCTCCCGTTTCGGACAGCTTGCCCTCAAAACGTGCCAGGGCGAGCTTGCTCTGGCGGGCCCAGTAGTCGGCTTCCTGCAGCCGCTCCGACATCTGGTCGATCCGCTGCTTCTGCACATACCAGCCCCAGCCTCCGGCAGCGACAGCCGCAACCAGCAACACCACGAGGACCGGGATCGCGCCCCGACCAGGCTGGCGGTTCAGCGACAGTTCCGGCCCGGGACGGCTGGCCCGCGCGGCCGTTTTCCCGGGCTTGGGCTTGCCCGAACCCGCCGATCCCCGTACTTCATCCCGTTCAGGACGTATCGGTTCCATAGTTTCCCCAATTCAGACCAATCAACCTGGACGTGATCTTATCGATTCGCAGCCCAAAGCGCCAAAGGCCATCATGATTTGCATGGCTAACGAGCTCTGCATACAATGCTCGGCTTCTTTTTTAACACCGGGACCTTGCTTATGCAGCCGCAAGTTGGTCTTATCATGGGCTCCAAGTCGGACTGGCCGACCATGGAGCATGCCGCCAACATGCTCGAGAAGCTGGGCGTCGCCTACGAAACTCGGGTCGTGTCGGCTCACCGCACGCCTGACCTGCTTTTTGACTATGCCCGCAACGCCGCCGGTCGCGGCCTGCAAGTGATCATCGCCGGCGCCGGCGGGGCCGCCCACCTGCCGGGCATGGTGGCCTCGCAGACGTCTCTGCCGGTGCTGGGCGTACCGATCCAGTCCCAGGCACTGAACGGCCTGGACTCCCTGCTGTCGATCGTTCAGATGCCCGGCGGCGTGCCGGTCGGCACGCTGGCCATCGGTAAAGCCGGCGCGACCAACGCCGGACTGCTTGCAGCCCAGATTCTGGGGCTCAATAATGGCGATATCCGGGCTGCGGTGGAACAATTCCGGACGACCCAGACCCAGGACGTCCTCGATAATCCGGATCCCCGGGCAGAGTGATTCTTGACACGCTTGCCCGATCCCCGGGTCGGGCAGCTCGATCATCACCGGAGTAACACATGCGAATTGGTGTACTAGGCGCCGGTCAGCTCGGGCGCATGCTCGCCCTTGCCGGTTACCCCCTGGCCAATGACTTCGTCTTTTATGACATGTCCGGCAATCCCAGCGCAGGACTGGGCGAGGTCATTATCGACCGCAACAACGAATTCCTGAAAGACTTCCTGTCCCGCGTGGATCGGGTGACCTACGAGTTCGAGCACCTGCCGGTCGAGATCGCCCAGATCATCGCCCGGGAGAAGCCGGTCTATCCATCTCCCCGCGCGCTGCAGGTGTGCCAGAACCGGGAAGCCGAAAAGACCCTGTTCGGCAGCCTGGGCATCCCGACCCCGGAGTGGCGCATCGCCGAAAACGCCGAGCAGTTGCGCAGGGCCGCCAGCGAACTGGGTTGCCCGGTAGTCGCCAAATCCAACACGGAAGGCTATGACGGTAAGGGCCAGGCGGTCCTGCGCTCGCCGGAGGAGGCCGCAGAAGCTTGGCGATCCATCAGTCATGACAAGCTGATTGTCGAGAAATTCGTCGATTTCCAGCGCGAGGTGTCCATTATTGCGGTTCGCGGCGAGGACGGCGAGCTGGCCTTCTATCCGATGGCCGAGAACGTCCACAGCGAAGGCATCCTGCGCTATTCCATCGCGCCGGCCCCGGGGCTGCGTCCGGAAATCCGCGACGATGCCGAACGCTACATCCGCACGCTGCTCAACGAACTCGATTATGTCGGTGTGCTGGCCCTGGAACTGTTCGAAACGGCGGACGGTCTCGTGGCCAACGAGATGGCACCGCGGGTTCACAATTCCGGCCACTGGACCATGGAAGGCGCCGTCACCAGCCAGTTCGAGAACCACATCCGTGCCGTCACCGGCATGCCGCTGGGCGATACCAGCGCCCGTGGTGTCAGTTGCATGGTGAACATCATCGGCAGCCATGGTGACGTCCGCGATATCCTGCGTCTGCCCTACACGCACCTGCATCTGTACAACAAGCTGGAGCGACCGGGTCGCAAGCTTGGCCATATCAATGTGTTGGCCGACAGCTACGAAGAGCTGGTCTGGCGCGTCAGGAACTGCGCCTGCTTCCTGCCCGGTGCGCCGGAACTGGATTGCTCCCTGACCCGCAGTTGAGCCTGGCAGGCCGGGAGGCGCGATGGTGCTTCCCGGCCTATAATCCCCCGCCCCCCTTGAAAAAAGATCCGCTGCCCCAAGGTTTTGCGACGTGGATTCGCCCCATCCAGGGTGTTAAGCTTTGTAAATACCACGTCACAAATGGAGCGACGTCTGATCGTTCGGGAACGCCCCCGGAGCCATTCACGTCGTCGCAAATACTGTTGAGAGAAGATACGAGGGAGACCTTCCAATGGCATTTGAACTTCCAGCACTGCCCTACGAAAAGAACGCACTTGAACCGCACATCTCTCAGGAAACCCTGGAATACCATTACGGCAAGCACCACCAGACTTACGTCACCAAGCTCAACGGCATGGTCGAAGGTACTGACAATGCCAACAAATCTCTCGAGGAAATCATCAGGAGTGCCGGTCCGGGCGGTCTGTTCAACAACGCAGCCCAGGTCTGGAACCACACCTTCTACTGGAACTGCCTGAGCCCGAACGGCGGTGGTGAACCGACCGGAGCGGCTGCGGACGCCATCAACAAGGCTTTCGGTTCCTTCGAGGACTTCAAGAAGGAATTCAACGAGAAGGCGGCCGGCAACTTCGGCTCCGGCTGGACCTGGCTGGTCAAGAAAACCGACGGCAGCGTCGCCATCGTCAACACCGACGACGCCGGCACGCCGCTGACCACCGACGACAAGCCGGTACTGACTGTCGATGTGTGGGAACATGCCTATTACATCGATTACCGCAATTCCCGCCCGAACTATCTGGAAGCGTTCTGGAAGCTGGTCAACTGGGATTTCGTCAACGAAAACCTCGCTGGCTGATTCCCATACGGGAAGCTGTCGATTTGCCCGATCCCGGCAAGGGATCGATCAACGCCCGCTCACTGAGCGGGCGTTTTTTGTTGCAAACCTTTACCTGCCGAAACTGGACTTTGTCCGTCCATACAGCTATTTAACTATGGGTGGGGCACCCTGCGGATGATGGAGCGCCCGACTCGACACAGACTGTCTCCATCACCCACGTCAGCCCCCAACCGATAAGCGGCTGCCAACAAAGACGACCATGCAGCCCATCTGCCACAGGATGTAACGCGGATACAGCCGCGGCGCGACAGGATGTCGTTCGCCCAAGAACGTCTCATCGCTACCTGAAGTCTCGGCCCGAGTGCCGGTGAGGCAAAAATTCGAGGATCGCCCGACCACGCATCCGGCGGCCCCTAAGCGCTGAATAATGACTAGACAGTTTCAGTTCGAACACCGGCTCGGCTACCGCATCCTTCGCTGGGTATTGCTGATTGCGCTACTGAGCGGCGTTGTGCTGAGTACGACGCAGATCATCATCGACGCCAAACGGGTTTCCGGCGAGTTGGACCAGCAAGCCCACCAGACGCTGGCCCTGGTCCGGGACGCCGCCAGTCAGGCGGTCTACAGCATTGATGAAGACCTGGCCCAGCAGGTCGTCGATGGCCTGTTCGAGCAGGAGGCGGTCCGCTTTGCCAGCATCACGCATCCCGACGGCGAAGTACTGGCCAGCAATACCCGCGACCTGCTGCCCTCGGATTACCGCCCCCTCACAGACCGCATCTTTTCCGCCGAACGCCACTATCGCGTCCCACTGACCCGTGAGGGCGACGACCCGGTCACCTATGGCTTCCTGGAAGTGAGTTACGACACGGCCTATTCCGCCGCAGCCTGGCTCGACCGCGCGACCCTGACCTTCCTGTCCGGCATTGCGAGAGCCATCGTCCTGAGCCTGGTGCTGTTTGCCGTCTTCCATATCCTGCTGACCCGACCGCTGTTCCGGATTATCAGCTCCATTTCACGGGTCAATCCCGACAATCCAGGTGACACCCTGCTGGAAATACCCCGCGGCCACCGCAGCGACGAGCTGGGACTCTGGGTCAACGCCACCAATAACCTGCTGGTGGCCATCACCGAGAACCAGGAGAAACAGGCCGAAGCCGAGGCCCGCGTCAACCGTCTGTCGAGATACGACAAGCTGACCGGTCTGCCCAACCGTGAGCTGTTCCTGGTCATGCTGAACAACGCCCTGGAAGAGCACAGACGCAGCGATCAGACCCTCGCTGTCTTCTGTTTCGGTATCGACGACTTCAAGAGCATCAACGAGCAACACGGCTATCACATGGGTGACCAGCTACTGCAGACCATCGCCGATCGACTCGGCGGTGACGGCCCCAACGGCCCACTGCTTACGGCGCGCCTGGGGAGCGACCAGTTCGTTGTGGTGGAACAACACCTGCGCGATGGCTACCAGTGCGCCGCCACCTCCGAGTGGCTCCTCAACGAGATCAGCGCTCCCATTCGCCTGGCCGGCCGCGAAGTGTCCGCTTCAGCCACGATCGGTATTGCCCTGTTCCCGGACGATGCCGAGCACAGCGAACAGCTGCTCCAGCGTGCCGAGCAGACCATGACGCTTGCCAAAGCCGGTGGCGGCAACCAGTTCCAGTTCTATGTCGCGAGCGTCGACCAGGAAATCCGCAACCGGAAACGGCTTGAGAGAGAACTGCACCAGGCCCTGGTGGAGAAGCAGTTCCATCTCGTTTACCAGCCCCAGATCAACCTGGAAACACATCGGGTCATTGGCGCCGAAGCGCTGCTGCGCTGGGAGCATCCGATCCACGGGCTGATCCCGCCGGACCAGTTTATCCCGCTGGCGGAACTGAGCGGCTCCATTGTTGAAATCGGCAGCTGGGTGCTGGACGAGGCCTGTGCCCAGGCGGCGCTCTGGTCCAGCGAGGGCATGCCGATCCGGATTGCCGTCAATCTCTCCGCCGTCCAACTGCGTCAGGACGACATCGTGGCAACGGTACTCAAGACCCTCAAGCGTCACTTGATTCCACCCGGACGCCTGGAACTGGAGGTCACCGAGACGGGCTTCATGGAAAACCTGGACAGCGCCGTGGAGAAGCTGTTGCAACTGCGCAACGAGGGCATCAACATCGCGGTGGACGATTTCGGCACGGGCTATTCGTCACTGACCTATCTCAAGCGGCTGCCGGTCCAGCACCTCAAGATCGACAAGCAGTTCATTCGTGACCTGCTGGTCAACGAGGAAGACACCCGCATCGCCAACACCATTATCGACCTGGGCAAGAGCCTGAACCTGGATGTCATTGCCGAAGGCGTCGAGACCGAGGAACAGGAATTCTACCTCCTTAACCGCGGCTGCCAGCTAGCCCAGGGCTACTTCTTCAGCAAACCATTGAAACCGGACGATTTTGCATGCTTTGTGGCGGCGTTTCACCATAGAATCACCGCAAACTCCACTGAAAACTGACGACAAGGACCCTTCATGACGACAACGCTGATCGGCCTGGCGGTCATCGCCGCCCTGGTTATTCTGATCGTTTCCATCTACAACCGACTGGTTTCCCTGCGCAATCGCTTCAAGAACGGTTTTGCCCAGATCGATGTCCAGCTCCAGCGTCGCCACGACCTGGTCCCGAATCTGGTGGAGGCCGCGAAGGCCTACCTCTCCCACGAGCGCAACACGCTGACCGAAGTCATGGAGGCACGGAACAACGCCGTCAGCGCGCAGAAGGATGCCGCCGGAGATCCGGCCGATGGCCAGAAGATCCAGAAGCTGTCTTCGGCCGAGAACATGCTGTCCCGCGCCCTGGCCAACTTCTACGCCGTCGCCGAGAACTACCCGGAGCTGAAGGCCAATGAAACCATCCAGCAACTGATGGAAGAGCTGTCCAGCACCGAGAACCGTGTGGCCTTCTCCCGTCAGGCGTACAACGACGAGGTGATGTTCTACAACACCTTCCGGGAAAAGTTTCCCAACAACATCATCGCCGGACTGTTTGCCTTCAAGCCGTCCGAACAACTGCAACTGGAAAATCCGGAAGCCCGGCAGGCACCGAAAGTCAGCTTCTGAATCCGGGCCCACTGACCCGACACTTTACCTATGGCCAAACTTGGATTTTTCGAGCGCCAGGAGCGCGCGCGGCGCAATACGACGCTGCTGGTGCTCCTGTTTACCGCCGCCGTCCTGCTGATCACCCTGGTGGTGGATCTGGTGGGCTACCTGGTGACCCGCAACGTCGAGCCCACGGCGAACTTCGGCATCTGGCTGACGTCGCGACAGGGCCTGTTCACCTCCATTGCCGTGGTTGCCGTCATCGGACTGGGGTCGTTGATCCGATGGATCGATCTGGCCGGCGGCGGCGAGCGTGTGGCCCGCATGGTCGGTGCCCGACTGCTTGACCCATCCAGCCAGGACCCGCACGAACGCCAACTGCGCAATGTCGTCGAGGAAATGGCAATCGCCAGCGGTGTCCCTGTCCCGGATCTCTATGTCATGGACAACGAAACCGCCATCAATGCATTCGTCGCGGGTTATTCACCGGGCGAGGCGGTCATGGTGGTCACCCACGGTACCCTCACCCAACTGAATCGCGATGAGCTGCAGGGCGTCGTTGGCCACGAGTTCAGCCACATCCTGAACTCGGACATGCGCATCAATGTGCGGCTGATCGCCCTTCTGGCCGGCATCCTGATGATCGGCCAGATTGGTCAATTCCTGCTGGGCAGTGCCGGCCGACGACGCTACTACAGCTCCCGCGACAACAAGAGCCAGGGGCTGGCCATCGGCCTCGGGCTGGGCCTGATGCTGGTCGGTTACATCGGGCTGTTCTTTGGCCGGCTGATCCAGGCGGCCATCTCCCGGCAGCGTGAGATGCTGGCCGACGCCTCCTCGGTGCAGTTCACCCGCAATCCCGAAGGGATTGCCAGCGCCCTCTATCGAATCGGCGAATCGAGCAGCTATTTTGAGTCCACCGGCCACGCCAGTGATGTCAATCACATGTGTTTCTCGGAAACCGTGCACATGCGCTTCGCGGGTTGGTTGGCCTCGCACCCGCCACTGGAAGAACGGATCAACGCCATCGGACCGGGTTTCCTGGCACGATTCCGCAGCCGGCGCCGGGACGATGTCCGCCAGCCCCAGACGGCCGCCCCGGCACAGGAACCCCAGGACTCAGCGTTACGCGACGGATTCCAGCAGGTCGTCGCACCGCTGGCGGGACGCCGAACCTCGCCGCTGGCGCCCAACACCCGCCTGTCGGACAGCGCCGGCGCGGTCACACCAGCGAACGAGGAATACGCCCAGCAGCTGCTGCACCAGTTGCCCGACAACACCCGGACCCTGCTCTATACCCGCACCGGCGCCGTGCAATACTGCTATAGCCTGATCTTCCACAGCATGTCCGACGCCGAGCGCCAACATGCCCTGTCCGGTATCGATGAGGCCAGGGGCGTACTGGCTTTCGATCCTTCGCTGATCGAGCGCTTCTACCCGACCCTCGACCAGTTGGGGGAGGCCATCCGCCTGCCCGCACTGGAACTGGCCATGCCGGCGCTGCGCAAGCTCGACCCCGAAGAACGCCGCGGCCTGGAGCAGGTGCTGATCCGGCTGGTCCGCGCCGACGGGCGCGTTACCCTGTTTGAGTTTGCCCTCTTGAGCTTCGTTCACCGTCACCTGTCTCCAGCCGGCCGCAAGGCGGACAAGGTGCGCTATCGCCGGTTCGCCGACGTCGCCGACAGCCTGGGGGAACTGCTCAGCCTTGCCGCACGTTCGGCAACGACTTCGGCGGACGAGGCCCGGCACTGCTACCAGGAGGCCGTGGCAGGCTTCCAGGACCGGACCGTGGATCTGGGCCCCATGCGCGAGAATGTCTCTTCCCAGGCCCTCCAGAAGGCCCTTACACGGCTTCGGGGGTTGTCGCCCCTGCTGAAGCCGGCGATTATCGACGCCTGCGGCCACTGCATCCTGAGGGACAACCAGGTGGTGGTGAGGGAATATGAAATTCTCCGCCTGGTGGCCGACCAGCTCGACTGCCCGATGCCGCCGCTCCCCGTCACGACGGGGTGATCGCCCCATCCAGCCCGGGATACCCGGATTTTACCGGGCCGGAAATGACGAAGGCCGGCATTAGGCCGGCCTTCCCAGTCTGAACGCTAGCGTCACTGCTGCGGTGTCCCGAAATTATCCGGCTGCAGCCTGTTACGCTCGAACAGCGTGTTGATCGGCGGGCGTTTGGCATCCTCCGGGATCTTGTGCCCCAGCTTCTTGCTCAGCCCCAGGTTGATGTTCCACAACCCCTGGTACTTCTCATCGGTGATGGTGGCCACATCGCCCTTGCTCAGGATGATCTTCGGTCGCAGGAACACCAGCAGGTTACGCTTGATCTTGGTCTTCGACTCCGAGCGGAACAGCGCCCCCAGGTACGGAATATCACCCAGGAAAGGCACTTTGCTTTTCGCCACGCTGTAGTCCTCGCGAATCAAGCCACCCAGTACGATCGTCTCGCCGTCATCGGCCAGTACCGTGGTCTTGATCTGACGCTTGTTGGTCACCAGATCCGAGGCAGACTCCACGCTGTCGGCGATGTTTTCCGTCGTCTGCTCCACAATCAGCTTGACCAGCCCATCCGCACTGATGGTGGGAGTCACTTTCAGCGTCAGGCCCACATCACGGCGCTCGATGGTCTGATACGGATTGGATACGCCGTTACTAGTGGTGGTGGTCGAACCGGTGACGAACGGAACGTTCTGACCGACCACGATCTCTGACTCCTGGTTGTCCAGGGTAATAATGCTCGGCGTCGACAGCAGGTTGGCGGCGGTCGAACTGGAAAGCGCCTGGATCAGGAATCCCCAGGTAATCCCGTTCTCGTTTCGCTCGCCCAGTCCGAGCGACAGGCCACCGGTTGCCGGCGATACGACTTCGTTGCTGGCGATCGCGCCGATGATGTCTCCCAGACTCAGACCCACATTGCCGAAGTTGGTGCCCGCCAGCGGCGTTGAGCCGTTGCCCTCGTCGGCCACGGCGAACTGCACACCGAGATCGCTGCCCAGCTCATCGCTGATCTCGACAATGGCGGCCTCAATCAGGACCTGGGCCCGACGCACATCCAGCGCGTCTACAATGGTGTCAACCTCCTGCATGATGGACGGCTCGCCACGGACTACCAGCGCGTTCAGCCCCTCGTCGGCGAAGATGGCAAAGCCTGCGTTACCACCGCCGGATCCGCCGGAACTGGATTGGCCCTGCTGGTTCTCCTTGGCCACCTCACCCATGACGCCCTTGAGGATTTCAGCGAGTGACTTGGCATCGGCGTGCTTGAGGCGGATGACCTTGGTGGTGCCTCCGGAGGCGGAAGGCTGATCCAGCTTCTTGATCAGCTCCCGCATCTTGGAGCGGAAATTCTCGTCGCCGCGGAGAATCAGTCGGTTGCTGCGTTCGTCCGCGGTCACACTGTACTTGTTGGCCGCCTCATTGGCCTGCTTGCCCAGCTCAGAGGGCGCCAGCTCCTGCAGCAGGCGCACCATATCACCGACCCAGGCCTCCTTGAGCTGGATGACTTCCACCTCGTACTTCGACGGGCTGTCCAGTTCCTTGACGATTTGCTCAATACGATGCACGTTCGCCGAATGATCACTGACGATCAGCGCATTTGCCGCTGCAACACCGGCCAGGTGCCCGTATTTGGCCACCAGTGGCCGCAGGATGGGAACCAGCTCCAGGGCATTGGCGTTGTTGACCTGTATGACCTTGGTAATCAACTGCTCGGAGGGGATGGTGTCAAAGCGCTTTAACGACTCGGCGGACTGCTTGGCATCCACCTGCTGGACAATCTTGATGACCTCCTCGCCCGGGATCGCCGTAAAACCATGAACCTGCAATACCGCCAGGAAGAGATCGTAGATCTCATCCTTGTTCATGGGGGCCGAGGACAGGACGGTGACCTTCCCCTTGACCCGCGGATCCACCACAAAACTGTAACCGGTGATATCAGCAATCTGCGTGACGAAAGCGCGGATGTCCGCATCCTTCAGGTTGAGTTTCCAGGTGCCCTCTTCCTGGGCATGGGCCATCATGCTCATCGGAAGAAGCAAAGCCAGAACCAGAGCCCGGATCAATGGCGAGTTCAGAGTAGTCATGCAGTGCTGGTTTCCTGTAACTGAGAAACTTGCAGCGGGCATCCCGAGCCCGCCTTTTTATAATCGTTGTACTTTACAGCCCTTGTCATCGGCGACAACGTCTTCATTGGGGCAACGCATAGTTTACGGTGAAACTGGCGCCATCCCGCATTACTTCCAATTGTATCTGCTGCTGGTCTCGCCAGTTTTCGAGCAGCTGCCGGTCCTGATCGAGGTCTCCCAGCGGCTGGCCATTAATGGCCGTGATAACGTCCCCCTGTTTCAGGTTCAGGGCGGACAGCATCGCGTTGGAGCCATCATAGACGTAGCCCTGCGTGGCCCCCGGTTCCACCGGTTTGAGCCCGTAACGCTGTAGCGCCGCATCGCCCTCGGCAGCAAGCTGGGCCTGGGCGTCTTCCACGAACGCCTCTGGCGACATACCGCCGGCCCCTTGGGGAACCTCCGATACCATACCCGCAGCGTCGTCGTCTTCAAAGGCCAGCGATTCCACTTCACCGTTGCGGCGGATCAGAATGCGCACTGGGTCGACTTCCACCAGTTCGATGTTACCGGGCATGACATCGCCGACACGATAATAAGCGGTCGAACCGTCGGTTCCTGAAACTATAGCACCGGACTCCTCCGCCCGCGCCGCTACCATCACACCTTCCAGGCGCATGCGCAGGCGTGTTTCCGGAGCCGTTTGCTTGACGGCTTCCGCCACGGGAGTCCCCACCGGGGGCCGACCAAAGAGATCGTAGGCTGCCAACGGTGTACGCTCGCCAGCCGGAGCCAGCGATGCCGCGGTCGCTGAGGCCGAGGGGCCGGCCATCACCGGATCCTGCCAGGCGATCAGCCAGGTCAGGCGTCCCATCACCCAGGCAAAGTAAACGACCAGCCCCACCAGCAGCAGGTTGGCCACCCAGCGCGGCAGACGCCCGAATGGTGTGGTGTAGGAAACCGATGCCATGACCTTACCCCGCCGGCAGCACGCGCTGCCTCACACTGAACACCACATCGCCCGGCTCCGCATTACCCGACCAGGGCTGGTTCACCAGATCCAGTAAACGGCGGTATAACTGGATCTGCATCATGCCATCAGGCTGGACCTGGGCGGAAATCACCGGCTCCGGATTGCTCGCGCTGCTGATATCCAACGCAATCCGCCCCTGGTTCCGGTCCAACCGGGCTTTCATCGGCGGCAGGACCGCCCGCTCACGGGAAGCCCCCATCGGCCAGCTCACCTCACCACCCGGCCAGCTTGCACGGCCCGACAGGGCCTGAAGGGTCCCGTCGGCCGCCGCCAGGGAGAACCGATCAATCGTGACGTCGCCCTGTATGATCGCGCCGCCACTGCGCTGGATCTCACGGCTGAATTCAGGGATGTTGATCCGTCCCTCGGCCGATAACGCCATTGCATTGATGCCGGTCAGTTGAAACTGGCCCTGAAGGTGGGAGCGCGGTGTGTGCAGTTGCCAGGCCAGGGGAAGGTAGCGATCGCCGTCCATGAGTCCGTCGAGATGCCATCCGGCCTGCAGGGAATGCCCCATCACCTGGACCTGGACCTGGCCATTCCAGAGCTGGCCGGAGACCTTCTCGATCACGACACCCGGCGGCAGGGGCACCGAATCACGGCAAAGTTGCCAGACCCACCCCGCCGGGAGCCAGAACACCAGGGCAGCCAGATAGACCACGATGCCCAGCAGGGTCAGCATGACCACTTTGCCAGGTCGCAGGAAGGGTGAATCCAAAGTCTCGGTCATAGGGGGTCGGGCGTGTGTGTGCGCAGGATTGCGCGAGTTTTCCGGAGTCTAACAAACCCCCTGTACAAGTGCATGACACAGTCCAAAAAAAAGGCCTCGCGTCGAAACGCGGGGCCTTTTCTGACCAGGAATGGTCGGGGTATGACGCGGGGTCGGCTTACATCATGCCGCCCATGCCGCCCATACCACCCATGCCGCCCATGTCCGGCATGCCGCCACCGGCTTTCTCGTCTTCCGGCTCGTCAGTCACCATCGCTTCGGTGGTGATCATCAGACCGGCAACGGAAGCCGCAGCCTGCAGGGCTGAGCGAGTGACCTTGGCCGGATCCAGGATGCCCATCTCCAGCATGTCACCGTAGCCTTCGGTCGCTGCGTTGTAGCCGAAGCTACCTTCGCCCTGGCGCACCTTGTCGACGACGACGGAGGCTTCACCACCGGCGTTGGTCACGATCTGGCGCAGCGGCGCTTCCATCGCACGACGCAGGATGTTGACGCCCGCCTTCTGCTCTTCGTTCTCGGCCTGAACACTATCCAGGGCCGCCAGGGCGCGGATCAGGGTCACGCCACCACCGGCAACGATGCCCTCTTCAACGGCAGCGCGCGTGGAGTGCAGCGCGTCTTCGACGCGGGCCTTCTTCTCTTTCATTTCCACTTCGGAACCGGCACCCACCTTGATGACGGCAACACCGCCAGCCAGCTTGGCCACACGCTCCTGCAGCTTCTCCTTGTCGTAGTCGGAGGAGCTTTCCTCGATCTGCTTACGGATCTGCTCAACGCGCGCTTCGATATCAGTCTGGGCACCGGCGCCATCGATGATGGTGGTGTTTTCCTTCGTGATGTTCACGCGCTTGGCTGTACCCAGATCGTCCAGGGTGGTGTTTTCCAGGGTCAGGCCCACTTCCTCGGAGATCACGGTACCGCCGGACAGGATAGCGATGTCCTGCAGCATTTCCTTGCGACGGTCACCGAAGCCCGGCGCCTTCACGGCAGCCACCTTGACGATGCCGCGCATGTTGTTGACAACCAGTGTTGCCAGCGCTTCGCCTTCGATGTCCTCGGCGATGATCATCAGCGGTTTGCCCGCCTTGGCCACGCTTTCCAGCACCGGCAGCAGTTCGCGGATGTTGGAGATCTTCTTGTCGACCAGCAGGATGAACGGGTCATCCAGCTCGGCAGACATGTTGTCCTGGTTGTTGATGAAGTACGGGGACAGGTAACCGCGGTCGAACTGCATACCTTCAACCACGTCCAGCTCGTCTTCCAGGCCACGGCCTTCCTCGACGGTGATCACGCCTTCCTTACCAACACGCTCCATGGCGTCGGCAATGATCTTGCCAATGGTTTCGTCGCCGTTGGCGGAGATGGTGCCGACCTGGGCAATGTTGCGGCTGTCGTCGCAGGGCTTGGCCATGTCACGGATGGACTTGACGGCCGCCAGGGTCGCCTTGTCGATGCCGCGTTTCAGATCCATCGGGTTCATGCCGGCAGCAACGGCCTTCAGACCTTCGTTGACGATGGACTGGGCCAGGACGGTTGCCGTGGTAGTACCGTCACCGGCGGTGTCGTTGGTCTGGGAAGCAACTTCCTTGACCATCTGGGCGCCCATGTTCTCAAACTTGTCCTTCAGCTCGATTTCCTTGGCGACGGAAACGCCGTCCTTGGTGACGGTCGGTGCGCCGAAGGATTTGTCCAGAACCACGTTGCGGCCTTTCGGGCCCAAGGTGACCTTAACGGCGTCGGCCAGAATGTTGACGCCTGCAACCATACGCTTGCGGGCTGAATCGCCAAATTTAACGTCTTTAGCTGCCATAGTTGTCTTTCCTGTATTCGTTTATGCGTTAACCAATCTGCAAATGACGTGAGCTAACGAGTCGACTGGACTCAGCCTTCCAGCACGCCGTAGATTTCGCTTTCGCTCAGGATGAGAAGATCCTCACCGTCAACCTTCACGGTGTTTCCAGCATACTGACCAAACACCACGGTATCACCGACGTTGACCGCCAGAGCACGGGTCTCGCCATTGTCGAGAACGCGGCCATGGCCTACAGCGATGACTTCACCCTGGGAAGGCTTTTCCTTGGCGTTGCCCGGCAGGACGATACCGCCGGCGGTCTTCTCTTCCTCTTCCTTACGGCGTACGACAACACGATCGTGTAGCGGACGAATTTTCATTGCTCGTATTCTCCAGATAGTCAGATTGTCTTTGGCAATGAGGTTTGCTCAAAACGCTGTGGGTTCGTAAGCACCTGTTTTGGCAGGATCTTCGTGACCCTCAGCAAACTTGTGATCCTTATGTGGGGGTTTGCACTTACTTTTCAACACCCACCTGCAAAAATTTTTTCACTTTTTTTCCAGCGAATCCCGCGTCCGGGAGGACTTGCGCTCATCCTCGCGGCGGTATTCCCCTTCGATGATGTCATCGTCTCCCGGACGCGTCTGGCCGAACGGATCCTGCCCGCCCACGGTGAAGTGGAAGCTGCTCCGCGACGAACCGGCCACCACCATCCGCTTCAGGGCATAGGAAGCGAACATCTGGCGGGTCCAGGGCAACAGGCAGAGGAAGCCAATGGTGTCGGTGACGAAGCCCGGCGTCAGCAGCAGTGCGCCACCGACGGCCAGGATCAGTCCCTCGGCCACTTCGCGGGCAGGTAACTCACCGCTGTTCAGTCTCTGGTTGGCCCTGAACAGCGTCGCCAGCCCCTGCTGGCGCAACAGGGCGGCCCCCACGACGGCGGTCAGCAGAACCAGGCCGATCGTAGGCAGCACCCCGATGATGCCGCCCACCTTGATCAGGACCACCATCTCGACGATGGGCAGCACAATGAATGCGAAAAACAGGAAACCCATGTATGGCTCCTCAGGAAAATGACTTTGCCAGTCGGGCCGACCATGACGACGACCGCCCCTCTGGTATACTGCTGCTCACTTTTTGACAGCGATGCATAACGATCAACTCACAACAAACAATTAGGGCAGAGCATGAAACTTCAAGATTCGGTGATTGCAATTACCGGTGGCGGCCAGGGCCTGGGTCGCGCCATGGGCGAATACATGGCGGCACGTGGCGCCCGCCTGGCCCTGATCGACCTGGTCCCGGAGAAGCTGGACGACGCCGTGGCCGCCTGCAAGGCCGCCGGGGGCGAAGCGCGGGCCTACACCTGTAACGTGGCCCGGGAAGACGAAGTGGAATCGACCTTTGCCGCCATCCTCGATGATTTCGGCCAGCTCAACGGCCTGATCAACAATGCCGGGATCCTGCGTGACGGGCTGATGGTCAAGGTCAAGAACGGCGAAATCGAGAAGCGCATGTCCCTGGCCGAATGGCAGGCCGTGATCGACGTCAACCTGACCGGCGTTTTCCTGTGCGGCCGTGAAGCCGCCACCCAGATGATCAGGCACGGCAACGAAGGCGTGATCATCAACATCAGCAGCATCTCCCGCGCCGGCAACATGGGCCAGAGCAACTACTCCGCGGCCAAGGCGGCCGTCGCGGCCCTGGTGCCGACCTGGGCCAAGGAACTGGCACGCAACGGCATCCGCGTCATGGGCATCGCCCCAGGCTTTATCGAGACCGAGATGGTGGCATCCATGAAGCCGGAAGCCCTGGAAAAGATGACCGCCGGCATCCCCCTCAAGCGAGTGGGCAAGCCGGAAGAAATTGCTTCCGCGGCGGCCTTTATCCTTGAAAACGACTACCTGTCCGGCCGCATGATCGAGGTGGACGGTGCCCTCCGCCTCTGAGCCGCAAGACGTCTCCCGCGAGCAGATCATCTGGCAGGTGGTCTGTTCGATTCCCGTCGGCCACGTGGCCAGCTACAGCCAGGTGGCGGAGCTGGCTGGTTTCAAGGGGCTGGCCCGCTTTGTGGGGCGCACCATGGGCCAACTGCCGGAAGGCTCGGACGTGCCCTGGCACCGGGTCCTGAAACAGGATGGGCGCATCGCCTTTCCGCCGGAATCCAACCGCTTTTACTACCAGTCGCGGCTGTTGACGGAAGAAGGCGTGCCGGTCAAGAACGGTCGCGTGTCGATGTCCCGGTTTCGCTGGCAGCCCTGACTCGCCGATCCTCAGGCCGACTGCCGCCCCCCTCCCCGCTGTGGTCGTGGGCATCCGCCGGCGCCAGGGCGTCCAGCCGCTTACCCTGCTTCATCATATAGCCGGCCAGCAGGATCGCGGGCAGCCCCATGACCGCGGAAATCAGGAAGAATTCGCTGTACCCGTAGCCTTCTACCACCATGCCCGAGAAACCGCCGATAAATTTACCCGGCAGCGTCATCAGCGAACTGAACAGGGCGTACTGGGTAGCGGTGAACGACGCACTGGTCATGCTCGACAGCCAGGCAATCAGCGCCACGTTGGCGATGCCACCACTCAGGTTATCGGCGCTGACCACCACCGCCAGGGTCCAGATATCCGGCGGGTACTGGGCGATCAGCATGAACAGCAGGTTGCTGAGCGCCGTCAGGACCGCCCCGGCAAACAGGATGGTGCGCACACCGTACCGCGCCACCAGCAGGCCGCCGATGCCGGAACCGAGAATGGTCATCAGGAAACCGAAGATCTTGGTGACGTCAGCGACGTCCGTCTTCGAAAAGCCCATGAACTTGAGGTAGAACGGATTGGCCATCACCCCCATGGCGATGTCGCAGATCCGGTAGGTCGCCACCAGCACGAGAATCAGGACCGCCAGTTCCCGATAGCGTTTGAAGAAATCCATGAATGGGCCGGCCACCGCGGCAGAGAACCAGCCGGTCAGGCGTGCAAGCTGCGGCGACAGGTGGGCGCGTTTGGCGACCTCCTGCTCCACGCGATGGGCCAGGTCAGCAGCGGCAGCGTGATGATTGACCTTCGGCTCCCGCACTACCAGTACGGTCACGATGCCGATGCCCACCAGCAGCGCCATGACGTCGTAGGCAATCTGCCAGGACCAGAATTGAGCCAGGTAAAGCGCGCCCGCGCCGGCCACCAGCAGGGCCAGGCGATAACCAAAGATATACGCCGCCGCCAGCGCCGCCTGCAGGCGGGGTTCGGCTATCTCGATCCGGTAGGCATCGAGGGAAACATCCTGGGTGGCCGACGAGAACGCCACCAGTAAACCGCACCAAGCCATCAACACCGGCGACTGGGCGGCATCCACACGGGCCATCAGGAACAGCCCCGTGGCGATGCCAGCCTGGGCCAGGAGCATCCAGCTGCGCCGCTTGCCGAACAGGCGGTCCAACAAAGGCAGCGAGACCCGATCCACCACCGGTGCCCAGAACACCTTGATGGAATAGGTGATCCCCAGCCAGCTGAAGAAACCGATCGTCGCCGTATCCACGCCGACATCGGCAAGTCGGGCATTCAGGGTGGAGAAGACCAGCAGGAACGGCAGCCCCGCCGAAAAACCCAGCAACAGCATGGCCAGGACCTGCCAGCGGGTAAACGTGTAGAGCGCGTCCCGCAGGAAATCGCGGCGTTCCCGGGAAATGATGATAGCGGGGCTCCGTCAGTCGCGGAAATTGTTGTACTGCAGCGGCAGGTCCAGGTCGGACTCCTTGATCAGGGCAATGGCCGCCTGCAGGTCATCCCGCTTCTTGCCGGTGACCCGGACCTTGTCGCCCTGGATGCTGGCCTGGACCTTCATCTTCGCATCCTTGAGGAGTTTGACGATCTTCTTGGCGTCCGCGGTCTCGATCCCCTGCCGCAGGGCCAGGTGCTGCTTCATCAGCTTGCCGGCGCGGCTTTCGCCATCCTCGGACAGGGCGCGGGTATCCACGTTGCGCTTGGCAAAGGCCATGCGCAGCATGTCCATCAGCTGCTCCAGCTGGAATTCCTGCTCGGCGCTGAGGGTGATGCCCTTGTCATCCAGTTCGAAATCCGCCTCGACATTCTTGAAGTCCCAGCGATTACCCAGTTCACGCTTGGCCTGGTCGACCGCGTTGGTGACTTCGTGCATATCAATTTCTGAAACAATATCAAAGGAAGGCATGACTCCGGCTCCGGAAATGCGGACACCATCACGCAATGACATGCCATTGCGGGACAGGTCCGCAGGTTTGCAAATTGGGCCGCGGCAGCCCGGACATTATCAGGCTATAATAGCCGCGATTACATATTGGACAGCCCTCGTCGCGTCACTGGATGAGGCGCTCTTGCTGCCGGTGGCTAGAATAGCAACTTGCCCGGACCACCGCACCCTGGATCGGATTCTGAGAGTAGTGAACCAGCATGCCTAACCTGAACCTTCCCATACTGGTCGTCGACGACGCGAAATTCAGCAGCATGGTGGTCGCCCGGACCCTGCGCAAGGCAGGCTACCGCGATGTACGCCTTGCCAACAACGCGCTGGACGCCCTGCAGTTCATGGAAGACAGGCCCGTCAGCGTCCTGATTGCCGACTGGCTGATGCCGGAAATGGATGGCCTGGAATTGACGGCCCGGGTGCGGCAGATCGACGAGCAGGAAAATCACTACACCTACGTCATGCTGCTGACCGCACGGGAGAGCGTCGAGGCATTGGCCGAGGCCTTCGACAGCGGCGTGGACGACTTCATCTACAAATCGGACATGAGCAAGCAGCTCCTGCCGCGCATCTTTGCCGCCGACCGCATGGCCGATCGCCAGAATACCCTGCTCCGCGCCAATGCGCTGTTGATCGAGAACAACCGGGAGCTGGAGTCCAGCAACATCATCGACCTGGAAACGGGACTGTGCAACAACCGCTATGCCCGGGAGAGGCTCGAGCGCAGCATCCGTCATGCCGAATCCCGCGGCGGAGCGTCCGCCTACGTGCTGGTGGGGATCCGCAACTGGCAGTCCCTCAAGCGTCAGCATTCCCCCGGCATCATGAGCGAGCTGGCCCAGGGCATCGGGCGCCGCCTCGGTCACCTGATCCGACCGATGGACACGTTGTGCCGGATCGGCGATAACCAGTACGCCATCATCGCCCACTTCGAGAACCCCGAGCACTGCACCACCAGCGCCTTTCGCCGGATCTACGACGGGATCAACCACAAGGCGCTGAAGACCACCGCCGGCTATATTTCCGTGGAAGCCGGCATGGTGCTGTGCCGCACCGATGTCCAGGACGGCACCCCCAGTGTCGAGGACGTCGAGAAATCGGCCATCCAGGGGCTGATGGACGCCTACGAGACCCGGCTGTTCACCGAGACCTCCCCGGCCCTGCCGGCAGAAGCCTGACGCATACCCGGTCACGGCAGGGGCCAACAAACCGTTACAGTGCGACACACATCACGAACAGACTTGGGAACGGGTCACGCTTATAGTTTAAATCGTGGATGCAAGCAGTATCCCCCCACGGCGAAGGAGTGAGCAGTCCTCCAAGCGTGCAGTCTGGAGAGTCAGATGTCCCTTCGCCGGTAAATGGGGTCAGCATCCTCACGGATTAACGAATTTTTCAGGCACTTTCGTTCTTTCCTTATTTTTCTGGCGGGTCGGTCTTTCCGATCCGCCTTTTTATTGCCCGTATTTTCCCGCTTGTCCTCCACTTGGCATTCCGGCCATTGAACTGGCCCGCTCTCCCCGCTATTAATGCGTCTACAGTCATAACAGCGAAAGACCATGACCGAGACACCCCCGCTGGGCACCGCGTCGGTGGCCGCCCTGCGCCAGTATGTGCGCGCCGCCGAACACAAAGGTATCGACACGGCCCCGCTGCTGGCCCGGGCCGGACTCGCCCTGTCGCCGGGCCAGCCGGACGACGCACGTATCGATGGCGAACGTTTCCAGCGCTTCATTCACCTGCTGACGGAACTGACCGACAATCCCATCCTGGGGCTGGAGACCGGAGACTTCGTGCAACCCGGTTCCTACACGGTGCTGGGCTACATCACGATGAGCTGCGCCACCCTGGGAGAAGCCATCCAGTACATCATCCCCTATGAAAAGCTGGTGGGCGACATGGGGCTCACCCGCTTCCTGCTGGACAGCGACACCATGCACCTGATCTGGCAGTGTGCCTATAACGATCCGCTGGTGCGCCCGCAGATGATCGACAATGTGATTGCCTCCTGGATCAACTACGCCCGCTGGCTGGCCGATGACGCCGAGACATCGCCGCAAGCGGTCCACCTGGAACGACGCTCGCCCGGCGCCCAACTGGAGCAGGCGTATCGGGAACGCTGGGGATGCCCGGTGTACTTCGAGGCGCAAGACAACCGGGTCGTGGCGTCCCGCCTGTTGCTGGAGCGGCCGCTACGCCAACCGGACCCCGCCCTGCGCCGCACGCTGGAGGCCCACGCCCGCAGCCAGTTGGCCGCCATGACCGCCGATACCGCCCTGCTCACCCGGGCCCGACAGGCCATCCGCCAGCAGCTCCTGCAGGGCATCAGCCGGCAGGACATTGTGGCCGGACAACTGCACATGACCGGTCGTACCCTGCAGCGGAAACTGAGCCAGGAAGGCAGCAGCTACCAGTCACTGCTGGATGAGGTGCGCCAATCCCTGGCGGAGGATTTCCTGTGCAACACCAGCCTGGCCATTCCCGATATCGCCCTGCGGCTCGGCTTCAGTGAGCCAGCGTCGTTCCATCGACGCTTCAAGCGGAACACCGGCATGACCCCCGGCAACTACCGGGCTGCGCACAGTCGCTCGCCCTGAAAGCCAAAGCGCCCCTAGCCGTCCTGCGCCAGCCGCTTCAGCGTTTCGATCGTATCCGCACCCAGCTTACGGCCCGTAAACCGGGCTTCACAGGGGGTACGGCTGAACTTGATGGGATGGCCAATCTGGCGCTGCGTCCCGCCCTGCTCCCGGGGTACGTCAATAACCATGGCCCGCGCCTCGATCTGAGGGTGCACAGCCGCTTCCGCCAGGGTCAGCACCGGCTCCACGCAGGCGTCCTGTTCCGCAAAGACCGCCTGCCATTCCGCCAGCGTGCGCTCGGCAATGGCGCCTTTCAGGGCCCGTTTCAGCCGTTGCTGATGCCCGGGGTCCTGGCTCAGTCCCAGGCTTTTCATGTCCGCCAGCCCCAGCACGTCGCACAGTCGCGCCATGAATGGCGGCTCCAGGCTGCCCACCGAGAGCCAGCGCCCATCGGCGGTTTCGTAGTAGTCATAGAAACTGCCGCCGTTGAGCAGCGACTGCTCCGGTCCGGGCAACTCGCCACCGGCAAGGTACGCGGCGCCCGCCATACCGTTCAGGGCGAAGGCGGCGTCGGTCATGCTGACATCGACAAACTGCCCTTCCCCGGTTTGCTGGCGATGAATGACGGCGGCCAGGATGCCCATGACCGCGTGGTGCGAGCCGCCGGCCACGTCCGCCACCTGGATTCCCAGTGGCGGCGGGCCGCCCTCCTTCCGGCCGCAGTGGCTGCTGACGCCGGCCAGCGACAGGTAGTTGATGTCGTGGCCGGCGCGGTGCCGGTAGGGGCCGGTCTGGCCATAGCCGGTAATCGCGCAATAGATCAGGCCCGGGTTGATGGCCCGCAGCGTGTCGTAGTCGATCCCCAGCCTTTGCATGACGCCGGGCCGGAACTGCTCGATGACAATGTCGTACTCGGCCACCAGCCGCCTGACCGTGGCGATATTGTCCGGCTGCTTGAGATCCAGCGCCAGCGAGGCCTTGCCACGGTTCAGGTAGGTGTGGGCGGTGCCGACTCCGTCAACGTGGGGTGGCATCAGGCGCGTGAGATCCATCCGGTCCGGCGCCTCGATACGCAGCACCTCCGCGCCCATGTCGGCCATCAGCATGGTGGCATAGGGCCCGGGCAGCAGGGTGGTAAAATCCAGAACACGCAGACCGTGCAGGGGTCCGGCCATAGCAGCTTCTCCTCTTGCTTTCCTCGCCCCAGACTGCCGCGCGAGGCGCGGACCGCCAACAGCAGCTTCCGCCAAACTGATTGGCCGAATCCACCAGCGGGGCCCCGGGACTGACCCGCAGGGACGTTGCAAACTCAAGACACCCACTTATGATGGGCGAATCCTTAAATCATACAGGTCATCGGATGGCGAATCTGACGGTTTCCGGACACTTCGTCCTGGCCGCGCTCAGCGGTGCCGAACACCAACGGCTGGATACGGACACCATGTTGCGGCGGGCCGGCATCTCGCCGGAGCTGATCCGTTCGCCCGGCGCCCGTGTCAGCAGCACCCAGTTCACCCGGCTGATGCAGGTGATCTGGAAGGACATGGCAGACGAGTTCATGGGCATGGGGCCACGCCGCTGTCGTCCCGGCACCTTTGCCACCATGTGTGCATTGATTCTGGAGCACTCGACGCTGGAAAACGCCCTGGAGCGGGCAGAGCACTTTTCCCGCCTGTTTGACCGCACGGCCTGCATGGGCCTGGAACGGGACCAAGACCGGGCATCCCTGGTGCTCCATCTGGACCTTCCCGTCCACGATCCCCATTTTTTCCTGCACGAGAGCATCCTGGTGATCTGGCACCGCCTGTTCAGCTGGCTGATCGGCCAGGCCATCAGCCTGGACGAGGCGCGCTTCGATTATCCGGCCCCGCCCCACGCCGATGAGTACCGGCATATATTCCACTGCCCGTTGACCTTTGATGCCGACCGGACGGAACTGGTTTTCGACGCACGCTTCCTGTCCGCCCCGATCATCCGCGACCGCCCCGAAATGCGGCGCTTCCTGAAGACGTCGCCGGCCGACCTGCTGGCACGGCCCGACGAGGGCAACAGCTACACCGGACGCATCCGGGCGCTGATCGGCCGCGACTTTTCCCGGGCCCTGCCGGATTTCGAGTGGATTGCCTCGGAGTTGCACGTCAGCCCACAAACCCTGCGTCGCCGGCTCAGGCAGGAGAACACGTCGTTCCAGGAGATCAAGGACCTGCTGCGACGGGACCTGGCCATTTACCATCTGGGCCGGGGCGAGCGCTCGATCAACGAAATTGCCCATCTGGTGGGGTTCACCGAACCCTCCACCTTCCATCGGGCGTTCAAGAAATGGACAGGCATGACGCCGGGTGCCTGGCGGGACGGGGATGCCAGCGCCGCGTCAGGTCCGACTGCGGCGCCGTGAACTCATGAAGGTGACTGCAGGCGGCGGATCAGGTCGCTCAGGGTGCGGGCCAACGCCCGGGTGGTATCCGCCTGCCCCCCCAGCTTGAGCCAGCGGGAGCCGTCCCTGGGATCGTAGATCCAGCAGGTGTGGCCGCTATCGGGACAGTCCCACTTGAGCAGCGGATTGATGCCATAGACCGGAAGGCGCGTGGCGACCACTTCCGAACGACCGTCATCCAGCTTACGGGTTTCCTGCACCTGCAGGGCACCGGTTTCGGCGGATACCTGGTAGACAACATCGGGCGTGGCATTGGCCCGCAGCACCCGATCGTTGCTGGCGCGCCAGGCATTCTGGGACAGGAGGCTGTTGGCATGGCGCTCAAGGGCTTCACGGGGTGTGTCGGCGAGGTACAGTTTCTGCAGCTCTTCGACGGAGTTACCACCGGCCGGCTCGATCTTGGCCACCGGTTCGCCCTGGGACTTGGCCGCGTCGGCGACATCCCCTTCCTTCTTACGGGCCTGCTCCACCGCCGTGATCAACTCCAGCGCCTCGGTGTAGTGCTCGCCCTTTTCACCGGCCTGGGTGACATAGGCTTCGAGCGCGGCCATGGCTTCGTTGTAATGGCCGGCCTCGTACATAACGCGCCCCCGGTAGAAGGCGTAGGCATCCGGCTTCTTGGTATCGAGCGTCTGCAGGCGATTCAGGTACTCACCGGCCTCGCCCCACTGCTTATTCTCGACGGCCTTCTCCACGGCCAGCATCAGCCGGCGCGTTTCGTGCTCTGGAGGCAGGGCCCAGGCCAGTTGGGTGAACAGCATGCCACCGACGACAACACCCATCCATCTGCTTTTCATTCCTGAATTCTCCGCAGGGAACATCACTGTTTTTCAGCATGTTGCAACACCGGCTCCTACACGCTACCGATCCTGCATCTGCTGCAAATTCATTCTTAAAGTGTCTGCCATTACCCCGGATGATTCAAGGAGATGCCGCGACAAGCCGGGCAATCGACCCAAAGGGGCCGCCCGGCATCGCTAGTCGACAACAATGGTATCGCCGCTCTGATCCCTGTCGTCGTCTCCGCCGCCGGGTGTCGCGATACAGGGCAGGGTTGAGGCCGGTGGGTCTTGCCGGTGGAATCTGTTCAACACGCAGGGCTCCCAAAGATGCAGGTCTTGGATGTCTTGCCGATCATTCTAGGCCAGCATGGTATGGCCTCACTGTGACCTGAATTCCATTCGTCGGGAGCCGTCTTGACGATTTTCAGTCGTTTTCGTCGTCCGTCTCGGCATCCTCATCATGACCGACGCCCGCCTGTTCGCGAATCGACTTGGGAAGCTCCTTCTTCACGCGCACCCCCAGCTCAACGAAGCGGTTGGCCTGGGAGATCAAGTTGCCCTTGCCGCGGGTGAGCGTATTCATGGCGTTGTCGTAGGTGCCCTGCGCGGTCTGCAGCTGGCTGCCCAGCCTCTCCATGGATTCCACAAAGACCCGCAGCTTGTCGTACACGGCACCGGCCCGGTCCGCGATCTGCCGCGCATTCTGACTCTGGCGCTCATACCGCCAGATGTTCTCGATGGTGCGCAGCGTGGCCAGCAACGTGGTGGGCGTCACCACGATGATCTTGCGTTCGAATGCCTCGGCAAACAGGTTCTCGTCCTGCTGGAAGGCCGCGACGAAGGCCGGTTCGATGGGCATGAACAAAAGCACGAAATCCGGGGAATGCAGCCCGCTGAGCTGGCTGTAGTCCTTCTCGCTGAGGCTGCGAATATGCTGGCGCACGGCCTCGACGTGAGCCTTGAGCGCGCTGTCGCGGGTCTCGTCGTCCTCGGCGGTGACCCATTCCTGGTAGGCGAGCAGGGACACCTTGGAGTCCACGATCAGGTTACGCCTGTCCGGCAGGTGGACCACCACATCCGGACGCAGCAGTTGGCCGTCCGCATCCCGGTAGGAACCCTGGGTGTCGTACTCGACGCCCTTGCGCAGGCCGGATTTCTCCAGCACCCGTTCAAGGATCAGTTCCCCCCAGTTACCCTGGATCTTCTTGTCACCCTTGAGGGCCCGGGTCAGGTTCGCCGCTTCCTCGGTGATCTGCCGGTTCAGCTTCTGCAGGGCATCGATCTCGCTGCGCAGTGCCTGACGATCCCGGGTTTCGGTGGTGTAGACATCCTCGACCCGCTTGCGGAAGTCCTGCAACTGCTCGCGGAACGGGTTCAGCAGGCTGTCGAGACTGGTGCGGGTCTGTTGCGAGAAGCGCTCGCTCTTCTGCTCGAAGATGCGGTTGGCAAGGTTCTCGAACTCCTGCTTCAGCGCATCCCGGTTGCGCTCGAGCAACTGCAGTTTCTCGCCGGTGGTGCGGCGCTCCTCTTCCAGCGTCACCTCGTACTCACGCAGCGACACCCGCGCATCGGACAGTGACCGGTTGACCGCCTCGTAACGGTCATTCAGCTCAGACAGGTCCTGCTCCAGCTTGTGCTCGCGCTTTTGCGCTCCGTCCCGCTCCGCCACCAGTGTGGCCATCCGGTTTTCCAGTTCCGTCGCCTTGTCACGCCAGGTCTCACGGGCGGCCTCCAGCTCGCGCTGCCGGTGTTGCTGCTCTGAGGCCTGCGTGCGCAACTGGTCGCGTTCCTGCTCCAGCAGGGCGCGGTCCCGGCTGGCATGGTAGGCCTGCTCCTCGGCCGATTCGGCGCGGGCGGTCATGGCGTCCAGGCGAGCCTGTGCATCCTCGCGCACCTGTCGAAGACGGCGCTGGTAGACCAGCGCCATGACGAGGGCAGTCACCAGCACCACCACGATGGCGGCGGTTATCAACGCCGGGAGCATCTCCCGGGGAATGGAAAGCGGCACAATGAACTCCTGTATCGGGACGGTCGGCGCCAGGGAGTCTCCGATCAACTCCTGAAATCTCGGTCATGAACGGGCCATTATCCAGAAAACAACCGGCCCGGGCCAAGGAACTTACCGCGAAACACTTCGACTAAAGCCCAAGTGACACCGACACATCAGCTTGATATTCGTGAATAATTGGTGATCCTGCACGCAGCCGATATGACGCACAAGTCTCAAAATTCCGGAGACATCCGATAACAGGACATCCAGAGATGGAAGCCGCTCGCAATCTGAGCTACAACAGTCGGTATAACGATAATTAAAAAGCGCTCAAGTGCGGCCGGTTATCGCCACACCAGCAGCGCTGCTGGGATCACCCCGGACAAGGGATTTTCGAGACACAGCCATGTTGAAAGCACTCTGGCGCAGAACGACCGGACGAGAAAGCGCCTCAGAGTCCGGTGAGGCCAGCACCGGGTTCAGTCTGACCGAACACCTGACCCATACCGGCCAGTATCACCTCGAGCGCCTGCACACGCTGGTGGAGTTACGCTATGGCCAGCGCTATGACGATTCGTCCGACGCCACCATCCGGCGCCTGATCCACTACGCCTCCCGTATCCAGGACCAGGACATCCAGCGCGAATTGCTCCTGCTCTACCTGAACTGTCCACCGGCCGTCCAGGCCTACCTGCGCTCCGACGACATTCTCGACGCCGACCACTATATCCGCACCCAGCGTCCGCCGATCGAGTAGCCCCGCAGCCACTGCACCAAAAACGTCAATCCGGTCACATCCGCGCCGGAGTTACAGATCGGTAAATCAGCGTAATGTCGTAATAATGTATACTTCGCCCTTCAATTTCGGACCGTCCCCGATCAGAAGACACGGATTATTTTGGACAGAGGTTCTCTCATGCCCATGCGCGCGCTTCGCACGCTCACACCACTGGCTCTGGCAACGGCTGTCGGGATGCTCCTTGCTGGCTGCTCTGGCTCGCTCCTGGTCAAGCAGGACGACCTGAACACCCTAAAACAGACTGAGACCGTTCAGACCGGCGAACTCCGGCAACTGAGCGAAGACCTCAAGGCGCACCACCGGGGTATGGTGCGCAACAACAACGAGAATACCCGGGCGCTGATCGAAACCATTCGCGAGCAGATCAAGCCCCCCAGTTGCCCCAAGCGTCCACAGCCGGTCTGCTCCGCCGCCAGCAGCAACACGCCATCCTCCCCGCGGCTACAGGGCATGCTGGTTGTCGGCCAACTGGAGAAGGTCCACTTCCTGGAACCCGGTTTCACCTACGAGGCCCGGGTCGATACGGGCGCGGAAACCTCATCGCTGGATGCCCGTAACGTCACCTATTTCGAGCGCAACGGCGAGGATTGGGTGCGCTTCGACGTGCCGGTGCCGGGCACCAAGGACAAGCTGAAGACGCTGGAACGTCCGCTCTCCCGCAATGCCCGCATCATCCAGGCCTCTGCCGATGACAGCGAGCGCCGGGCCGTCGTCGAACTGCAGTTCGCCATCGGCGATCACCTGCAGAAGGCGGAATTCACTCTTTCCAACCGTAAAGCCCTGTCCAATACCGTCCTGATCGGTCGCAACATCCTCCGCGATGTCATGCTGGTTGATGTCGGCAAGGAGTTTGCCACCAAGCTGCCCGCCAAGTTCTCGTCCAGGGGCGGGCAAACCCAGACAGCCAAGGATGCGCAGCAGTGAAGTCACGCTACCCGTTTTACATCGCCATTGCCCTGTTGATCTTTACCGGTGTCGGCATCGCTACCCTGCGCCACTTCGAGCTCGGCATTCCCTGGTTGTCCGGCGAAGAGCGCCCGGTCTGGCTGGTGGAGGCCCGGGTGGATTTCCGGGCCAACGGCGACCCGGTGCTGGTCAGCCTCAACCTGCCGGACGATCCCCCCGGTTTCCATGTACTGTCCGAACAGGCGGCGTCGCCGGGTTACGGCTTCTCTATCGTCAACGACAAGGGCGATCGGCGGGGCGAATGGTCGATCCGGCAGGCCAACGGTCCGCAGACCCTGTACTACAAGGCCCAGTTCATCCCGGATCCGGACGTCCAGCCCCATCCACCGGAACAGCCACCGGAGCCGGATACGGTCTACTGGGAGGAACCCCAGGCCACGGCCGCCCATGAAGTGCTGGCCCTGGCCGCCGAAAAATCCAGCACGCCGGAGAGCATGACCCGTGAACTGATCAAGCTGATCCGCTCCTCCGATCCGAACCAGAACACCGCACTCCTGCTGGCCGGTAACGATGACGTGGATGTCCTGGTCAAGCTGCTCAACTATGCCGACATCCCCGCCCGCGTCTCCGAAGGCATCATGCTGGAGGATGCCCGCCGGCGACAGCCGCTGCGCCCCTTCCTGGAGATCTTCGACGGCGACCACTGGCTGACGTTCAACCCGCAAACCGGCGAACAGGGCCTGCCCGAGAACGTCCTGCTATGGAGCCGCAATACCACGTCGCTGCTGGATGTGATGGGCGGTAACCAGTCGGTGGTGAGCTTCGCCATGTTGCGCCAGACCGTACCGGCACTGCAGCTGGCACGGGCCGAGTCGATGAAGAATGGCCTGGGCTTCCTGAGCCTGTATCAGCTACCGATCGAGGAACAGAGCATGTTCCGCATGCTGCTACTTCTCCCGCTGGGCGCCATGGTCGTGGTCTTCATGCGGGTGATCGTGGGGATCCGGACTTCCGGGACGTTCATGCCAGTACTGATCGCCGTCGCGTTCCTGCAGACCTCGCTCGGCCCCGGCCTCGTCACCTTCATTACGGTGGTAGCCCTGGGACTGCTGTTGCGGGGCTACCTGTCGAACCTCAACCTGTTACTGGTGTCCCGGATTGCGACGCTGATCATCCTGGTGATCTTCATGAGCACGGCCATCAGCATCGTGGGTTACCAGATGGGCTTCAACACCGGCATGACGGTGACGTTCTTCCCCATGGTCATCCTCGCCTGGACCATCGAGCGGATGTCCATCCTCTGGGAGGAGGAAGGACCGCACGAAGTCTTCGTGCAAGGCGGCGGCAGCCTTCTGGTTGCCGTCCTGGCCTACCTGGCCATGAGCCTGCCGATCGCCGGCCACCTGACCTTCAATTTCCCGGAACTGCACCTGATCATCCTGGCGGTGATCCTGCTGATGGGGCAGTACACCGGCTACAAACTCAGCGAACTGCGCCGGTTCCATCCCATGCAGGAGTATGACTGATGCGATGGATCTCGCCGGCTTCCCTCAGCCGCCGCGGCATGCTCAACATGAACCGGCGCAACGTGGACTATATTGCCCGCTACAACGACCGCAGCGCCTACCCGCTGGTGGACAACAAACTGAAAACCAAACTGGTGGCCGAGGAATATGATGTGGCCACACCGGCCCTGCGCCAGGTGGTCTCCCAGCAACACCAGATCTCCCATTTTCGCGAGCGGGTGGCCGGTCTCAACGGCTTCGCCATCAAACCGGCCAAGGGTTCCGGGGGCAAAGGCATCATGGTGATCACCCGCCGCGAGGACGACAGCTTCATCAAGGCCTCCGGCGCCGCGGTTTCACTGCGGCACCTGGAGCGCCACCTGTCCAACATCCTGGCCGGACTGTATTCGCTGGGCGGCTCCCCCGACGTGGCGATCGTCGAGGACCTGATCCAGTGCAGCAGCACCCTCACCGATTACTCGTTCCAGGGAGTGCCGGACATCCGCATCATCGTATTCCGCGGCTATCCGGTAATGGCGATGCTGCGGCTGGCCACCCGCGCCTCCGACGGCAAGGCCAACCTCCACCAGGGCGCCATTGGCGTCGGCATCGACATCGCCACGGGCCGGAGCCTGAACGCCGTGCAGTTCAACCGTCCGGTGAAGATGCATCCGGACACCGGGCTGGCGCTGGAACATATCCAGATCGAGGACTGGCACACCATGCTGGTGATGGCTTCCCGCTGTTATGAAGCGACGGGGCTGGGCTACATGGGCGCCGACCTGGTGCTCGACCAGCACGACGGCCCCACCCTGCTGGAACTCAATGCCCGGCCCGGACTGGCCATCCAGATGGCCAACGGCAAGGGGCTGCTGCCACGCCTGAAATACATCGAAAGCCTCAAGCGCACGCATCTCACCCCGGAGGCCCGAGTCGAGTATGCCATGTCCGTATTCAGCCACGCCGGCAACCTGTCTGCCCCACGGCGGACCACGAAGCGGCAGCCGGCATTCGCCTGAGCTGACTGGCTCCTCTCCCACGCCGACCACCCCGCCATAAAAAAACCCGCCTCGGCTGAGGCGGGTTTTTCGATCGGGCCGAACGCTTACTTCATGCCGGCATTGATCAGGGCGCGCTCGTTGTTCAGGCCTTTGTAAAGGCCATAGCACATGACGAGCAGCACGAAGGTAAACGGCAGACCAACACTGACTGCACCGGCTTGCAGTGACTTCAGCGCGTCAGCACCGCCACCGAAGACCAGAGCCGCAGCGATCGCGCCTTCCATGACCGCCCAGAAAACACGCTGCTGGGTCGGCGCATCCAGCTTGCCGCCGGCGGTGATGCTGTCGATCACCAGCGAGCCCGAGTCAGACGAGGTCACGAAGAAAACCATGACCAGGATAATGCCCAGGAAGGACGTGATCGCGGTCAGCGGAATGTTGGCCAGCATCTGGAACATCGCCAGCGAGACATCCGTCAGACCATCCGCTGCCAGTGAACCGACGCCCGACTGGATCTGCTCCAGGGCAGAGCCCCCGAATGCGCTCATCCAGACGATGGTAATGAGGGTCGGGATGATCAGCACGGCGGTCACGAACTGACGCACGGTACGGCCCTTGGATACCCGGGCAATGAACATGCCGACGAACGGTGACCAGGAGATCCACCAGGCCCAGTAGAAGACAGTCCAGCCATGGAACCAGGTTTCGTCCTCACGACCGAACGGGTTACTCAGCGGCAGGATGTTGCTGAAGTAAGCCGAGGTGGTCGTCCCGATAGCCTCGAACACACCCAGCGTGTGGCCGGCGAAGATCACAAACAGCAGCATCGCAGCCGCCAGGGCCATATTGATGTTACTGAGCAGCTTGACGCCGCCGTCCAGGCCGCGAACCACCGAGATCAGCGCCACACAGGTAATGCCGAAGATGATCGCGATCTGTGTGCTGATGCCGCTGTCGATATCGAACAGGTAATGGAGGCCTGAGGCCGCCTGCTGCGCGCCCAGGCCCAGGGAGGTGGCCAGACCGAAGATGGTCGCCAGTACCGCCAGGATATCGATGATGTCGCCGATCCAGCCCCAGACGCGATCGCCGAAGATCGGGAAGAAGGCTGAGCGTAACGTCAGCGGCATGCCCTTGTTAAAGGCAAAGAAAGACAATGACAGAGCAACGATCGCGTAGATCGCCCAGGGATGCAGGCCCCAGTGGTACATGGTCGCGCCCAAGGCGAGGCTCGCACCTTCCGGCGTGTTGGGAGCCACGTTGAGCGGTGTTCCGTACCAGTCCGTGTAGTAGGCCACCGGCTCGGCCACACCCCAGAACATCAGACCGATCCCCATACCGGCGGCGAACAGCATCGCAAACCAGGACATGGTGGAGAATTCCGGAACCGCATCGGAGCCGCCGATCCGGATCTTGCCGACCGGCAGCACGATCAATGCCAGGCAGAAAACCACGAAGATGTTGCCACTGATCAGGAACAACCAGTCGAAATGATTGATGGCACCGGTCTTGGCACCATTGAGCATCGAATTCGACACATCCGGGAATATCAGGGTTCCCACGACGAAAAAGATGATCAATGCAGCCGTAACGAAAAACACCGTCTTGTGCAGGTCAAGCCCCAGTGGGGTGATGTTATCCTGACCTGCCTGATAGTCGGTGGAGTACTCGTCTTTAAGGACTTCGCTCACGTCAAGTCTCCTCGAACGGATTGTTGGGCCCATGTCGGACTCAAGATTACAGACCGTTAAGTCTATTTATTTGAGCTCGAAAGATCAAAAGTGATTTCCGGAAGGATTCCACTTTTATAACCGTAACCCAGATCCGACGACTCTTCCCATAAAATTTTCCTGCTGCCTGCAGGCAACGCGTTACCCGCACATTAAGAACAGGACTGCATATTAGGACTCAGTTGACGTCCTTCGCCATCACGATTCCCGGGATTTTCCGGCGCACCGACAGCAACGCCTCGATCGCTACGAGCGGCAATCTACGGGCCTCCATTTACTTACATGTCTAAGTAACAAGTGACGGCACTCGCACAAGTCTATCGTACGCGGGACGGCTGCCCAGGCGTTATCAAGTCTGTTAAACTGCGGTTTTCTCAACGGGGTGCCTGCGATTGTATCGACAGGCTGAGATCAGACCCGCGGAACCTGCTCCGGATCATGCCGGCGAAGGGATTGAGTGACGACTCTGCCTGCGGTCTGCCGCCCCGTTTCTCCGACATGACGACGGGTACTGACCACAATGGCGCGCCTTCTCTTCCTGATACTGTTAACTCTCTCGGCCAGTCTGGCCTGGGCCGGCCCCACGCTGACGGTCTACACCTACCCTTCCTTTGTCTCCGAGTGGGGGCCGGGCCCGGCCGTCAAACAGGCTTTCGAAGCGCAATGTGACTGCACACTCGAGTTCGTCGCCCTGGACAGCAGTGTGGCCATCCTGCACCGGCTGCGCCTGGAAGGCGAGTCATGTACGGCCGACGTGGTTCTGGGGCTGGATGCCAATACCCTGTCGGACGCCCGGCAGACCGGCCTGCTCGCGCCACACGACATCGACACCTCGGCCGTCCGTCTCCCCGTCGACTGGCAGGATGACACCTTCGTACCCTATGACTGGGGCTACTTCGCCTTTGTCTACGACACCCAGCAGCTTCCTGATCCGCCCACCAGCCTGGACGCGCTGATCAATGCGCCGGAGAACCTGAAGATCATCATCGAGGATCCGCGGACCAGCACACCCGGCCTCGGGTTCCTGCTGTGGATGCGCAAAGTCTATGGCGATCAGGCCCCAGCCAAATGGCAGGCGCTGCAGAAGCATATCCTGACGGTCACCAAGGGCTGGAGCGATGCCTACTTTTCCCTGTTCATGAATGGCGAGGCGCCCATGGTGCTGTCCTACAGCACATCCCCGGCCTATCACATGGCGGTGGACAACACGGACCGCTATCAGGCCGCTCCCTTCGATGAGGGCCACTACCTGCAGGTGGAGGTTGCAGCCCGTCTGCGCAACAGCCCTCACCCCGAACTGGCCCGGAAGTTCCTGCAGTTCATGCTGACGCCTGCTTTCCAGCGGGAGATTCCCCTGAAGAACGTGATGTACCCGGCGATCGACCTGGGCGATGAGCTGCCCGACGTCTTCGACCGGCTGATCGAGCCGTCCCGCACCCTGTATTTCGAACCGCAAACGGTTGCCGAGCATCGCAAGGCCTGGATCGACGAGTGGCTCAACGCGACCGCACGCTGACACCGCCGTTCAGCCACCCGCGCTGGCGCGCCTGGCCCGGTCGGGCGGTAGCGCTGCTACTGGCCGGTGTCGTGGCGGCCGGGTTCTCGGGCCTGCTGGCGGAATGGCAGTGGCGGGCGGTGAGCGATCTCTGGCAAAGCGCCTATCTGCGTCAGGTGATCTGGTTCAGCGTATACCAGGCCACCCTGTCCACCGGGCTCAGCCTGTTGCTGGCCATTCCCGTCGCCCGGGCGCTGCACCGGCATCCGATGTTTGCCGGTCGCGGGCTGCTGCTGCGGCTGACCGAACTCAGCCTGGTGCTGCCCACAATCGTCGCGGCCTTTGCCCTGGTGGCCGTCTACGGCCGGTCGGGCTGGCTCAACACCGCGCTGGACGGAGTGGGCCTTCCCTTTCGCTGGAACCTCTATGGACTGCAGGGCATCCTGCTGGCCCACGTATTCTTCAATGCACCACTGGCCGCGCGGATCCTGTTGCAGGGGCTTGAGCGCATCCCGGCGAACCAGTGGCGCATCGCAGCCCAGTTGGGCCTGACCAGCGGGCCGCTGTGGCGCACCCTGGAGTGGCCGGCCCTGCGCCGGGTGCTGCCCGGACTGGCCGTGTTTATCTTTATCCTCTGCTTCACCAGCTTTGCGATCGTGATGACACTGGGGGGCGGACCATCGGCGACGACCATAGAGGTGGCCATCTACCAGTCGCTGCGTTACGAGTTCGACTTCAGCCGGGCCGCCCTGCTGGCGATGGTGCAACTGCTGATCTGCGGCTCCCTGTGGCTGGTAGCCTCCCGCCACGGTACCAACCGCAACCTGGTACCGGGCGCCAATGACCAGCCCGGCACCCTGCGCCGCGACGCCCGGCGCCGTGACCGCGTGCTGCTGTACCTGTTTCTCGTTTTCCTGGCCCTGCCGCTGTTGGCGGTCGTCTTCCGCGGATTGCCGGGACTGTTGGGGGAAGCGGGCGATAGCCAGGTTTGGTGGAGCCTCGGCCGAAGCCTGAGTGTCGCCCTGGTCGCCGCGATCCTGTCCTGCAGTTGCGGTCTCGCCATTCTCGCCGCCAGCCAATTGGCCAGGCACTCCGGCCATCACCTGAGTGCGCGCCTGCTGGAGTCCAGCGGGCACCTGACGCTGCTGGTCCCTGCCCTTGTCCTGGGAACCGGCCTGTTTATCCTTCTGCGCCCCCAACTGGGCCAGCCCCATCAGGGACTGGCCCTGGTGGCAGGGATCAACGCGTTGATGGCGCTGCCTTTCGTGTTACAGGTACTGCGCGGCCCGTTTGCCACACTGCCGCCGAACAGCCTGCGGGTTGCCGATCAGTTGAACCTGCGCGGGAGCTACCGGCTGCGCTGGTTGCTGCTGCCATTACTCCGCCGCCCCCTGCTGCTGGCGGCAGCCTACGCCGCCGGCCTTTCGCTGGGGGACTTCAGCGTGATTGCCCTGTTCGGCAGCCCGTCGGCGCCGACCCTGCCACTGCTGCTGTTCCAGCAGCTTTCGGCCTACCGGATCGAGGCCGCATCCGGTACGGCCTTTGTGATGCTGGCCCTGCTTTTCGTGGTTTTCTACATCCTCAATCGCTGGGGCGACCGTCGCCGGCGCCATCCGGCCTCACGACGCCTCGCCGCAGGAGAACACGCCCATGCTTGAGTTCGAGAACCTTCGCTTCCGCTATCCGGAGACGGAACGGGTACTCACGTTCAATGGCGAAGTCGGGGCTGGCCAGTGCCTGGCCGTCACCGGACCCAGCGGGTGCGGCAAGAGTACGCTGCTCAACCTCGTGGCCGGCTTCCTGAACGCCGAGTCCGGCACCCTGCGCTGGCAGGAGCAGGATCTCCAGCCCCTGCCGCCCTGGGAACGCCCGGTCACCTCGGTGTTCCAGGAGGGTAACCTGTTCGACCACCTGTCCGTGCAGGACAACCTCGGCCTGGGTATCCATCCGGGCCTGAAACTGTCCCGGGCGGACAACGCTGCTGTCGCCGCCATGCTGGACAAGGTTGGCCTGCACGGGATGGCGCGCCGACACCCCACGGAGCTGTCCGGTGGGCAGCGCCAGCGCGTGGCCGTGGCCCGTGCACTGCTGCGCGGTACGCCCCTGCTGTTGCTGGACGAACCGTTTACCGGGCTCGACCCGGACACCCGCCAGATTCTGCGCCAGTTGATCCGGGACCAGCGTGAACAGGGCGCAGTCATCGTTCTGGTGAGTCATGATGCAAGCGATGTCGAAAGCCTTGCCGACCGGCACCTGGTCCTGACAGCCTGACACCACTGTGCTGCAATAGACGACACGTTTCCTCGGGGCCGGATTGGCCTGACGCGGCCCCGCCCCCTATCATGCTGTTTTTGCTGCCAACCGGGAGTCCGCTCGCCTATGTCCAAGTTGTCCACCCTGTTTCCGGCCCGCAACCTGGCCTACTACATCGCCCTGGCGGGCCTTGCGGTAACGCTGGTGCTGGCCTGGTTCCATCCATCCACCCTGATCCTGCCGATCCTGTTCGGGGGGCTGGTGGTGCTGGGGACCTACGACGTCCTCCAGAAACGCCATACGGTCAGCCGGCTCTATCCGATACTGGCCCACATCCGTTATTTCCTGGAATCGATCGGTCCGGAAATCCGCCAGTACTTTATCCAGCGGGACACCGAGGAAACCCCGTTTTCACGGGAGCAGCGGGCCATCGTCTACCAGCGGGCCAAGAACGTCCTGGACAAACGCCCCTTCGGCTCCCAGCACGACATGTATGCCGAGGGCTACGAGTGGATCAACCACTCCATGGCCCCGGTGGATCACCAGGACAGCGACTTCCGCGTGGTGGTCGGCAAGCGTTGCAGCCAGCCCTACAGCGTCAGCATTTTCAACATCTCCGCCATGAGCTTCGGTTCCCTTTCGGCCAACGCCATCCTGGCGCTGAACAAGGGAGCCAGGAAGGGCCACTTCTATCATGACACCGGGGAAGGCTCGATCTCGCGCTATCACACGGAACACGGCGGCGACCTGGTCTGGGAGATCGGCTCCGGCTATTTCGGCTGTCGCAACAGGGACGGTTCGTTCAGCGAAGAACTCTTTGTACGCAATGCCGCCCTCGACCAGGTGCGAATGATCGAGATCAAACTGTCCCAGGGTGCCAAGCCCGGGCACGGCGGCATCCTGCCCGGCGCCAAGGTAACGCCGGAAATTGCCGAGGCCCGCGGCGTGGAACCCTGGAAGGAAGTGGAATCACCGGCCAGCCACAGCGCCTTCCGCACCCCGCTGGAACTGATGTCGTTCATTGAGCGGCTGCGCGAACTGTCCGGAGGCAAGCCGGTGGGCTTCAAGCTGGCAATCGGCCACCCCTGGGAATGGTTCGCCCTGGTCAAGGCCATGCTCCAGAGCGGCAAGAAGCCGGATTTCATCGTCGTCGACGGCGGGGAAGGCGGCACCGGCGCGGCGCCTCTGGAGTTCACCAACCGTCTGGGCATGCCGATGACCGAGGCCCTGCTGCTGGTCCATAACACACTGGTGGGCGCCAACCTGCGCGACGACATCGCCATTGGCGCAGCCGGCAAGATCACCTCGGCGTTCAACATCGCCCGTACCCTGGCCCTCGGCGCCGACTGGTGCAACGCGGCGCGGGGCTTCATGTTCTCGCTCGGCTGCATCCAGTCCCAGAACTGCCATACGGGCCGCTGCCCGAGCGGCGTGGCCACGCAGGACCCCAGGCGAAGCCAAAAGCTCGATGTGGCCGACAAGAGCGAGCGCGTCTACAACTTCCACCGCAATACCATGGAAGCGCTGACCAACCTGTTGGGCGCCGCCGGTCTGCGGCATCCCAGGGAGCTGGGTCCGGAACACATTATCCGGCGGGTGGATGAACACGAGGTGCAGCCCTACATGGACCTGTTCCACTTCCTGGCACCGGGCGCCCTGATCGACGGGCATACCGATAACCCGGTTTTCGTGAAGTACTGGGATCTGGCGCGGGCAGAATCGTTTGATCCGCCCGAGTTCGTCAGGAATCTGCGGGAAACCAAGCTGCGCTAGGAGCCTCTCCTAGTGCTCCGCCGGCCCCGCCTGCAGATCGACGGTCGGCAGGCGGTCCGCCCCCCAGCTACGGTGCACCCGGTCCATGACCGCCTGCAACTCTTCGGGGCGGACATTGGCCAGTGCGCCGTGTTCCAGCGGGTCGTAATGGAAGATGTAGAGCCGCGAGGCGAACTCGGCGAACGGCAGTGACGACTCACCGGAGCGCTCGTCGTGACCGGACGTACTCACCCTCACCCCATCGCCCCAGTCCTGGGCGCTGTCATTGTTGGGATTGAAGAAGTACACCCGCATGACGTCCTCCGGATCCAGCCCGACCCGCAGGATGGAAATCGCGTGCCAGCCAATGAAACGGGCGGCACTGTCGGTGAATGCGATCCCGGCCGGCTGCGGGTGGATCAGTGGCTGGTTGCCATTGTAGAAGGGGTGGTAACTGGCATAGAAATGGCGCAGGAAGGTCTCCTCGTCCTTGAGACGACCGGTCGCCACATCCACATTGATACGGAAGCCCCGGCCACACCACCAGCCGTGGAACTCGGGGTTGATCCAGCGGTGGGGGTCGCCTTCACGGTCTTCGCACAGCCGCCCCATTTCGCCGTAGATCCGGTCCAGGTGCGGCACGAGGATCAGCGACACCGCATCCAGGTCCAGGTGCAGTTCGTCGGCCAACCCGCCGGCGCTGGCAACCGACGACACCGGTCGCCCCTCGAAGTGCATGATGATTTCATCGTCCCGTGCCGCCCATACCAGTAACTGCAGCAGGTAATCCGGATCGCTGTACGACCACATGGAGATGGCCCGGGCCGACTGGCAGGTCGGGTTGTTCCCCTGCCCCACGCCCAGCGGCTGGCCCAACACACAGAGGACACCCTCAAGGAGCCGGGCCCGGGGCGAAGCGGTTTCGCCGAACGCCAGGGCGAGCTGTTCCCGGGTGGTCCGGGACAACGGCAGGTTGACCTGGCGCCAAAGCGCCGGCCCCATGGCCGGGTTATAGAGAATGCCGCGCTCCAGCATCAGCGCCATGCCATAGACCGCCTGGGCCGTATCGGCATGCACGCTTTCCTGGATCAGGGCATGCACCAGTCCCCGATAGCACAGCAGGCAGTCCCGGCCGGTGCTGGACAACCCGAGCGCTTCGGACAGCAGTTGGTCTCCCTGCTTGAGCAGGAAGCGCACAAGTTCCGCGTGGTAGGCCGATACCAAGCCGGTATCGTGCATGGCCCGGGCACAGCCCATGGCCTCGGCCTGCAACCGCCGCTGATCCATGGCCGCCAGCCGCTCGTTGTAGACGGCCAGCCCGGGATCCTCCCGGCAGGCCTCGGTTGGCCCGAACAGGCTGCTGACCAGCCGATAGGCACCCTGCCCGCTGGCCCCCAGATCGATCTCCGGGTTGCTGCTGCAGATCGCGATCTGGGTGATCATCTGCTTGACCGGCCCGGTCAGGATCGGACGCTGCGCCAGGATGCGCCAGATCTCGGCGATCAGTTGGTCGATCACGTGCTCGTAGCCGATGCGGTCGGCCAGGTGGCGAACCACCGCCCGGGACACCCCGGCCAATCGCCCCTGCTGCACCCGCTCCGCTTCGTCCGGGGCACTGAACAGCAGTGCCAGGTTCATCGCCAGCACCTGCGCCAGGAAATGATGCGCCTGCTCGGACGATACCTCGGCGTGCGGGTAGCGGCCCATTGCCACCGCCAGCAGCCGCAGCTCACTGAGCGCCTCCAGCGCCACCGTATCGGCCACCGGGCTCTTGAGTGAGTATGGGGTCAGTGATGGTACCAGGATCAGCGGATGAGCCCAGTCGGTGCCCTCGAAAACACCGGCTTCCTCAAGGGCCTGGGCCCGTTCCTCGATCGCCGCGCAGCCTCCCGGCTGCAGCAGGACGCGCCGCGTCAGGTCAAAAACCAGCGACACCTTGCCGGGCTTGGCGAATGCCCTGCTCCTGGCCAAATGGGTGGTGGCTTCGTCCAGTTTGACCAGCAGCCCCTCGAGTTTACCGGGGGCTGCATTCGGGCTGTTGGGGTTGTCCACTCGACGTCCTCATGATCGGGCAATGTCGACAGACTACACGTAAAAGTCCAGCTCTTCCTGATGTTTCAGGAGATCGCGCATGGTGTGTGGATCGTCCCCCTTGAAGTACAGCAGCCCCCAGTGCGTGCCGAAGGCCGTACGTTTGGTGACCGTGTCCTGCATGGGCGGCGCCAGGTCGTTGGACTCGTAATACGGATGGTCCTCGGTCTCCCCGGGAATTTCCAGGCGACTGACCACCCGCAACCGAGGATAGACCCCGAAACAGCCGGCGTAGCACTTGGCGTCCACCACTTCCCGCGGGAAGAACGCGGTGATTTCCTCTTCGGTGGTCTTGGGGTCAAACGCCAGGATCATGCCCTGGTAAGCGTTGAAGCCGTACACCCGCTCCAGCAGCTCGAACACCTTGAAGCCCGGCGGGCGATACGCCACCTCGCCGAAATACATCTCGCCATCGTTGGTGACGAAATATTCCGGGTGGACGAAGCCGAAATCGATATCGAATGTCTTGATCAGCTTCTCGATCTGCTCGGTAATCTGCGGCCGGTATTTTTCCAGCTCCGGCGAGGCCGGCACGAAGACCGAGTAACCCAGGGTGACGTACTCGGAAATGTTGAGGAAACGGATCTTGCCGTTGTGAATCCAGGCTTCGACCGCAAACTCCCAGCCGTCCAGGTGGGATTCCATCAGGACCGGGAATTCCTCCTCGGGAATGGTATCGACCTCGTCCGGCGTGCGGATCACCCGGTGGCCAAGGCAACCGGCCTTGTCGAAGGCCTTGAGGTGGATCGGATCGTTGGGGTCGCCGTCGAGTTTGAGCAGCGTCTGGTTGACCCGTTTCAGGAAGCGAATGACATCATCACGATCGTGCGCTTCCTCAAAGATGCCCACCCGGATACCCCCGAGTTGGGCGCGCCGTTTCATCAGCGCCTTGTCCCGCAACAACATGGCCTGGCCAAACAGGCGGGGTTTGTCCAGCAGGACCGCGTTGATGGCGCCGGCCCATTCCACCGTCTCCTCGAACAGCGGAATCGCGACATCGACGCCCATGTCCTTCAGCGTCTGCGCAATTTCCATGGAGCGGTCGTTCAGCCGCTCAAAATTCCAGGGCACGTAGGGGATACTGTGCTCCTGGCAGTAACTCTCGGCCCATTCGGGCGCGACCACGACATAGCGGCGGTTGAACTGATCGGCTGCCTCAACCGCGTTAAGACTCCAACCGAGCAAGGCAATATACCCCTTGTCCGGATCGTAGGAACCACTGACTTGATCAGACATCCCTCGTTCTCCTTTTCGGGTACCGGTCTTTTTACCCTACACCAATGGCGCATGGATAAAAAACAAACAGGCTTGAGCCCTATGGAGAAACGTTAGTCGCAAAGCGCCCCGGCCGCCACGAGGAGATACCGGCCGGGGCAAAGGGTGGGACCGGATCAGACGTCGATGCGGGCTTCCTTGCCGGCCTCGAAGTAGATGGCACGGCTCAGGTCGATCATCAGCTCGGCGGGTTCGCCGGGGTCCACGGTGTGGTCCGGATCCAGCCGGCAATGCACCTCGGTGTCGTTGATCCGGATCAGCGCCATCACGTCCGGCCCGGTCGGCTCGGTCACCTCGATCCGGAACTTGCCGGATGATGTCGCCTCCTGCCCGGCCTTGTGCGCCAGGGGCTGGGTAATGTGCTCTGGGCGGATACCCAGGTGGATCTCCTTGCCCTCGTAGGCGGCCAGTTTCTCAGGCAACGGCACATACATCTGGTCGTCATCGGCACTGCGCAGGCTGGCGCGCAGGTTGCCACCGTCGCGCTCCACCTTGAGCGGGATAAAGCTCATGGCCGGAGAGCCGATGAAGCTGGCCACGTAGCGACAGGACGGACGCTCGTAGATTTCCTTGGGCGAACCCAACTGCAGCAGTTCCCCGTCCTTGATGACGGCAATCCGGTCCGCCAGCGTCATGGCCTCGATCTGGTCGTGGGTCACGTAGACGATGGTGGTGCCCAGGCGCTGGTGCAGGCGCTTGATTTCCGTGCGCATTTCCACCCGCAGCTTGGCGTCCAGGTTGGACAGGGGCTCGTCGAACAGGTAGAGCTTGGGACGGCGGGCCAGTGCCCGGCCCATCGCCACCCGCTGCTGCTGGCCACCGGACAGCTGCGAGGGCTTGCGGTCCAGCAACGGCTCGATCTGCAGCAGTTTGGCCACCCGCGCCACTTCCGCGTCGATCTCTTCCTTGGGCATCCGCCGGATCTTCAGGCCGAACGCGATGTTCTCGCGCACGGTCATGGTGGGATACAGAGCATATGACTGGAACACCATCGCGATGTCGCGGTCCTTGGGTTCGGCGTGCGTCACATCACGGCCGTCGATCAGGATGCTGCCCTCGGTGACGGTTTCCAGGCCGGCAATGCTGTTCATCAGCGTCGACTTGCCGCAGCCGGAGGGGCCTACGAGGATCAGGAACTCACCGGATTCGATGTTGATATCGATGCCCTTGAGCGTCTCCTGGACAGCGTTACCGTAGGTCTTGCGGATACCCTTGAGTTGTAATTGTGCCATTGTCAGACCTCTAACCTTTAACAGCGCCGGACGTCAGTCCGCGAATGAAATACTTCCCTGCCAGGACATAGACGACCAGTGTTGGCAGGGCGGCGATCATGGCGGCAGCCATATCGACGTTGTATTCCTTCACACCGGTACTGGTATTGACGAGATTGTTCAGGCCGACGGTGATCGGCTGGCTGTCGCCGCTGGCAAACACCACCCCGAACAGGAAATCGTTCCAGATCTGGGTGAACTGCCAGATGATGCACACCATGATGATCGGCACGGACATGGGCAGCAGGATACGCACGAAGATGGTCACGAATCCGGCGCCATCCAGGCGGGCCGCCTTGATCAGCGCGTCCGGCACGCCCACGTAGAAGTTGCGGAAAAACAGCGTGGTGAAGGCCACACCATAGACCACATGGACGATCACCAGGCCGGTGGTCGTGTTGGCCAAGCCCATTTTGCCCAGGGTCGCGGCCATCGGCAGCAGGATCACCTGGAACGGCAGGAAGCAGCCAAACAGCAACAGGCTGAAGAAGATGTCCGAGCCACGGAAGCGCCACTTGGCGAGCACGTAGCCGTTGATCGCGCCCAGGGCGGTGGAGATCAGGACGGCCGGAACTGCCATCTTGATGGAGTTCCAGAAGAATCCGCTGACCCCATTACACTGCACGCCGGTACAGGCGGAGGACCAGGCCTTGATCCAGGCGTCGACGGACCAGACTTCCGGGAAGCTCATCAGGTTGCCCGAGCGGATATCGCCGGTGGTCTTGAAACTGGTGATGATCATGATGAACACCGGAATCAGGTAAGCCACACACGCCAGCAGCAGCGTGGCATAGATCAGGATCCGGCTGGGGGTGAGTTTCTTCTCTGCGTGACTAGCCATTGCGTTGTCCCCTCAGTTCCGAATACAGGTAAGGCACCAGGATCGCCAGCAGCATGGCCAGCATCATGATGGAACTGGCGGCCCCCAGGCCCATCTGGCCCCGGGTGAACGTGAATGAATACATGAACATGGCCGGCAGGTCGGAGGCATAGCCCGGACCACCGGACGTCATCGCCATGACCAGGTCGAAGCTCTTGATGGCAATATGCGCCAGCACCATCACCGAGCTGAAGAACACCGGCCGCATCGACGGCAGCACGATCCGCAGGTAGATCCGCGGCAGGCTCGCCCCGTCAACCCGGGCCGCGTTGATGATGGCCGGATCGATGCCCCGCAGGCCGGCCAGGAACAGCGCCATGACGAAGCCGGACGCCTGCCAGACGGCGGCGATGACGATGGTGTAGATCACCATGTTGGGATTGGTCAGCCAGTCGAACTGGAAGCTGGTCCACCCCCAGTCGTGCATGAGCTTCTCCAGCCCCAGACTGGGATTGAGAATCCACTGCCACACGGTCCCGGTCACGATCATGGACAGGGCCAACGGATACAGGTAAATCGTGCGGATCACGCCCTCGTTGCGAATGCGCTGATCCAGCAGGATCGCCAGGAAACAGCCGATCGCCAGGCAGCAGAAGATGAACAGAAAGCCGAATATGGCCAGATTGGTACAGGCGGTCAGCCAGCGGGCATTGCCGAACAGACGCACGTACTGGTCAAAGCCCACGAATTCGTAGCTGGGCAGGAAAGTGGAGCCGGTGAACGACAGGACACCGGTCCAGAACATGAACCCGTAGATGCCAACAAGCGCCATGGCAGCCGTCGGCGCAAGCGCCAATTTGGGCAACCATTGTTGTAAACGCTGGGTCAGTCGGCCACGGGCGGGCTGGGATGTCGTTTCCGACACCACACCAGAGTGAGCCATGGTGAGAACTCCTCAACCGTTATCGGTCAGCGGATGGGGCACAGGCCAGCGCCCCATCCGGTCTTGCAGGGTTAGATCAGAGCGCGGACTGGACAGCAGAAGCCAACTGCTTGGCAGTCGCCTCGGGATCCGCATCCTTGGTGTTGAAGAAGTTCGTGATCACATCAAAGATCTGGCCCTGGACGGCACTGGTGGTCGCCATGCCGTGCGCCATGCTCGGTACCAGGCCGCCGTTCTCGGCGGTGGCCTTGAAGGCCTTCATGGATGCCTTGGCGCAATCGTCAAAGCTGGCCATGTCCACGTCGGTCCGAACCGGGATGGAACCCTTGGCCTTGTTGAAGATGGTCTGGAACTTCGGACGCAGGATGGTGCGGGCCAGATCCATCTGGGCTTTCTCGTTGGCCTCGTTGTTCAGCTTGAACATGGCCAGGGAGTCGATATTGAAGGTGAAGGATCCTTCGGTGCCCGGAGCCGGAACGCACTCGTAGTCCTTACCGGCCACCTTGTCGGCCGCCGTGAACTCGCCCTTGGCCCAGTCGCCCATGATCTGCATGGCGGCGTCGCCGTTGATGACCATCTTGGTGGCCACGTTCCAGTCACGACCAACCGCGTTCGGGTCGATGTAGTCGCGGATCTTGTGGAACTTGGTCAGCGCCTCGACCATTTTCGGGCCGGACAGCACGTCCATATCGTGATTCACGAAAGCCGCGGTGTAGTCCTTGGGACCCAACTCCGCCAGGGCAACGGCCTCGAACACAGTCGCGTCCTGCCAGGCCTGACCACCGTGGGCCAGCGGGATGATGCCGGCCGCCTTGATCTTGTCAGCGACCTCAAAGAACTCGTCCCAGGTGTGCGGGACTTCGACACCGACTTTCTTGAACACGTCGGGGTTGACCCACAGCCAGTTGACCCGGTGTACGTTGACCGGAACGGCCACGTAATGGCCTTCATACTTCATGATGTCGGAAACAATCGGCGGCAGGACCTGATCCCATTTCTCTTCCTTGGCCACGTCATCGAGATTGGTCAGGAAGCCCAGCTTGGCCCACTCCTGGATGTCGTGGCCCTTGATCTGGGCCGCGGCCGGGGGGTTGCCAGATACTGCGCGTGTCTTGAGGACGGTCATGGCGGCTTCACCACCACCACCGGCGACAGCGAAGTCTTTCCAGGTGTGACCCTGCTCTTCCATCATTTCCTTGAGGACACCCATGGCCTTGGCCTCGCCACCGGATGTCCACCAGTGGAGCACCTCGACCTGGCCGGCGTGCGCCGGGGAAAGCACAAAACTCAGGCCGATAGCGGCCAGTAAATGCCTGATCGGTTTCATAGGTTGGCACCTTGTTGTTGTTGTGAATGTCATTTTTTCGCTGTCAGCGCTCGACAACGTCATTCGAGTCTATGGCAAGGGGCAAAAGCCTGACGTATCAAAGTGCAAGGTCAATGTAACCGGATCGATACATTGACCTGAAACGCAGCAACTGCAAGGCTCGGCCCCGGACAGGCCAGGAGGATTAATCCGGATTCCGCGGCAGGATCAGCGTCAACCGCAACCCACGCTGTTCCCGGTTGGAGGCTTCGACATCCCCCCCGTGGGCGTGGGCGATCGCCCGGGCAATACCCAGGCCAAGCCCTTCTCCCGGCGCGCTGGGTGACGCCCGGTAGTAGGGCTCGAAGATCTTCTTGAGCTGGTCCGGCGGCAGCCCCGGCCCCTCGTCCTCGAAATGCAGGGTCAAGGTCGTGGGGGAATCCTCGATACGGATCGTGACCCGTTCCCCGTATTTTAGCGCATTATCGAACAGGTTCCCGATGCATCGCCGAAGCGCCAGCGGCTTGCAACGGTACGGCCGTCGGGCCCGCCCCTCCAGAGAGACCTTGCCCGGCGTGCGGGCGGCCGGTTCAGTGACCTGGTCGATCAGGCCATGCACGTCCACCGACTCCATATTTTCATAGATGTCGTTGTCCTTGACCGACTGCAGCGCGCTCTTCACCAGCAGATCCAACTCCTGGAGATCCTTCTCGAATTTGGAACGCAGCATCTCATCGTCAAGCAGTTCGCTGCGCAGGCGCAGGCGGGTGATCGGCGTTTTCAAGTCGTGGGACACGGAGGTGAACAACTGCTCGCGATCCTTCAGGTAGCGCTGGATCCGGTCCCGCAGCGTGTTGAAGGCCCGTGTGACGGCAACCACCTCACTGCTGCCCCGCTCCGCCAGCGGCGGGCGATCGTCGTCAAACGGCATTTCCCGGGCGGCCCGGGCCAGCCGTCGCAGCGGCCGGGTCTGCCAGCGCACCAGCAGGGCGATGAAGGTCAGCAGGAAAATGGTCAACAGGCCAATGAAGAAGATCTGCTGTTTGGGCAGGCCGCTGTTGTCCTCGAGCGACACATAGGGCGCTGGCAGCGGCGTCGCCAGATACAGCCACTCATCGGGGGCGATCTCGATCTGCGTCACCAGCACCGGCGGATTGATCGGATCAAGGTTGAGCGCGTAATTGGCCCAGGAGGGCGGCAGATCCGTCAGCTTCATCTGGCTGTTGAGGATGCGCAGATCCTCCGGCGCCACGAACTCCACCCGAATGGGCAGATCGCCGCCAATGCGCTCCCGCAGCACCTCGGACACTGCATCCACCACCTCCGCCTTGCGGGACGTATCCGGCAACGGCTTCAGGGCGATTTCCCGCTCGTTCAGGGAGACGAAAAAGCGCGTACCGCCCATGTTGCGCAACTGCTCCAGCACGATATGCCGGTATTCCAGCGGCAACGACTTGAAAAAGCGGACCGTCGCCGCCGCGGAATAGGCCAGATTGCGACTGCTGTTGATCAGCCCGGCGGTTTCCTGGGCGCGGAAGGTGGTGTACCAGAATGCGGTGGAGATCCCCTGGGCCAGCACCACCGCAACCAGGGTCAACAACAGCATCCGCGTCAGCAGGGACTGGGGCCGGATGCGCTGGAACAGGGCCCGGACTTTACTCATTCTCGTAACTGACGGTAGCCGTGAGCATGTAGCCCGCGCCGCGCACCGTGCGGATCAGCTTGGGCTGGCGGCCCTTGTCCCCCAACCGGTGCCGCAACCGCGACACGGCCACGTCAACCACCCGGTCCAGCGGATCGGCTTCTCGCCCGCGGGTAACGCCGGCGATGGTGTCGCGATCGAGAATGCTGTTGGCGTGATCCACGAACAGCTTGAGCAACGCGAAATCCGCCCCGGACAGGCTGATGCGCTGCCCGCCCTGGTCATTCAGCTCGTGGGTCTGACAATCCAGCCGCCACTGGGCGAACCGGACGTAGCGCCGGAACCCCTGCTGGCTCAACTGGGAACGCCGCAACAGCGCCTTGATCCGGGCCTGGAGTTCCCGGGCGCTGAAGGGTTTGGCGATGTAGTCGTCCGCGCCGAGTTCAAGACCGATCACCTTGTCGGTTTCGTCGGAACTGGCGGTCAGCATGATGATGGGCAGGGCGAAATGATCCCGCACCCAGCGACACAGGGTGAAGCCGTCGTCGCCGGGCAGCATGATGTCCAGGATCAGCACATCCGGCAGACAGTCATCCATGGCGGCCCGCATGGCCTCGCCATCGGAAGCGGTCCGCACGTGATAGCCGGCCTGCCCGAGAAAGGTCTGTAGCAATTCGCAGATGTCTTCATCGTCATCCACGACCAATACGGAATGGGTTACTGCAGTCATTGCGCGAAGCCGATTGTGTCCGTTGTTATTTTGAGGTGCCTTCGGTCAGGGCCTGTTGCCACCGGCCCTGTGCCCGGCAACACACTATGTCCTCTGTTCCGTCACCTGTCCAGACAGGCGGGTCATGCAGCGCAATGCGGCCATGGCCCGAACCGTGTCCCGAGTCGCACGGGTGTTTGAGGTACATCAATATTTCCGGACTGAAACCAGACATGCTCATGACAGATCCCACCACTGGACTCTGGAGAAACACCATGAGCGTTCATGCAGGCGTCTGGCTCGATCACAGGAAAGCGATTGTCATCCGGCTGACAGACAGTCACCCCCGGGTCACCATCGTGGAGTCGCAGGCACGGCGGCCGTCGAAATCATCCGGCGGACAGCGCCAGAAGGAACCCTTCGGCCATCAGGACGTGGTGGCCGAAGATCACCGGGATCGCCGCTATCAGCAGGCATTGAACCGGTATTTTGAGGATATCTCGAACCACCTCGCCGGGGCTGAAGCGCTTCTGCTATTCGGCCCCGGCGAGGCCAAGAAGAACTATCACCACTTTCTTCAGGACCATCCGCAATATCCATTTACCGTTAGGGATGTGCAGGCCGCGAGCGCTATGTCACCCTCCGAGGCATCGACCCACGTACAACATTACTTCCATAAGGTCCCGCATTGATCACGACGCCGGGCGTTCGGCCATTCTGGTCGACCGCCCGGATTCCGTAGTTCAGGATTCAACCGTAATACGCTTGGCCGGTTTGGCTTCTTCGCGAGGCACGATAATTTCAAGCACCCCGTTATTGACCTTGGCCTTGATTTTGTCGGAATCGATACTGCCCGGCAGGGAAAGGCGCCGATAGAAGGACCCGCTGAAACGCTCGACCCGCTGAAAACCGTTCTCTTCGGACTTCTTCTCTTCGTTTCGGGAGCCCTGAATCGTCAACATGCCTTTATCCAGCCGCACGTCGATATCTTTTGGATCGACCCCGGGCACATCAGCGCGGATTTTATAGTGCCCTTTTTCCGCTTTGACATCGATAGCCGGCGCCCACCCGGGTTCCAGCATCATCATGTCGTCGTCCAGCTCGTCCCACCGATTGAAACGCATCAACTGGTTGATTTCATTCTGGAGGCGCATCAATGCACCGTTCGTTGTTGTCAGTAATCCCATGACATCGATCTCCTAAAAAAACACCCTGTACAGGCGACTCTTTTATTCTGGATCGCGCCATCCACCGTTGTTTGAGATAGATCAACATTCCGGCTCCGCTTCAGTTCAGGCTGAAAGGATGAGCAGAACGTCGTTTCGACAACGGGGGAAAACACATGGACACCCAACTCTCAAAAGCGGCACTGACAACCCGGCTGGCCAAAGCCTGCATCCCGTTCCGGGAAATTGCCGACCTGCCGCTTAGCGGGTTAATGCGGCGTATTGGCGATGCGCGGGTGGTGATGATCGGTGAGTCCTCTCACGGCACCTCCGAGTTTTACGAGACTCGTGCCAAGATCACCCGGGCCCTGATCGAACGCGGTCATTTCAGCTTCGTGGCCATCGAGGGGGACTGGCCGGATGCCTCGCGCATCGACCACTACGTGCGTCACAAGGAATACCCGGCGTCAGAGTGGACCGCCTTTGCCCGCTTCCCCACCTGGATGTGGCGCAACGAGGAGGTAAGACGGTTCGTGGACTGGCTCAGAGGCTGGAACAGCACGCACGTCCTGCCGACCCGTGTCGCCTTCCACGGTCTCGACCTCTACAGCCTGTACACCTCGATCCATGAAGTGATCCGTTTCCTGCGGGATCACGACCCGGTCACCGCCAACCAGGCCCTGCATCGCTACCAGTGCCTGCTGCCCTATCGGGACGATCCGATCGAGTACGCCCGTTCGGCCATCCAGCCGGGCTTCCGAAGCTGCGAGAACGCCATCCTGGAAACCCTCCGCACCCTGTACGAACACCACCGGCAGTTGGAAGCCCATGACGGTGAACGGGTGTTCGACATGCTGCAGAACGCCAACCTGGTGGCGAGCGCCGAGGAGTACTACCGCACGATGTTCTTCTCGGAAAACAACGCCTGGAACCTCCGCGATACCCACATGTTCGCAACGCTGGAACGGCTGTTGGCCCACTATGGCGAGGGTAGTCGGGGCATCGTCTGGGCGCACAACTCCCACGTCGGCGACAGCGACGCTACGGACATGGGAAGACGCGGGGAATTCAATATCGGCCGACTCGCCCGGGCCCGTTTCGGCGATCAGATGTTCAATATTGGCTTCGGTACGGATACCGGCACGGTGGCAGCCGCCTCCGACTGGGGCGCCCGCATGGAAATCAAGTCCGTGCGCCCGGCCCTGCCCGGCAGTTACGAACGCCTGTTCCACGACAGCGGCATCGAGCGGGCCCTGCTGCCCTTACGTCATGGCGATCCCGAACTCATCTACCACTTGCGGCACCAATACCTGCAGCGGGCCATCGGCGTGATCTACCGGCCACAGACGGAACGACAAAGCCACTACTACCACGCCAGCCTGCCGGACCAGTTCGATGAATTCGTCTGGTTCGATCGAACCCAGGCGGTCACCCCACTCACCACGACGGCCATCAAGGGGATGCCCGACACCTATCCGTTCGGCGTGTAGGGTCGCTATCGATACCAGAGAATCAAACCGACCTCCAACGGCGCCTCCAGAACGCCGTGGGGGTCCCGGGGCACGATGCGCGGCGTGAAATCGTTAACCGGACGGACAGAGGGCACGTCGCAGACGTAATTGTAAGCCCCGACGGAGCCCACCAACTCGGCCGATCGCTCCATGGTGCAGGTAATGCTGCCGCCGTCATCGGCGTGGGCATAGAGTTCCACCTGAACCCAGTCCGGCGACATCAGCCCCAGGTGCACCTGCACCACAAACCGGTCGCCAGCCGGTCCCTCGTTGATCGCCAGGTTGCCGAACCGGATCGACGGCCATTGCCGGGTAAGCCCTTCCAGCCAGCCCGCCACCTCAGCCACGCCCACCCGGTTCAGCTCTGCCAGCCGTCGGCCGGCGCGTTCGTAACACAGGAAAACGTATTCCCGCAGCATGCGATTAGCGGAATATTCGGCGGTCAGTGTGGCCATACTGGCTCGCATCGTGGCCAGCCATTGGCGTGGCAGGCCTTCCATGTCCTGGTCGTAGAAACGCGGAATGGCGTCGTTTTCAAGGCAGGTGTACAAGGCTTCGGCGTCCAGCGCGTCGTCCGCAATGTGTTCGGCACCAATCCCCCAGCCCACCTCCGGCGACCAGGCCTCGGCCCACCAGCCATCCAATTGCGACAGGTTCAGCCCGCCGTTGACCAGCACTTTCATGCCGCTGGTACCACAGGCTTCCCAAGAGGTCCGCGGCGTGTTGATCCAGACGTCAACGCCCTGCACCATCATCTCTGCAATCCGCAGGTCGTAGTCTTCCAGGAAAATGACACGCCCCGCCACGTCCTCCCGTTGCATGAAGGCGTGCCACCGCGCCAGCCGTTCCTTGCCGTCGATATCTTTCGGGTGCGCCTTCCCCGACAGGATCAGCTGTACCGGACGTGTCGGTTGGCTCAGCATGGCGGCAAATCGGTCCGGGTCCGTCAACAGCAGGTCGGGTCGTTTGTAGGCGGTAAAGCGGCGGGCAAAGCCGAGGGTGAGGACGTCGTCTTCAAGACGGTCGCCCGTGTCCATCGAAGCGCCCTGCCGGCCGCCCTGCTGACGCAACCGTTCCCGCACGAACGTCAGCAGCCGACTGCGATTTTTCACCCGCAACTGCCACAGGGCATGGTCGTCTACCGTTTGGATGGCCTCATCCAGGCCCACCATGGTGTGGCACCAGCGATGTTTACCGCACTGGCGGGTCCAGAGGTCGTCCGCCTCCGGCGAATCCCAGGAGGGCGTGTGGACGCCATTGGTGATGGCCAGGATCGGCACTTCGTCGTCCGGCCAACGGGGGAAAACCGGCCGCAGAATTTCCCGGGACACGGTCTGGTGCAGCTTGCTGACACAGGTGACGGCGCCCGCCAGTCGCAGGGACAGGAACGCCATGTTGAAGATACCATCACTGCCCTGAGCCGGCTGGCCCAGCCTGATCAGATCGTCCAGCGAGAGACCAAGAGGCTCCGTCAAGCCGGACAGGTACTTGCGGACGAGATCGACCGGAAATCGATCGAACCCCGCCGGCAGCGGGGTGTGCGTGGTAAAGATATTGCCGATACGAGTGGCCACCCGGGCCGCTTCAAAGCTGGTCTGATGCACCTCCCGGTATCGGCGCAGCCGTTCGAGCGCGGCAAATCCCGTATGCCCTTCGTTCATGTGGCATACCGAAGCCTCGAAGCCGGCCGCTTCGAGCAGGCGCCAGCCGCCAATGCCCAGTAGCAGCTCCTGCTCCAGCCGCTTCTCGTCATCGCCGCCGTAGAGTTCGCTGGTGATCCCCCGGTCACCGGGATCGTTACGCGGATCATTGCTGTCTAGCAGCAACAGGCGACAGCGACCGACGGTCGCCTGCCAGGCCCTGAGGCGAACGGGGCGCCCGGGAAACTCGACGGTGATGTGGATCCACTGTCCTGCGTCGTCACGCAGGGGTGACAGGGGCAACATGGACGGGTCGTTGTAGGGGAAGAACTCCAACTGGCGGCCGGTGCTGGTGATGCTCTGATGGAAATACCCCTGCTGGTAGAACAGACCAACGGCAACGACCGGAACGCCAAGATCGTGGGCGGATTTGAGAAGGTCGCCGGCCAGCACACCCAGCCCGCCCGAGTAGATGGGCAGCGACTCGGTGATACCGAATTCCATGGAGAAGAAAGCCACCGTGCCGAACGGTGTGCCCCGATACTCGGTTTCGAACCAGGTTTTCTGGGCTTGCTGGGCGGCATACTCGTCCAGCTGTTGCTGTACCAGGGCCAGGAACTCCGCATCCCCGGCCAGCTGCTCCAGATGCTCGTCGGAAATGGAATGCAGGACGAGCCAGGCATTGCGCGTGCTGTGCCAGAGCGCCGGATCCATGGTGCGCCATATGGCGTCGCCGCTATGGTGCCAGGTCCATTGCAGGTCCAGAGCCAGCGCGGCCAGCGGGCTTAGCGGCGGTGGCAAATGTCGGGCCAGATAACTCTCAAGCGCCTTCATAGCTGGCCGCACCAGCAGAATGCCCGGAGACAGCCCGCCGGTGCTCAGCCAGCCACCGCCGCAGCCTGGAGACATCGTCCCGCTGCCGCGCCGTCATGGCATCGAACTCGACGGCAATGCCGTGATTCTCGACCCGGACCACCATGCCGTGGGAAATCCGGCAATAGCGCCGGGTTTTCTTCGAGGACTCATCGGGCGAGAGATATTGCAGCTCGACGGGCTGGTTGACCGCAAAGGTACCGGGCGGCATCGCGATGAAGAAGCCACTGCGGCCGAGATTGGCGGTGTGGGTGTTGTACTGGAACCCCCGACTGTCGATCAGGGTGACAGGTAGTCGGGCGGACAGACGAATGCCTTGACGATGATCCATAAGTCACCTCCATTTAATTTATTTTCCGATGCCCTGACCGCGCGCTCATTGACCCGGATCAGATTTTCGCTCTTCCAGACGGCACCCCGGATTACTCTTCGTCGCCCAGCATGGTGTGCACGCCGGCGCCGCTGCGTGATCCCAGACTCACGGCCTGGAACAGGTGGGACGGCGGCGCCAGCCCGACCATCCGATAAAGCGCCTGTAACTGCTGGCGGAACAGGCGCTCGAAAGGCGTCACAGCGACCGCGTCGTGCCCTTCACCCATCCACCAGAACCAGTCCGAGCCTTCGCAGACCGCTAACTGCTTTTCGATCGCCCGGGCCTTGTCCGGGGGGAATTGACCGGCTTCGAGTAAAGGCCGCACCTGCCCGGCGGCTTCGGTCAGCAGCATCCAGGCCCGATTCTTGTCAGGGTGACCGATCCAGGTATCCAGTCGGCCGCCCACCCAACTGCCAGCGCGAAAATCCGGAATCGCCCCCACCACCGGGACGCTGACCAGTTCCCGGAAGAGAGAAAGCTGCAAACGCGGGTGGACGGCGAGCGCGCGATACAGCATCCGGGTGAAATGCCAGCCCCGGTCGGGATAGCTCGGCCAGGGGTTTTCTCCGTCCAGGAAGACCGTGATCACGCAGGGCGCCGGCCCCTGGTGGCCCTGCCCGATCGCTTCGAGCTGCTCGATAAAATGCGCGACGGCCGGCTCCGTTTCCCAGCCCTGGTATATGAAGCCGATCAGATCGGACAGGCCATCATCCCGGAAGAATCCCCTGAGCTCTCCGTCGGCGTGGCGAAAGACCCCATGAGTCGTGACGAGATCTGGCGCGCCTTCATGCGGCAGCACCCGGGCGCTGCTGGCAAACCAGGCGAAACCGGCCTTGGCCAGGCAGTCCAAGGCCGGCTGGCTGATCGCTGCCTCGGAGGGCCAGACGCCGCTGGGCCGGGTATCGAACACGGTGCGGAAAGTGTCCAATGCCGCGTTCAAGTGCCAGACCACCCGCGCCTCGCCGTCCGGATAGGCCGCCTCCGGCAACGTGATGTCCGGGATTGACTCCCGGGCACTGTCCAGATCCAGTAGCAGTGGCAGGATGGGATGCCCCCAAGGATTCAGGCTCAGCTCGATCTGACCCCGCTCCGCCAGCCGACGATACCGGGGCAGCAAGCCGTCGAGGACGTCGGCAATCAGGCGGAAAAGTGCCCGGCGCTGCCGGAGATCGAATTGCCGTCCCTGGGCCATCAGTGAGCGCACCACGTCACTGTCCCGGTGCAAACTCTCACCACACCAGCCCAGATGCAGCCAGACGAGCAGGTCCGCCAGCAGCGACGGAGGCAGATAGGGCCGTCTTGCGGGATCCTCCAGGAACGTTCGGGCCAGCGCCAAGCCCGTGGCCGCGGCCGGCAAGGTACGGGTGAGCCAGTCGGGGATCTGCTGGGCGCAAAAGGCCAGCAGTTCTGCGGCGTCGGTTGTAGCCGGATCCGGCAAGATTTCGGCGTATAGTGCATCCAGCAGGCGATCGTCCACCCGTTCGGCCGAGCCGGTGAGCACCGCCTGAAGGCGCCGGCTGTAGGTCAGTAACTGCTCCAGCAACACCGGCGAGAAATTGATCACGACCCGGGCATGCTGATCTTCCTCCAGCCGGTGGATCAGGTCGCAATAGCCGCCGATGCCATGAAGGTAGCTCCAGGGCAGCACAAATGGACCGTCCTCCGGCAGGTTGTAGCCCGGTTGGTGCAGGTGCCAGCCGAGCACCACGCTGGCCTGCCAGTCAGAGGCCACGGGGGTAATCCTGCCCCAGTCGCTCGGGCGTGACGACCACAATGCCACCGGGCGAGATGTGGAAATGCTGGGCATCGATAGCCGGGTCGATGCCGATGTGCATGCCGTCCGGAATCCGGCAGCCGCGGTCGATCATCGCGCGCCGTATGCAGCAGTGGCGACCGACGCTGACATCCGGGAACACCACGGTCTGTTCAATCTCCGAGCCGGGTGCGACCGTCGCGCGGGAGAACAGGACCGAACGTGACACCCGCCCGCCCTTAACCAGGCAACCACCGGCAACGATGGCGTCCTCGGCCACGCCACTGTAGCCGTCAGCAGTGACAAAACGGGCGGCCGGCAGTTGCTCCTGGAACGTCCAGATGGGCCAACTGAAGTCGTAGAGATCCAGTTCCGGTGACGGTTCGGTGAGTTCCAGATTGGCCTGCCACAGGGAATCGACAGTGCCCACGTCCCGCCAGTAGGCCGAGCGCTTGCGAAACGGATCCCGGAACGGAAACGCCGCCACTTTGGCGTTTTCCACCATGGCGGGAATGATGTCCCGGCCGAAATCGTGGTGCGAGCCTTCCAGCCGGTGGTCCGCCAGGACCCGATCGCACAGGGCCTCGGTGCGAAACACGTAGATTCCCATGGACACCAGGGCCTTATCCGGCGTGCCGGGGATTGGACTCGGGTCGGCGGGCTTCTCCCGGAACGATTGCACCCGGCTGTTCGAGTCCACCGCCAGCACCCCGAAACTGGACGCCTCGGCCAGGGGCACCTCCACACAGCCTACGGTGACGTCGGCGTTGTTCTCCACATGAAACGCCAGCATGGTGCCGTAATCCATTTTGTAGATGTGGTCGCCGGCAAGGATCAGGATAAACGCCGGCCGGTGGCTGCGGATGATGTCGAGGTTCTGTAACACCGCGTCGGCGGTGCCGGCATACCAGGCCGCCTCGATCCGCTGCTGGGCCGGCAGCAGCTCCACGAACTCCCCCAGTTCTCCCCGCAGGAAGCCCCAGCCACGCTGGATATGACGGATCAGGGAATGCGACTTGTACTGGGTAACCACCCCGATCTGGCGAACGCCGGAGTTCACACAATTGGAGAGCGCGAAATCAATAATCCGGAATTTGCCGCCGAACGGCACGGCCGGTTTGGCACGCCAGTCCGTCAGATCCCGCAACCGCGAACCGCGACCGCCGGCCAGGATCAGAGCCAGGGTCTGGCGGGTCAGCCGGCTGACATAACGGGCCGTGGACAGGGACTGGTGGTTCATCGTCGATTCCCGCGCGTTTCCTGCAACTCCTTCCAACGCTATCAGGGCAATCTGGAAAAAGTTTGCTCCAGATCAGCAAATGCCGTTTCTCATGTGTGCTCAATAAGCAACAGAACCTCTGGAAACCGCCCATGCAGGACGCCACAGAATGATTGCTGAAAACCACACCGCGACCCAGTCGCTGACACTGTCCCGGGAGTCTCTTCAAGCGTTTGCCGAAGGCCGGACCTGGCAGGTGCAGTCGCTGCTGGGCGCCCACAGCCGGATGGTGGAAGGGCAGCCCATGATCCGCTTCTCGGTCTGGGCCCCGCATGCGAAGGCGGTCAGTGTGGTGGGGGACTTCAACGGCTGGCAGCAAGCCACCGATCCCCTGACGCCGATCGGGGATTCGGGCATCTGGTGTGCCGTGTCCGCGGCGGCCACCCCCGGCCAGCGCTACAAGTTCGCCATCACCGGCGCCGACGGCGAAACCACCTTGCGGGCCGATCCCTGTGGTCTCCTGTTCGAGATGCGGCCAGCCAATGCGTCGGTGATCAGCGATGAGGATCGCCCTTACCGCTGGCAAGACCACGACTGGCTGGCACAACGCGACCGGATCGACTGGCAGCGCGCGCCCCTGGCCATCTATGAGGTCCACGCCGGATCGTGGCGCCGGCACTTCAATGGTCACTGGTACACCTACCGCGAACTGGCCTATGCGCTGGTGCCCTATGTCCGCTCACTGGGCTTCACGCACATCGAGCTGATGCCGTTGAATGAATACCCCCTGGACGAATCCTGGGGCTACCAGTCCACCGGCTATTTCGCCCCCACCAGTCGCTACGGCAGCCCGGACGACTTGCGCTTCCTGGTGGACTACTGCCACCAGAGCGGCCTCGGCGTGATCCTCGATTGGGTGCCCGGCCATTTCCCCACCGATCGTCACGCTCTGGCGCTGTTCGACGGCGCGCCGCTCTATGAACAGGGCGACCCGGTCCATCAGCTGCATCCCCAATGGGGCACGCTGAATTTTGATTACAGCCGTCCGCAGGTGCGGGATTTTCTGGTCTCCAGCGCGCTCCACTGGCTCAGCGATTTCCACATGGACGGCCTGCGGGTCGATGCCGTTGCCTCCATGCTTTACCTGGACTTCAGCCGGGGCCCCGGGCAATGGCACCCCAACCGGGAGGGCGGCAATGAAAACCTGGACGCGATCGTGTTCCTGCGGACCCTGAACGAGCAATGCCAGCGCCGACACCCGGGCGCGCTGATCATCGCCGAGGACTCCACCGACTGGTCCGGCGTCACCTACCCCGTCGACGACGGCGGGCTCGGCTTCCAGTTCAAGTGGAACCTGGGCTGGATGAACGACACCCTGCGCTACCTGGCACTGGATCCCGTCTACCGCAGCTTTCATCACAACCTGCTCACGTTCGGCCTGCTCTACGCCTTCAGCGAGCATTTCGTGCTGCCGTTGTCCCACGACGAGGTCGTTCATGAAAAAGCCAGCCTGGTCAGCAAAATGCCCGGCGATACCTGGCAAAAACTCGCTAATCTGAGGCTGCTCTTTCTCTTCATGTACGGCTACCCCGGCGCCAAATTGCTGTTCATGGGGAACGAGTTTGCCCAGACTGCAGAATGGAATGCCCTCGACGAACTGGACTGGCAGGCCTTGCGACACGGGGAGGGCCAAGGCGTCCGCAACCTGGTGCGCGATCTGAACGATCTCTATCGCCGCAGCCCGCCGCTCTGGCCCAATGACCGGACATCCCACAGTTTCCAGTGGCTGGATTGTCACGACAATCGCCATTCGGTGGTCAGTTTCGTGCGCCAGGACGCGACGGAGCACCTGGTCTTTGTCCTCAACTTCACCCCGGTGCCCCGGCAGAATTACCGCATCAGCATGCCCTCGATGGCCCGCTACGCGGAGTGTTTGAACACGGATTCCCATCATTATGGCGGCTCGAACCTGGGCAACCCGCTTCCCCTGACACCGCAACCGGTGCCCTGGATGGGGCTGCCCCAGTCCGTGACCCTGACCCTGCCCCCGCTGGGCGGTGTGGTGCTGAAGCCGCTGCGCGATCATCACCCGACGGATGCCGATGAAAATTCTGCAGATCACCTCTGAGCTGCCCCAATTGGCACAAGTGGGCGGGCTGGCCGATATGGTGGACGGCCTCAGCCGCGGTCTGGTGCGCAACGGCCACGACGTGGCCTGCCTGCTGCCGGCGTATCCGGCAACCCTGGCCGCGCATGGCCCGGCCAACGATGACCTGACCACCCGCTTCCTGCTGGACGGAGAGTCGGTCACGCTCATCCACAAAGCGCCCTCACCCGGCGATCCGGTGGTTCTGTTAGCGGCCCATCCGTTGCTGTCCCGCGTTCCGGGGGCCGATGGCCAGTCGGCCGGCGGTGACGGCGTCTATCGTCTCGGACCGGGAGACGACGACCGGGCCAGTGCCATCCGTTTTGCGCTGTTCTGCCGGATCGCCGTGTTGATCGCGGAAAACCAGTGCGGGCTGAACTGGCAGCCGGAAATCATTCACTCCCACGACTGGCCCACGGCGCTGGTCAACGCCCTGCTGGCCCGTCGGCAGAGCCCGGTCGCCCGGATCTTCACGATCCACAACCTGGGCTACCGTGGCCTGATCGATCGCCCGACCTTCGATCAGCTCCAGCTCAGTGCTGACTTCTGGCAACCGTCGGAACTGGAATTCCATGGCCAGTGCGCCCTGATCAAGGCAGGGCTGATCCATGCCCATCAGGTGACGGCGGTCAGCCCTACCTACACCCGCGAAATGGCCACACCGGAGCATGGCCAGGGGCTCGATGGACTGATCCGCTACCTTGGCGACAAGCTGACCGGCGTTCTCAACGGCATCGACATCGACCGCTGGAATCCGGCGGCGGATCCACACCTGCCCTTTGATTACTCGCCCACCCAGCCATTCGGAAAGACGCTCTGTAAAACCACCCTGAAGGCCTGGCTCGAACTCGACAGCCCGGACGACAGACCGCTGATCGGTTTCATCGGGCGGCTGGTGGACCAGAAAGGAATCGACCTGCTGATTGGCGCGGCGCCGACGCTGTTGGAGCGCGGCTGTGACCTGGTGGTTCTGGGTAGCGGTCAGCCGGATTACGAGCACCAGCTCCGGCAGTTGGCTCACCAGTACGCGGCGGACATGGTCGTCCACATTGGCTTCGATGCCGCCCTCGCCCACCAGATCCTGGCGGCAGCCGATGTGCTTTTGGTGCCGTCCCGCTTCGAGCCCTGCGGCCTGGTGCAGATGTACGCGATGCGCTACGGCACGGTGCCCGTGGCCCGACGCACCGGTGGATTGGCCGACAGCATCAGTGACCCCGCAGACGCGTCAGGCGGGCAACAGACCGGCTTCCTGTTCGAAGGCAACGAGCCCGGCGCCCTGATCCATGCCGTCGACCGGGCCCTGACCCTGTATCACCAGCGTGAGGCCTGGGAAGACCTGCGCAATGAGCTGATGACGGTCGACTGGTCCTGGACGCGTCCTGTGGAAGCGTACGAGCGGATCTACCGACGTGCCCTGCACCAGGCCGCCACGAACGGCACTACGACGTCTTAGACCGATTGAGGGCCAAGCGTTGCGCCTCTTCGAGGGCCTCAATGACTTCCTCTTCACTGACCTGCTGGAAATCGCTGTACCAAAGCCCGACGGAATTGAAAATCTTCGGCTCCAGCAGGCAGACACAGTCATCGGCGATGCTGGAAAAACGCGCCGTGGTGCCCAGCGGGCCCACTGGGACAGCAACGATGATGCGTCGGGCCTCACGCTTGCGTAACACCTGGACCGCCAATTCCATGGTGGCACCGGTGGCTACCCCGTCGTCCACCAGGATCACGGTGCGACCGGCCACCGGTGCCGGCTTGCGCACCAACCGAAACCGTCGGATGCGGGAGGCCAGTGTATCCAGCTCCCGCTGTTGCACCCGCTCCAGCTCCTCCGCCGTCACGCCGACGGCACGGATCAGGCGATGATCGAGATAGCGGGTGCCGTCCTCGGCAATGGCCCCCATGGCCACTTCCGGCTGACGAGGCAACCCCAGTTTGCGCAGGTTCAACACGTCCAGTTCCAGCCCCAGGGCCTGGGCAATCTCGCGCGCGACCGGTACGCCGCCGCGGGGCAGTCCCAGCACCAGGGCGTCAGCAGGCACCGAATGGGTCTTCAGCGTCCGGGCCAGCTCAGCGCCCGCCGCTTCACGGTCTTTGAACAGGGTCTTCAACACAGGGCCTCCCAACGGAAAGCGATCTCCAGATTCACTATATGAGTGAAACGGCCTGATTGAAGTTTGACCTGAGTCAGAAAAGGGCCTGAGCACTCCACTAAATTGCAAGCAGGGTCAATCAAACGGAGGGCTCTATCATGTTGGTCAAGGACATCATGCACAAAGACATCCGCTGCTGCAGCACGTCGAATTCACTGGATGACATTGCCAACCAGATGTGGAACGAAGACGTGGGCTTCATGCCCATACTGGACAAGGACGACAAACTCGCCGGGGTGGTGACGGACCGGGATATCGCCATGGCCGCGGTCCTGAAGCACCGCCCGCTCTGGGAAATCAGCGCTTCAGAGATGGTCACCGGCCGCCCCTGCCACGTCTGCCACCCGGACGATGAAGTACACAAGGCCCTGAACGTGATGGGCGCCTCACGCATCCGGCGGGTTCCGGTCATCGACGGTGAACAGCGCTTAAAGGGCATCATCGGTCTGAAAGACATAGCCGATCACACCGGCAGCGGTGGCAAGTCAAAAAATGCCGGCGGCCTGACCTCGGAGGAATTGCTCGGCACGATCCAGAGGATCTGCAAGCCCAATCTGCTGCAAGCGAGCGCTTAAGAAACTCCGGATTAAAACCAATCTGATTATGCCGTTTTGTCATTGGCGATCTTGGATCAGCCGATTTAGGGTCAGGAGGTAGAAATGGAGGAACGACTTCATGGACATGACCGAATCGGCAAATCCCTTTGCGTTGCCCCGGTCTTGCTCCCATTGCCGACTGGGGCATTTATGCCTTCCAAGGGCCTGTAGTTTTCAGGAGCTCGGGTTACTCGACACCGTCATCGGATACCAGCCGCCCTATCCTCCCAAGCAGCGTATATTCAGCCAGGGCAGCCCTTTCCACTCGTGCTATGTCGTCAAGAGTGGCTCGGTCAAGACGGTCTACGTCAACGAGCAGGGTGAGGAAAAGGTGCTGGGGTTCTACCTGCCCAGTGAAATGTTCGGGTTCGAGGGGATTTTCCAGGACAGCCACACCTGCTCGGCCATTGCACTGGAACGCACCACGATCTGCCATATTTCCTTCAGGAATCTCGAACAGCTCGCCACCCAATTGCCCTCCCTGCAACACTGGATGTTTCGCATGATGAGCCACGAACTCAACATCCTGGAGCAACTCAACCGCTGGCTGAGCCAGAATTGCGCCGAAGAACGGATTATCGGGTTCCTGCTGGACCTGTCCGCGCGGCAAAGCGCGCGTAACCTGTCGCCGACCCGTTTCCGCCTGACCATGAACCGCAGTGACATCGCCAACTTCCTCGGCATGGCGCTGGAAACCGTGAGCCGGATCCTGGCCCGTCTGCAACGGGATCGACTGTTGGACATTCGCGGTCGCGAAGTGATCATCAACGACCTGGCCACGCTGAATCGCTTTAAATCCATGGATGACAACGCCAACGATGGCCTTAATCGCCACCTGATCGGTCGCGGCTAACGGAGCACACGCAGCCCGCCTAACGCAGCGATTGGCGTAGCCGTGACAGGGAATAGCCAAAGAAGACGCTGCCGATGGCCAACAGCGCCACGAGCTGTGGCCATACGATGGTAAGGCCGGCGCCACGAAACAGGATGCCCTGCCCCAATTCGACAAAGTGCGTCGTCGGCGCCAGCACCATGATGTACTGGATCAGCAGCGGCATGCTTTCCCTCGGCGTTACGCCCCCCGACAGCATCTGCAGGGGAATCAGTACCAGGATCACCAGCAACCCCAGCTGGGGCATTGATCGGGCCACCGTGCCAAAGAAGATACCCATGGACGTGGTGGCGAACAGGTGCAGCGCCGTGCCGAAAAGAAACAGCGCAAGCGAGCCCGATATCGGAATGGCCAGCCAGCTTTCCACGACAAAGCGCAGCGAGATGCCTGCCGCTGCCAACACCACCAGTCCCATAGACCAGACCTTGGCCGCCATGATCTCGAACGGCGTCACTGGCATGACCAAAAGATGCTCGATGGTGCCGTGCTCCCTTTCACGGATCAGTGCGGCGCCGGTCAGGATGATCGATAACATGGTGATTTGATCAATGACGGCATTGACCGCACCGAACCAGCTTGGATCCAGGTTCGGATTGTATACGGCACGCACGACAGCCTGGACGGGCATCCTGCTGTCCGGCCGATGCCCGGCCAGGAAGGCGGCAACCTCCTCCTGGACAATCTGCTGGATATAGCCGGCACCGGTAAACGCCTGACTGACCTGGGTCGCATCGACGTTGAGCTGGATCGCCGGTGCCTCCCCTTTCAGCAGGTCGCGCTGGTAGTTCACGGGGATATTGACGGTGAACGTGAAGCGCCCTTTATCCATTCCCTCGTCCATGCCCGCGTGATCGGTCAGCACCGGCGTTACGAAGAAAGGCTCCTGGAACGCATCGATGATACGGCGGGAAACCGGCGAATGGTCTTCGTCGACAATGGCAATGGTCGCCCGGTGAAGCGTCTCGGGTTCGCTCGTGGCGGTGGCGTGGACACTCACGGTAAATGCATAGACGATCAGTATGACCATGGCCGGATCGCGGGCCAGGGTCCGCAGCTCCTTGATACCAAGCTGCAGGATATTGGACAGTGAGCGGATCATTTTTCCTGCTTCCTGAGTCCGGCCACGCTTGCCAGGATCAGTACCGGAACCGTGACCATAAGGGCCAGGAAGTATGGGTACAGCTCCTCCATGCCCAGTGCCTTGGAGAAAGCGCCCCGGCTGATCAGCAGGAAATGGCTGGTCGGATAGAGGTGGCCGATGAATGCCGACGCGCCCTCCATCGCCGAGACCGGATGCACGATGCCGGAAAACTGGATGGCCGGGATCAAGGTGGCGATGGCGGTGCCGAATATGGCCGCGATCTGGCTCCTGAAGAGCGACGACATCAATAGCCCAAGGCCCGTTGAGCACATCACATACAGCAAGGCGCCCAACGTAAGGGTCAGCAGACTGCCTTTCACCGGCACACCAAACACCGTGGCCGCCAGCAGGGCCATCAGCAGGAAGTTAACCAGCCCCATACCGATGTAGGGCAGTTGCTTGCCCAGGAGAAACTCCAGCCGGGTCACCGGCGTGACGTAGAAGTTGGTGATCGAGCCCAGCTCTTTCTCCCGGACCACACCGAGCGCCGTCAGTATGGCCGGGATCATCATCAGCAACAGGGGGATAACCGCGGGCACCATGGCCGGCAGGCTCTGGACACCCGGGTTGTAGCGGTAGCGAACCTCGACATCGGCCCGACCAGCACTGGGATCCATGCCATGATCCCGGGCCAGTTCCTCTAGGTAGGCCACGTGGATTCCCTGGACATACCCTTCGATCGTATTGGCGCGATGGGGCGTGGCACCGTCCACCCAGTAGGCCACCTGGGGCGCATCACCCCGCTTGAGGTCCCGCCCGAAATGGGGAGGGATCTCCACGGCCAGACTGATGTCCCCGTTGCGCAGCCGCCGGTCCATGTCGTCATAGCTGGTTAACGGCGCTTTCTCCCTGAAATACCGCGACCCGGCAAGGTTGAGGACATAATGCTCGCTGGTGGTGGTCTGATCACGGTCCAGCACGGCGAAACCCAGATCCTCGACGTCCATGGTGATGCCATAGCCCATGATGAACATCAGGATCAGCGTGCCGGCCAGGGCCATCGTGGCGCGCACCGGATCGCGTCGCAACTCCATGCTCTCCAGCCGCGCATAGCTCAACAGCCGACGGCGACTGAAGCGCGGTGGGGGCGGTGCCGTTCCCGTGGAATCAACCGGCGTATCAATGGCCGGCGCCGGCGGCACGCCGCTGTCGTCACTGGCGTCACGCAGATAGGCGATGAAGGTTTCTTCCAGGGTCGTCGAGCCCCGTTTGTCCATCAGGGCCCGGGGCGCATCGCTGTCCAGCACCTGGCCGGCGTGCATCAGCGAGATGCGGTCGCAGCGCATGGCCTCGTTCATGAAGTGCGTGGAGATGAAGATGGTGACGCCGTCTTCCCGGGACATGCGGATCAACTGCTGCCAGAACCTGTCCCGCGCCACCGGATCGACGCCGGATGTGGGTTCGTCGAGGATCAGGATCTCCGGCTGGTGCAGGATAGCAACGGCCAACGACAACCGCTGGCGAACCCCGAGCGGGAGCTCGCCGGAGGTCTGGTCGATCACGCTCGCCAGGTCGAAGCGATCCAGCAGTTCCCGTCGACGCACCTGATAGGCGTCATCGGGCAGGTGGAACAGGCGGGCGTGCAGGTCCAGGTTCTGCCCCACCGTCAACTCGCCATAGAGCGAGAAGGCCTGGGACATGTAGCCCACCCGACGCCGGGTGTCGATGTCGTGGGGATCGACCGGCTCGCCGAACAGGCGGGCTTCGCCCTCCTCGAACGGTAGCAGGCCGGTCAGCATTTTCATGGTGGTGGACTTGCCGCACCCGTTGGAGCCGAGAAACCCGAAGATCTCGCCCCGCTCGATGCGGAAGTCCACATGGTCCACCGCCGTGAAATCGCCGAAACGCTTGGTCAGTCCATGGGCTTCAATCGCCACGCCGTCACTGACCGTCCGGGGCGGTATGACCAGTTCCCGGTGCTGCCCGCGTCGGCTCTCCGGCAGCAGTTCGACGAAGGCCCGCTCCAGCGAATCGCAGCCGGTTTTTGCCAGCAACCCCGCCGGGGTTCCAGCATCCAGCACCCGGCCATCGTTCATCGCTATCAGCCAGTCGAAGCCCGCCGCCTCATCCATGTAGGCCGTCGCCACCAGCACGCTCATGCCGGGTCGCTGACGGCGGATGCGCTCGATCAGGGCCCAGAACTGGCTTCGTGAAAGCGGATCGACGCCGGTGGTGGGCTCGTCGAGGATCAACAGGTCCGGGTCGTGGATCAGGGCGCAGCACAGTCCCAGCTTCTGTTTCATCCCACCCGAGAGCTTGCCGGCGGGTCGCCCGGTAAACTTTTCCAGGCCCGTACTGCGGGTCAGGTCCGCGATGCGACGGTCGCGCTCATCCCGCCCCTGACTGAACAGACGACCGAAGAGCTCGAGATTCTCGCGGACGGTTAACGACAGGTACAGGTTCCTGCCGAGACCCTGGGGCATGTAGGCAATCCGTGGGCCGGTCAGTCGTCGGTGTGAGGCGTCCGCCATGTCGCCGCCAAGCACGGTGACCGTGCCCGTCTGGATGCGTCGGCAGCCGGCTGTCAGGGCCAGCAGGCTGGACTTACCCACACCGTCCGGGCCAATCAGCCCAACAACCTGACTGGCGGGGATGTCCAGGCTCAGGTGATCCAGTGCCTGGACCTTGCCATAACGCAGGCCGATCTCGCGCAGGCAGGCGACGCTATCCTGGCTCATGGTGAGACGTTGACGGTCAGGTTGGCGGGCCAGGGAGCGTCTGGATCGAGCTTGATGTAAGCCATACCCGGCAAGCCGGTTTTAACCTGTTCAATGTGCGTTCGCAGCAGTTTGGGGTCGATTCTTGCCCGGATGCGGAACATGAGTTTCTCCCGTTCGCTCTGGGTCTCCACCGTCTTGGGAGTGAACTGGGCCACGCTGGAGACAAAGCTGACCCGGGCCGGCAGCACATAACCGGGCGCCGCGTCCAGCACCAGGTGGACGTCGTCCCCCAGGGCCACCCGCCCTGCCTGGGAGGTAGGCAGGAAGAACGTCATGTACACGTCAGTCAGATCCACCAGGTTGAGGACCTTACCACCGACCCCAAGCACCTCACCGGGTTCGACGATGCGGTACTGGACCCGGGCCACCCGATCGGCGCGCAGTTCGCTGTCGTCCATATCCGCCTGCACCCGGGCCACTGCCGCCTCCGCTGCCTCGATCGCGGACTGGGCCTCGACCACCTGGGAGCGGGACGCCGCTATCGCGGCCCGCGCCGCCGAGACCTGCGCCCGGGCCACCGCCAGGGCCGCTTCGGCGCTCTGCATGCTGGCGCGATCATCGTCCACCCGCTGGTGGGAAACCGAGTTGCGCTCCAGCAGGGAACTGGAACGCTCGAAGCGCTTCCTGGCCGCCGTCAGTTCGGCCTGGCGCTGCACGACGACCGCCTCGGCGGATGCCTCGTTGCTCTCGTTCTGGGCCACCAGGGCGTGCGCCGTCTCCAGGGCATTGCGCGCGCGCTGGCGCTCGGCTTTCACCTGACGCAGTTCGGCTTCCAGCGATCGGGTATCCATCCGGGCCAGAACCTGGCCGGGTTCCACGAAGTCCCCTTCCCGGACCAGAATCTCATCGACACGCCCGGCCAGCTTGGTGGCGATATCGATCCCGGTGGCCTCGATGCGCCCGTTGCCGCTGGCGATGGCATCACCCAGTACATCGGGCCGCATTTCATTCCAGGCCACCCAACCAGCAAATCCCAGCACAACGATCACCAGCGCGGTCCGTGTTAGCGATTTCTTCAACGTCTGTTTCATGGGATGACAGGTTCCAATCCTTTTATGGGGCCGCGCCCGATGCGGTCCACCGGTCAATCAGCGCGGGCAGATGACATCGGTGCGGTATGCCTCGCAAGCAAACGAACCGAAAGCCGGGCATTCAGCGGTAATCAATTCCGGGCCGGGTCATCGTCACGCGCGTCCCGGCTCGGCCGTCCACGATGGCCTCAATGTCAGCCAGCGAACCGATCACGGCCTCCTTTCCGGTCCGGCGGACAAAGTTACAGGCGGCCTGAATCTTGGGCCCCATGGAGCCCGCGGGGAATGACAGGCCCTGCAGGTCGTCCGGATGGGCCCGGGCAATCGCGCGCTGGTCGGGCTGGCCCCAGTCCACGTAGGCGGCATCCACATCCGTCGCGATGATCAGTAGATCGCTGTCCAGTTGCTCCGCCAGCAGAGCCGAGCACAGGTCCTTGTCGATGACCGCTTCGACGCCGTGCAGCTTGCGCCCGGCATCGTAGACCGTGGGAATACCTCCGCCGCCGGCACAGATCACCACGCAGCCCTTCTCCAGCAACCACTTCACCGGTCGGATTTCGAAGATGCGCCGGGGCCGCGGACTCGGCACCACCCGGCGAAACCTGTCGCCATCCGGCGCTATACTCCAGTCTTTCCCGGCCGCCAAACGATCGGCCTCCTCGAGGGTGTAGACCGGTCCGATCGGCTTGCTGGGATGCTGGAAAGCCGGGTCAGCGGCGTCCACTTCAACCTGCGTGAGGATGGTGGCGAACGGCACCTCGACCGGCAGCAGGTTGCCCAGTTCCTGCTCGATCATATAGCCGATCATACCCTCGGTCTGCGCGCCCAACACGTCCAGGGGATAGGGCTCCACCTCGCTGTAGGCCGCGCCCTGCAGCGCCAACAGCCCCACCTGCGGTCCATTACCATGGGCAATGACCAGCTCATTGCCGGGAACGATGCGGGCCAGTTGCTCGCAGGCTACCCGTACATTCTGGCGCTGGTTTTCCGCAGTCAGCGGTTCCCCCCGGCGCAACAGGGCATTCCCGCCCAGGGCGGCGACGATACGCATGCTCCCTCTCCTTCTCCTGCGGCTTCAGATGTCACCCAGCGTGGACACCAGAACGGCCTTGATGGTGTGCATGCGGTTCTCGGCCTGCTCGAAGGCGATGCAGGCCGGCGATTCGAACACCTCGTCGGTGACCTCGATCCCGCCGCTGAGCTCCGGATACTGGTCGGCAATCTGCCGGCCAATCCTGGTCTCGGCATTATGGAACGCCGGCAGGCAGTGCATGAACCGCACCCGCGGATTACCGCTGGCCTCCAGCAGCGCCCTGTTCACCTGATAGGGCCGCAGCAGGCGGATGCGCTCGCCCCAGGTCTCAAGTGGCTCGCCCATGGACACCCACACATCGGTGTGGATGAAATCGACACCCTGCACGGCTTCCTGCGGGCTCTCGGTCAGGGTCAGGCGGGCTCCGGAGGCCTCGGCGAACTGCCGGCAGGCGGCAATGTGCTCTTCCGCGGGCCAGAGCGCTTTGGGGGCCCCGATCCGCACGTCCATGCCCAGCTTGGCGCCGATCAACAGCAGCGAGTTGCCCATGTTGTTGCGGGCGTCGCCCAGGTAGGTATAGCAGATGTCGTGCAGTGGCTTGTCACTGTGCTCGCGCATGGTCAGGACGTCGGCCAGCATCTGCGTGGGGTGGTATTCATCGGTGAGGCCATTGAAGACCGGTACGCCGGCGTGCCGGGCCAGGTCCTCGACGATCGACTGGCCGGCGCCACGGTATTCGATGGCGTCGTACATGCGACCCAGCACCCGGGCCGTGTCCTTCATCGTCTCCTTGTGCCCGATCTGCGAGGACGTGGGATCGATGTACGTGACATTGGCGCCCTGCTGGTAAGCCGCCACTTCGAAGGCGCAGCGCGTGCGCGTCGAGGTCTTCTCAAAGATCAGGGCGATGTTCTTGCCCCGCAGGTGCTGCTGTTCGGTCCCGGTGTAGCGGGCCCGTTTCAGGTCGCGGGACAGGTCCAGCAGGTATTGCAGCTCGCGCGTGCTGTGGTGCATCAGGCTGAGCAGGCTGCGGTTGTGGATATTGAACGCCATGGCAGATTCCTCCGTGAAGATGTTCCGGTTGCGTCAGTAATCGACGGGATCGCGGACAATAGGACAGGTCATGCAATGACCGCCACCGCGCCCCCGGCCCAGCTCGCTGGCGTCGATAGTGATGACCTCCACACCGGCCTTGCGCAGCAGGGTGTTGGTGGAGGTGTTGCGGTCGTAGCCGATGACCACACCGGGCTCGATCGCCACCACGTTGTTGCCGTCATCCCACTGCTCCCGCTCCGCCTCGTAGCTGTCACCGCCGGTTTCCACCACGCGCAGCGCCTTCAGGCCCAGCGCCGTGGCGACGACATCCAGGAAGCTGCCTTCCTCGCGGCGCAGGTCGATGCCTCCGGGCTTGCTTTCGTCGGGCCGCAGACTGAACGCGACGATGGATTGAACCGCTTCGGGATAGACGGTCACCAGGTCGCGGTCACAGAAGCTGAATACCGTATCCAGATGCATGGCCGAGCGGGCCTTGGGCAGGCCGGCGACGATCACCCGCTCTGCGGCGCCTTCATTGAAGAGGGACCGGGCCAGTTGGCCAATGGCCTGGCGCGAGGTGCGCTCGCCCATGCCGATTAGCACGATGCCCTTGCCGATCGGCATGACATCGCCCCCTTCCAGGGTGGCCATGCCATGGTCCTGATCCGGGTCCCCGTACCAGACCTTGAAATCGGTGTTCGCAAATTCCGGATGGAACCGGTAGATGGCGGTGGCGAGCAGGGTTTCCTGGCGCCGGACCAGCCAATGCATGGGATTGAGGGAGACACCACCGTAGATCCAGCAGGTGGTGTCCCGGGTAAACAGGGTGTTGGGCAGCGGCGGCAGGATAAAACTGGAATGGCCCAGGTAATCCCGGAACATCTTGACGATGTCGCTGCCATGATCGCCGGGCAGGTCGTCCCCGGACACACCGCCGATCAGGAACTCGGCGAGGCGGCGCGGCTCCTGCTCTTCCAGCCAGGCGCGGACCTCTCCCTGCAGCCCCAGCCCAACGAGGTTGGGCGTTATCTTACGATCCAGGATCCAGTCCCTGGCCTCCGGATTCCTGACCGTTTCCGTCAGGAGATTATGCATTTCCAGCACTTCCACACCGCGCTCCCGCATCTTGGTCACGAAGTCGAAGTGGTCGCGCTTGGCCTGGTTCACCCAGAGCACGTCATCGAACAACAGGTCGTCACAGTTGCGGGGCGTCAGCCGCTGGTGCGCGAGGCCCGGCGAGCAGACCAGGACCTTTCTCAATTTGCCAACTTCAGAGTGAACGCCCAGGGATTCAGGTTCAGTCATGACATATCTCCTTGTCGTGGATCGGAGGAAGCGGTTCAGGCGTCGTCCGGGGTCAGCCCGGTCAGAGCGACAGGAAGCCGGCGTACAGGCCGTATGCCGCAATCACGGCTCCAACCACCACCACGGCGAATATCAGTTTTTCCAGCGACGTAAACACCGACTGGTTCTGCTCGCGCTTGGCCTTGGCAAAGAACAGGGCTCCCGGGGCATACAGCAGCGCCGACAACAGGATGTACTGGACGCCCCCGGCATAAACCAGCCAGACGCTGTAGACCACCGCAATCAACGCAATCAGGAGATCCTTGTTGCGGGCGCGCGGGTCGGTCTCGTAGGTTTCCTTCCGCCAGGCCACCAGCAGGGCGTAGGCGGCGGACCAGAAGTACGGGATCAGGATCATCGACGTCGCCAGGTAGAACAGGCTCAGGTAGGTCGACGCATTGAACAGCGTCAGGATCAGGAACAGCTGGATCAGGCCGTTGGACAGCCACAGCGCGTTGGCTGGCACCTGCTTGCTGTTCTCCTTGCGCAGGAAGGCGGGCATGGTGCGATCCCGGGCACCGGCGAAGAGAATCTCGGCGCACAGCAGCGTCCAGGCCAGCAGTCCCCCGACCAGGGAGACGATCAGCCCCACGCCGATCAGGACCGAGCCCCAGCGCCCGACCACATGCTCCAGCACGCCGGCCATCGACGGGTTCTGCAATGCCGCCAGCTCCGGCTGACGCAGGATCCCCATGGACAGGATGTTCACCAGGACCAGCAGCAGGAGCACCCCGAGAAAGCCGATCACGGTCGCCTTGCCCACGTCGGAGCGGTTCTGCGCCCGGGCCGAGTAGATGCTGGCCCCTTCAATCCCGATAAAGACCCAGACGGTCACCAGCATCATGTTGCGAACCTGGTCCATGACACTGCCCAGTTCCAGGTTGCCGTGGCCCCAGAAGTCGTCCAGGAAGACGCCACTGTTGAAGGCGGTAAAGGCAACGACGATGAAGATGATCAGGGGCACCACCTTGGCGATGGTGGTCACCAGGTTGATGAAGGCCGCTTCCCGGATACCCATCAGCACCAGGAAATGGATACCCCAGAGAAGCAGTGAGGCGCAGACGATCGACGCCAGTGTGTTGCCCTCACCGAAGATTGGGAAGAAGTACCCCAGGGTGCTGAACAGCAGGACGAAGTAGCTGACGTTGCCCAGCCAGGCGCTGATCCAGTAGCCCCACGCCGACGAGAAACCCATGTAATCGCCGAACCCGGCCTTGGCATAGGCATAGATACCGGAATCGAGATCCGGTTTGCGATTGGCGAGGGTCTGGAAGACGAAGGCCAGGGTCAGCATCCCGATGGCCGTGATCACCCAGCCGATCAGGACCGCGCCAGCACCTGCACTGGCCGCCATGTTCTGGGGAAGGGAAAAGATACCGCCGCCGATCATGGAACCGACGACGAGCGCGATCAGCGCACCGAGTTTCAGCTTTTGGGTGTTTTGCGTCATGGCAGATCTCTTTCCGTGAGAGAGCGTTAGACGAAAACTACAGAAACTCGGACGATCGTATCCTGATCCCGGTCAATATTATTGATGCGTGGGAACCAAGCGATCTCGACCGTCGGGGCGAGCGAGCCGCCTCGCTTCGCGTGTGTTACCCAAATACCCAGCCAGCTCTTCCAGCGGTGCCAGATCCAGTCCCGGAGCCGGTTTCAACGCCAGGTCGCACCGCCTCAATGCGAGTGAGTCGCAACAACCCGGCCGCCGGCCCATCGGCGCGGATATTGCTTCCAACATTGATTACAGTGCTTTTTGTGCAATTCAGTAACATGTTAACGATTAAGGCTCTGCCCCTGGAGGTTTTCCTATGCAGTCTGCCCAACGGATTTCAAACTCGCTGGAACGCTGGAACCAGGAACTGCGGGAGATGTGTGGTCCGTTCAGGACGGAAACGACACACCAATCCTCGCTGTTCATTGGGAATATTGCCGTGCGCGAAAGAGCGGGGTTAACCCTGGCAAGTGTAAAGACCAACGCAGACAGCATCTGCAGGGACGCAGCCCGCTCGAGACTGGATGATCGTTTCTGCTTCCTGGTCAGCCAGCGTCGCGGTTATTCAAGCATTCAGCAGGATGATCTTCACATTGAACTGTCGCCAGGCGATCTCATTCTCATGGATTCTGTCGGTGCCTGCAGTATCCGCCCCGCCGGCCTGATCGAGCACGCTTCATTATGTCTGCCGAGGGAGGACGTCGTCAGAAGCCTCAGCAAGGACCAACCCCTTTTCGGCAAGATATCATCGCGCTGTGCCAGCGGCCGCATCCTCCATTCCATGTTCGAAGAGCTTTGCAATGACAGGGCGCAGCCGCCTTCCGCCGACGCGGAGCAACTGGCCATCCTGTCTGCATGTACGGCATTGCTCGGGCCGGCACTGACCTCGGAAAGGGACGAAGCACCCGATTACGCGTCGCTATCGGGAGCGGCCCTGCGTAACTACGCCGAGCGATTGATTGACGAGAACCTGACCGCACCCAACCTGAACCCGGCCATGCTGGCCAACGAGCTCAATATTTCGGTTCGTCATCTCTACAGGCTATTTGAAGAGGAAGGTGACAGTGTCTGCCGATACATCCAGAGGGCCCGCCTGCAGAAAAGCGCCAATGACCTGTCCAATCCACGCCTGCGACAGGAAACCATCACCTCGATAGCGTACCGCTGGGGGTTTTCGGACTCGGCCCATTTCAGTCGATCCTTCAAGAAGGAATTCGATCTCTCTCCACGGGCATATCGAATCGTTGAGCTTGGCCTTTAGGCTGGCCGGCAGCGGGCCCCAGGACCCGCGACCGGGATAACGGCTTTCAGGACACCGCCAGGTAATGCTTGATGAAGTTGTCGGTTTTGACATCCCACAGCACCGGCGTGCCCTTTTCGGCAAACCAGACATCACCCGCGCGGTAAACCGTTGTCTCCCCGGTATTTTCGTCAGTCAGCTCGACTTCGCCCGAAATCACGACGGCATGCTCATTGAACGGATAGGTCATCCGGAACTTGCTTTTGCTCACGCCAAAGTACGCCGAGCTCACCGGATCTGTCGGAGCACCAAACGTCATCTTGCCAAAGGCCTCCCCCTTTCCCTCAAGGATTTCGGATCCCAGATCCGCCACCGAGCCCCAGGCATCCAGATCATTGATCGTTACGTTCTTTGCTACAGATTTCATACGACATTATCTCCAATTGACTTTGTTACGACTTAACGACGCCCCATCCAGTAACCGGACAGTTGGTGCCATGCTTTGCCCGCTGTGAGAATGGCCGGCCTGAACTTGTACTTGCCCCAGATATCCACCTGGTTTACGGAGGTGACCAGGTCGTAGCGATCCGACCCTTCACTCATGCCTTCAGCCAGGATCTTGCAGATGATGTGGCTCGGAGTAACGCCAAACCCCGCCCAGCCTTGAACGAAAAAGACGTTCGGGTGTTCGCGCATCGCGCCAAGGTGCGGGAACAGTTTGGCGGTGCAGGCCATAGGCCCGCCCCAGCACAGGTCAATCTTTACATTGTCGAGATAGGGGAAGATCTTGAGCATCTGGGCCCGCTGCCAGCCCTTGAGGTCATTGGGGATATGCTCGATCACACGCGTCGCCGATCCGAACAGCAGGCGGTTTTCATTGGTCACCCGGAAATAGTCGATCACCGGCCGGATATCGCTGTATGCCCCTCGGATGGGACTGATCCTGTGAATCAGCTCATCGGACAGCGGCTCGGTGACCAGCTGGAACGCGTAGGTATTGATGATCTTCCGGTCAAGCTCAGGTTCGATGCCATTGTTGAAGCTGTCGCACGCCCAGAGAAGCTTGCTGGCCCTGACGGAGCCCTTGGCCGTGCGCACCTTGACGGTTTCGCCATACTCGACGGACAGGGCCGGGCTGTTCTCGAATATCCGGGCTCCGTAACCGGTTAGCGCTTTGGCCTCGCCCAATAACAGGTTCAGCGAATGGACCTGGCCGGATCCCATGTGCTTGAGCGCGCAACTGTAGGCATCCGATCCGACCACCGACTGCACGTCGGCTCCGGTGATGAGCTGGATGTCCTGGTCAGGTGCAATGCTCCGGAATTCCTTTTCCCATTCGCGCAGGGTTTTCTCCTGCCGGGAGTTGAACCCCAGATAGGCATAGCCATGCCTGAAGTCCGCATCGATATCGTACTTTTCAATGCGTTGCTTGATGACGTCCGCGCCCATGTCGCTGATTTCAAAGATGCGACGCAGCCCCTCTTCACCGACATCCTTACGGATGGTATCGAGATCATGCCCAATCCCGGCCATGATCTGACCGCCGTTGCGCCCGGTCCCACCAAAGCCCAGGTAGCGGGCTTCCAGCACGACAATGTCTTTAATCCCTTTTTCGGCCAACTCCAGAGCAGTGTTAATACCGGCAAAGCCGCCTCCAATCACGACCACATCGGCTTCGATGTCGGCTTCAAGAGACGGGAAGCTCAACTCATACTTCCTGGTTGCCGTGTAATACGTCGGGGTCTCGATCTTGATCATTGTTCTGTCCCAAACTTCAGAATTTTCAATTTAGACTCCATACCCAGAGTGGCTACCGTCCCTGATAGACATTAGACCTGCCCTGAACACGAAGAGCTTGACCGGGCAGGACATCCGCTTGAATCAACATGCCATCGTTCTGACCAATCACGCTGTGGATCTCCGGCCAGACGGGCACTAGCCGTCCGCCAGCAGATCAGCGAAATACTCGGCTGCGGCTTGGGCGATCGCGCCGTCTTCGGCCTCGCTGGCTCCGGAGACACCGATCGCCCCCACCACCTCGCTCCGATATGACAGGGGCTCGCCGCCACCGAAGAAAGCCAGCCCCTCCTGGAGCGGCAGGCCAAGCCTGACCGCAGGCGACAGGGTCTCCAGCCGTTCATGCCATCGATGCGTCGGGATGGCGAATGCCAGGGCAGTCCGGGCCTTTCGCATGGCGATGTCCCGGCACGGGTCGGGGGCGCCGTCCATCTTCAGGGTCAAGACCGGTGCTCCCGAAGCATCCAGGACAGCGACCGCAACGGGCCGCCCCTGCAATGACGCCGTTTCGGTTGCTCTCTGCGCGATCAGCCAGGCTGAAGCCAACCGGACATGGTTGGCCGTACGCACGTACTTCTCCTTCGCAACCCGCGCTTCCATCATTTCCCTCCGAATCCATACCACCCGATAGATTATTAACATGTTAATAATATAGGCGCAATACCTGGGCCCGATGAATGTCCCCACCTGAAAGGAAAAGGAAAGACTTACCGCAATGGACCGGCGTTCCCCGGATCGGCTGCGCTCTTTTGCGCCTCAAGCATGCGCTGTATGCGATTGGTGGCCTCCTGGGTACGATCGGCAAGCTGCTTGACCTCATCAGCCACCACGGAGAATCCCCGCCCCACCTCCCCTGCCCTGGCTGCCTCAATTGCGGCATTCAGCGCCAGGAGATTGGTCTGGCTGGCGATCCCACTGATCACGTCCACCACCTCGGAGATCTGCCGGTACGCATCCTGGTTGCTCGTCACGAGCTTTTCATGGGCTTCCCGGGCTGAGCGTTCGTCGGTGATATCGCGCACGGCACCGATCACGCGAATCAGCTTCCCGCGGTCGTCCCGTACGGCCCGGCCGCGCTCCCGGTACCAGCAATATCCCCGGGTCTTGTGCTTCATCCGGAATTCATGGATGTACTCGCCTTCCCCCTGGGAATCCAGGATGTGTCGCTCGAAGGTTTCCAGGATCTTCGGTAGGTCGTCCGGGTGCGTAATGCTCACCTGGCTGTCCATGCCGTCGGGCAACTCTTCCGCCGTATAGCCCAGCAGACGGCGGAAGGCATCCGTTATCCGCATGCAACTGGATGGGTCTTCGATTCGGCCGTTAACCACGACAAAATCCCAGACACCCTCGGTCAGGGTCGACTGGATCATGTTCCAGACCCGGCTTTCTGCCTCCCAGTCGGCAACCACCTGCTCGTACTGGGCGCACCGGGCCTCCAGGGCGTGACTGCGGGCCTCTTCCTCACGCAGGCGTTCTTCCGCCAGACGCTCGGCCTGCCGGGCGCTGACACGGGAAGCCTGCAAAGTCTCATCCAGGTTTTCGACCTGGGCCCGCAGATCGGCGTCCCGGGCGTTCACACGCTCAATCGCTCCCAGCAAACGCCGTTGGAGTTCCGGGTGATCGGCAAGACGATCCATGGACGGCATCTCCGACCCATGGGGTGAGTCGAACCGCTCCAGAAGATCAGTAATCTCGTTCACCAGGCGTTTTACGGATGCGCCTCTAAACATGGGCCATTCTCCTTCCAGCGACGGCCACCACTTGCGTGAGCCCTCACTGCATCACGAACTTCGCGTCACCGCGTTTTAGATGGGTTTCAGCCCCTGGAGAGGCACTTTCGACCAGGTGAAGCGGGCGGTGATCGTCCTCCCCGAGGCGCTTGGCAGGGTTCGGACCACGACCTTCGGTACCTTCGAATGCCTCCGAACCCGGATCAGGCTCTGCGATCAGGAATGATCGGGTTCGAACAGGCCTCGCTTCATATAGAATTTGACCCAGAGTGCCGCGATGACACCGACGAGGAGCAGGATGCCACCGGTGATCTTGTAGACCAGCATCGTCATCTCCGGCGAAGGACTGTTATTCAGCGCCACATAGGCCATGCCGACGATGCCGATGATCTGGGGCAGCGGATAGAACGGCGTCCTGTAGGGCCGCTCCTTGCCCGGCATGCTGCGACGCAGGACCAATACGTCAATGTGGGCGACGATATAGGCCAGCAGCCAACTGGTGGATGCCGCAATCACGAGCGTGATCAGGTCATCGATCCCCAGCAGCAGGACCGGGATGGCAATGATGGCAACCATGAACAGGATGCCGACCCAGGGTGTGCCGAAGCGCTTGCTGGTGATCCCCATCTGCGGAAAGGCCTGGCCATTCTCGGCCATGCCCTGAAGCATGCGGGGGACGCCGGCCAATACCGTGTTGACGGTACTGCAGGTTGCAGCCACAGCCATGACGGCCGCGACAATCAGGCCGCCCTGCCCGAACACGGCGTTTGCATAATCAAGGTAGGGAATAGGTGAGGCCAGGACCGTTTCAGTATCCAGATAGAACCCGACACCACTCACGAACAGCAGGAAGATAACCAGCATGGCGCAGAGTGACAGACTCATGGCCCGCGGTATGTTTTTCTGCGGATCGCGCACTTCGTTGATCATGGGGCAGATAAACTCAACCCCCACCATCAACCACAGCGCCATCGCCACCATGCTGATGAAGCTGCCGTCAACGACGGAACCAAAACTCCAGTCGATCGCCGGCCCGGTGACCTGGACGTGGGGCTCCACCGCACCCGTAGTACCGCAAAGACCAATCAGGACCAGCGCCAGGACCAGGATGAAAGCCAGAATGTTCTGGGCTCCCGCAAACACATCGGCCCCCAGGAAGTTCGTGAACGCGAAGAAGGCCAGGATGGCGAAGGGAATCACGTAATGGGGAAAAACGCCGGGCAGTAACTCGCCAATGACGGCGTCCACCAGGAACATCTCCACCGGAATCGCCAGCATGGCCACCACCACGTAACCGGCAAATACCGCCACAATGGCCGGGAAATGACCGATGGCCTTTTGCGTATAGGTAGCCAGGGTTCCTTCCTCGGGAAACATCAGGCTCAGCTCGGAAAACGAGACGGCATTACACTGGGCAAGGAGGAAAGCCGCAAACATGGCCGCGATGAACCCCGTCCCGCCCATGGCAATTCCCTGGGTCGCCGTAATCATGGACCCCTGGACGATGACCAGGCCAATACAAATGGCCATCATCGTCAGGAACCCCAGCTTCCCGCCTGAAGCTGTCATGCGATGGGCACCTCGTCCTGTCAGTTCTGTCGGGGTATTGGACACATTTACTTCACTCATAGCATTCTCCCGCGTTCTTTCTGTAATGCCCAGACAGGCCCGCTATTGTTTGCTACCGACCCGTTGCCTGCGGCTTTGCGCGACAACAGCCTCTACTTTGCGGTGATGCATAGGTGTTTTCTTGTATGGACTGGACGAGGACTTGCACAGGTTTGCCATCGGCCGGCTGTTGGATGCTCCCCGGCGACAAAAAAGCCGCGCCGGCCTCGCGGCCGGAGCGGCCAGGGGTCGCGTGATGGCGACAGGCTGGCCCATTCAAGCGCTGAGATCCCACGGGGTAGACCCAGCCGGGGCCTTACCCCCACGACCTGCCTGCGGAGCGCTGACGGTACTCGCCGGGGCTCATGCCCGCGTTACGGGAGAAGAAGCGGCTGAAATAGGCAGGGTCCTTGAACCCCAACTCATAACAGATCGCGGTGACGGAATTGTTGGTAAACAGCAGGAATCTGCGGCTCTCCTGCATCAGGCGTTCATGCACGATCCGTTTTGAGGGCAGATCTGCAATCCGCCGGCAGATGTCGTTAAGCCTCGCCTCGGTGACGTCCAGGCTATCCGCGTATTCCGCCAGCGACCAGTGATCCCTGAAATGTGCCTCAATCCGTTCGTTGAAACGCTGGAAAACGGACAGATCCTCGCGGCGGGTGGTGGCCCCCTGATCCCTGCCGGCCCGGGACAGGCGGAACAGCTTGATGAAGACCAGGCGCGTCAGGTTTTCCAGGGCCAGGTACTTTCCGGGGCGCTCTTCCAGGAACTCGTCGCGCAGGGCATCGAACAGGACATCCAGTTGCCCCGCATCGGTACGATCCCGCAAAGACACGCAAACCGGCTTGACGAAAGGGCCATTGCCAAGACCAAACTGCTTCTCAAGCAGCGGCCAGATCAACTGCTGGCGCACGGTCAGCACGTGCCCGCCACTGGCCGCATCCGTGATGAACGCGTGGGGAACGGTTGGCGGCGTCAGGAAGAACATCGGCCCGCGCCCCTCATAACGCTGGTCATCGAGAAACACCCGGACCCGTCCACTGAGCACGTAGTGCACCTGGAAGAAACGGTCATGGCGGTGAACCGGCATGTTGCGACCGAAGAAGTCCGCCAGCTTGCCGAGCGACTCGTAGTGGATCTCGGCCTCGAGGTAACGCTGGTCGTAGACTTGGCCGATGTTGATGTTCGGAATGGGCTGCTGCAAGGTCATGTCATCCCCTTGCCCCGACGGCTCCCCGGATATCAGGGCCGGATTCTCTTGAGTTCGTTGAGCAGCTCCAGTAGCTGGTCCATCTTATCGTCTCCGAACTGCTCCTGTATTCGCCGATAGTTACGCTCCATATCACCACTCATGGAGACAAAGCACTGCTGCCCCTTATCGGTCAGACGGACATGGACGCGCCGCTGATCCTCAAGGCACTTGCGTTTCTGGACATAGCCATCGCGGATCAGGCGGTTCAGCACACCGGTCATGCTGGGTTTGAGGATGCAGGCCATTTCCGCCAGCCGATAGCTCTCCATTTCGCCATGCTGGCGCAGGATACGGATGACCCGCCACTGCTGTTCCGTCAGGCCGTGCTGGTTCAACGACGGCCGGAAAAATGACATTGCGGCCTCTCGGGCCTGCAGGAGCGTCAACGTAAGCGACGGTCTGGTTCTGGACATGTTCGGAGGAATCCTTACTGCAATTGTTTGGGCCCTATTCTATCCCATATTGCCACAGGCCCCGTCCAGGGCCGTACGAATCGTGGCGGATGTCAGGCTCGTCCATGGCCTTGCAGCGTCAGACAAGCGCGCCACCAATGACGGCTCTTAAACTGGGCGGCAAGTCCATCAGGGGGCCGCTACCCGGGGTCGCTTTTCCTGCCGTGCCCGACCGGTCATGAAGATATTAACCGGGCGGTTGGCCATGCCTGGCAATCGTTCCGCCCCGGGCCCGCGACCTTTACACCGATGTTGACAACACACTGGGACTTTAGCATATCATTAATATGTTAACAATTAGCCAGCACCGCATCGTATTAGGCAACGGCACTCAGGAGGACAACATGCCACGTCCGATAGAAGAGGTTGCGACCGGATCCATTTTCGGCGTCGCCCTGAACTACAGGAGCCTGCTGGACAGCCGGCTCGATGAATTCCGGCAAGCGCCGTACAAGACGCCACCGAACAAGCCGGTCCTGTTCATCAAGACGGAAAACACCCGTAACGGCAATGAGCGCCCGATGGTATTCCCCGCCGGCGTTGAGCGCATCCAGCCGGGGCCGGCCGTCGGCGTGGTTATCGGCAGGAAAGCCAGCCGTGTCCGCCCGGAAGACGCCATGGATTACGTCGCCGGCTACACCATCGTCAATGAGTTCAGCCTGCCGGAAGAGAGCTACTACCGCCCGGCCGTGAAGGCCAAGTGCCGGGACGGTTTCTGCCCCATGGGCCCGGATCTGGTAGAGGCCGATGCCATTGCCGATCCCGGCAACCTGTCCATCCAGCTCAGGGTCAACGGCGACGTCCGCCAGGAAGGCCATACCTCCGACTGGGTCAGGACCATTCCCGAGCTGATCGGCGAACTGACGGAGTTCATGACCCTCAATGAAGGCGACGTCCTGATCACCGGAACGCCGGCCGGCCGGGTCGACGTCAAGGTCGGCGATCGTGTGGAAGTGGAGATCAGCGGTCTGGGTCGCCTGGTCAATACGATCACTGCAGAGCACTAAGGAGCCCGGATATGAAACGCGCACGAGTCAGGGTCGGCAACCAGGTCCAGGATGTCCTGATAGACGACGAAAACAAGGTGGTTCTGCAAGACGGTAAGCGGGTCAGCGAGGACAGCGTTGAATGGCTGCCCCCCGCAAATGGGCACATGTTTGCCCTGGGCCTGAACTACGCCGATCACGCCGCGGAGCTGGATTTCAAGGCACCGGAGGAACCCCTGGTCTTCATTAAGGCGCCCAACACCTATACCGGCCACCGTGGCGTCACCTGGCGCCCTGACAATGTCGACTACATGCACTACGAGTGCGAGCTGGTCGCCGTCATCGGAAAACCCGCCCGCAATGTCAAGCGGGAGAACGCCCTTGAGTATGTCGCCGGCTACACCGTCTGCAACGACTACGCCATCCGCGACTACCTGGAAAACTACTATCGCCCCAACCTGCGGGTGAAGAACCGTGATGCCACCACGCCGGTTGGCCCCTGGATTGTCGAGACTTCGGACATCGACAACCCGAACGATCTGACCATTCGCACCTGGATCAACGGCGAGCTGAAACAGGAAGGTACGACGGCAGACATGATTTTCGACATTCCCTACCTGATCGAGTACCTGTCCGGCTTCATGACCCTGCAACCGGGGGACATGATCGCCACCGGTACCCCCAAGGGGCTGGCAGACGTGAAGCCGGGCGACGAGGTTACCGTGGAAGTCGAAGGCGTCGGCCGTCTGACGAACACCATTGTCACGGAATCCCAATTCTTCAAGAAACCTGCTTAACGAGGTGCACGTCATGATTAAACACTGGATCAACGGCGAGGAAGTGGCCAGCAAGACCACCTTCCTGAACCATAACCCGGCCACCGGCGAGGTGATCTGTGAAGTTGCCAGCGGCGGGCAGGACGAGATCAACCAGGCGGTCGCCGCGGCCAAGGCGGCGGCACCGGGATGGGCCAACACCCCCGCCAAGGAACGCGCACGCCTGATGCGCCGCCTGGGCACGCTGATCGACGAGAACGTGCCGCGCCTGGCAGAGCTGGAAACCCAGGATACGGGACTGCCGATTCACCAGACCAGGAACGTATTGATTCCGCGTGCGTCCCACAACTTCAATTTCTTCGCCGAAGTCTGCACCCGCATGAACGGCCACACCTATCCGGTGGACGACCAGATGCTGAACTACACCCTGCACCAGCCGGTCGGGGTTTGTGGCCTGGTTTCTCCCTGGAACGTGCCCTTCATGACCGCAACCTGGAAAACGGCCCCCTGCCTGGCACTGGGTAATACGGCCGTGCTGAAGATGTCGGAGCTGTCACCGCTGACCGCCAACGAACTGGGCCGGCTCGCCCAGGAAGCGGGCCTGCCGCCGGGAGTGTTCAACGTTGTCCAGGGTTACGGCAGTACCGCAGGCGACGCCCTGGTCAGGCATCCCGATGTCCGCGCCATCTCCTTCACCGGCGGCACCGCGACCGGGCGCAAGATCATGCAGAACGCCGGCCTGAAGAAATACTCCATGGAGCTGGGCGGCAAGTCACCGGTGTTGGTATTCGACGACGCGGACCTGGACCGGGCCCTGGATGCCGCCCTGTTCACCATCTTCTCCCTCAATGGCGAACGCTGTACCGCGGGCAGTCGCATCTTCATCCAGGAGAGCGTCTACGACCGCTTCGTCGAGGAATTTGCGGCTCGCGCCAAACGCCTGATCGTGGGCGATCCGCAGGACCCCGACACCCAGGTCGGTTCCATGATCACCCAGGCGCACTACGATAAGGTGACCGGCTACATCAAACTGGGCCAGGAAGAAGGCGCGAAACTGGTCGCTGGCGGCATCGAGCGTCCCGACGGCCTGCCCGCGCACCTGGCCAATGGCCAGTTCATCCGGCCAACCGTATTCGCCGATGTCGACAACAGGATGCGCATCGCCCAGGAGGAAATCTTCGGGCCGGTGGTGTGTCTGATGACGTTCAGGGACGAGGCTGACGCATTGCGCCTGGCCAACGATACTGAATACGGGCTGGCGTCCTACATATGGACCCAGGATATTGGCAAGGCCAACCGCCTGGCCCGCGGCATCGAGTCCGGAATGGTGTTCGTCAACAGCCAGAACGTGCGCGACCTCCGCCAGCCGTTCGGCGGTATCAAGGGTTCCGGTACCGGCCGCGAGGGTGGCGAGTACAGCTTCGAGGTCTTCACCGAGGTCAAGAACGTCTGTATCTCCATGGGCAGCCACCACATCCCGCGCTGGGGTGTCTGACCTGACAGTTCCGGAAACAAAGGCCGGCTCCCAACACACCGGGGGCCGACCGGTCCAACAACAACGATAGCGCCTTAATCAGGCGCAACGGAGAAGCGTTATGGGCGAACTCGCATTGGCAGCGAAGATCTGCCACGTTCCGTCGATGTATCTGTCTGAGCTGCCCGGCCCCCATCAGGGCTGCCGCAAGGCCGCCATTGAGGGCCACAAGGAAATTGCCCGCCGGGCCCGGGCCCTGGGTGTCGACACCGCCGTCGTCTTCGATGTGCACTGGCTGGTCAACAGCGGCTACCACCTGAACTGCCGCAACCATTTCAGTGGCGTGTATACCAGTAATGAGTTGCCGCACTTCATCAAGGATATGGCTTACGAGTACAGCGGCAATACCGAACTCGGGCACCTGATTGCCGAAGAGGCCAATGCCGCGGACGTGCGCACGCTCGCCCACGACATCCCCAGCCTGGACCTCGAGTACGGCACCCTGGTCCCGATGCGATACATGAACATGGACGTGCCCAGGGAAGCGCACTTCCGCGTCGTCTCGGTGGCGGCCTGGTGTGCCTGGCATCGGCTGGAAGACAGCTTCACCTTTGGCGCGGCCGTGCGCAAGGCCATCGAACGCAGCGACCAGAAGGTCATGGTGCTGGCCTCCGGATCCCTCTCACACCGGTTCTCCGACGACCGCGAAGCCCAGGCCAACATGCACAAGTGGACCCGGGAGTTCGACAGACAAGTGGACCTCAGGGTGGTGGAGCTCTGGAAACAGGGCCGCTTTGCGGAGTTCTGCGACATGCTCCCGCACTACGCCGAACACTGTTTCGGTGAAGGCCACATGCACGATACGGCCATGCTGCTAGGACTGCTCGGTGGCCAGGAATACACCGGCAAGGTGGAGGTACTGACCGAGCCTTTCGGCAGCTCCGGTACCGGCCAGATAAACGCCATCTTCCCGATCTGAGGAGCCGAACCATGCCGCACTTTATCGCCGAGTACTCGGGCAATCTCGAAAACTCGATTGACCTTCCCGGCCTGTTCGAGAAGGTACACGACACCCTTGGGGCCAGCGGCGTCTTTCCGCTCGGAGGCATTCGCAGCCGGGCAATCCGGATGGACACCTATCGGATCGCCGACGCGCGCCACGACTATGGTTTTGTCCATATGACCCTGAAGGTGGGAGCCGGTCGCAGCTTGGCTGTACGCCAGGAAGTCGCCGACGACCTGTTCGCTGTCATCAAGGCACACTTCGCGCCCATCCAGGAACAGCGCCTGCTGGCGGTCTCCTTCGAAATGACCGAACTCCACGAGACGCTCAATTACAAGCACAACAACATCCATTCCTTCCTGAAGAACCAGGGCGCAGGCTGACAGGGCCTGCGCCCTGGTGATACTTCGCTGCCAGGAGCAAGACGCTTATGTTGAATCCAGAAGCCGTTTCCGATGCCGCCCGCAGGCTCCATGAAGCCGAGCGGACACGGGAACAGATCGGCCAGCTGTCGCTGCAATATCCGGAGATGACCATCGAGGACGCCTATACGGTCCAGAAAGCCTGGGTGGATATGAAGCTGCAGGAGGGGCGCAGGCTCATCGGCCACAAGATCGGCCTGACCTCACGGGCCATGCAGGTGTCATCCAATATCGACGAGCCCGATTACGGCGCCCTGCTGGATGACATGCTGTTTGAAGAGGGCAGCGACATTCCCTTCGAACGCTTCATCGTACCCCGGGTCGAAGTGGAGTTGGCCTTTATCCTCAAAAGCCCGATCAAGGGCCCGGACTGCACCATTTTCGATGTGCTCCGCGCCACGGACTACATCGTCCCGTCGCTCGAGATCATCGACGCCCGTATCCAGCAGATCGACCCGAAAACCCGCGTCACCCGCAAGGTATTCGACACCATCTCCGACAACGCAGCCAACGGCGGCATCGTCATGGGCGGTCGCCCAATCCTGCCCCACGCGGTGGACCTGCGCCGCGTTCCGGCGATCCTCTATCGCAATGGCGTCATTGAAGAATCCGGTGTCTCTGCCGCCGTCCTCAACCATCCCGCCAAAGGGGTGGCCTGGCTGGCCAACCGGCTCGCGCCCTACGACGTCCAACTGGAAGCGGGCCAGATTATTCTGGGCGGTTCCTTCACGCGACCGGTCGCCGCTCGCCCGGGGGATACTTTCCATGTGGATTACGACGAACTCGGGTCAATTGCCTGTCGATTCGTCTGAACGGAGAACTCACCATGATCACGCTGGAAAACCCATTCAAGCGGGCGCTTCGGAGTAATTCCACCCAGATCGGTCTGTGGCTCGGCCTGGCCGATGCCTATCCGGCCGAGTTGGCGGCCAATGCCGGCTTCGACTGGCTGCTGATTGATGCCGAACACGCACCCAATACCCTGACCTCGATTCTCGGGCAACTGCAGGCCGTCGCACCCTACCCGTCCCACCCCATCATCCGGCCAGCGGAAGGGTCGCCCGTGCTGATCAAGCAGTTGCTGGACCTTGGCGCCCAGACCCTGCTGGTTCCCATGGTGGATACCGCCGAGCAGGCCGCAGAACTGGTGCGAGCGACACGTTATCCGCCCAACGGTATTCGTGGCGTCGGCAGCGCACTGGCCCGGGCATCCCGCTGGAACTCCATAGCCGGTTATCTGGACAAGGCCGACGATGAAATCTGTCTCCTGCTCCAGGTGGAAACGCTGAAGGGCCTGGAAAACCTGGACGGAATCGTCAACACAGAAGGCGTCGATGGCGTATTCATCGGCCCGGCGGATTTGTCCGCCGCCATGGGACACCGAGGCAACCCCGGGCATCCCGAGGTCCAGACGGCCATTGAAGATGCCATCCTGCGTATTCGCGGTGCCGGTAAGGCCGCCGGCATCCTGTCCGCGGACGAAGCCCTGGCCCGCCGCTACATCGAGCTGGGCGCCAAGTTCGTCGCGGTGGGCGTCGACACCTCGCTCCTCATGAAAGCGCTCAAGTCGTTGGCGGCCCGTTTCCTGGGCGAGGATGACACCCCGTCCGCAGACAACAGCGTCTACTGACACCCACAGGACGCTCCAGGATGAAATCAGAGAGGGAACAGCCTGTGACGACCTGAATACCCATTAGCTACATTAGGGAACCCCGGTCAGGCATGAAGGCTCGACCCAGATAGTCTGGCTGGGCAAGGGAACGGGTTCGTGTAATTGCCGGATTTCAGCGATTAGGCGAGAAACTGGACACTCGAAGACGGGAACCGGGTTCGGGCGGTGTTAGCTGCCCGACTGGCCCTAGAAGCGATGGAACAGGCGATTCGCGTTGAATCGTCCTGGGAGTTTGTAATTGGTCGGGACGGCAGGATTTGAACCTGCGACCACCTGCACCCCATACAGGTGCGCTACCAGACTGCGCTACGCCCCGACACGGCCTGCTTTGAACTGTGAGTTCAATAGCTTAGCGGGAGCGAAGTCTACACCAGCTCCCACTAAAAATAAACAGGAATTTTAACTGAAAAACGGACAGGCAAGCCCGACGCTGACCGGCGGATCAGGTCGGGCTGTTGAGGACGTCCAGCACCTCTTCCAGCTCGGCGATCATCTGCCGGATGAGCTGCTTGTACTGGGAGGTGTCGTCCTTGATTTCGTGGCTGCTCAGCTTCTGCTTGGCGCCACCAATGGTGTAGCCCTGGTCGTAGAGCAGGCTACGGATCTGCCGGATGGTCAGGACATCAGCGCGCTGGTAATAGCGACGGTTGCCCCGCCTTTTCACCGGCGACAGTTGCGGGAACTCCTGCTCCCAATAGCGCAGGACGTGAGCCTTGACGCTACAGAGATCCGCTACCTCACCAATGGTGAAGTAGCGCTTGCCAGGAATTGGCGGAAGCTCGTTGTTATGACTGGGTTCCAGCATACGCTTCTACTTTCTGCTTGAGTTTCTGTCCGGGGCGGAATGTCACCACACGTCGCGCGCTGATGGGGATCTCCTCCCCGGTTTTCGGGTTGCGGCCGGGACGTTCTTTCTTGTCCCGAAGGTCGAAATTACCAAAACCCGATAACTTGACCTGCTCGTTGTGACTCAGTGCGTCTCTGATCTCTCCGAAGAAAGCTTCCACCATCTCCTTGGCTTCGCGTTTGTTGAGCCCCAGCTCTTCGTAGAGGCGCTCTGCCATCTCCGCTTTCGTCAAAGCCGTCATTCCGATTAACTCCTCAGTGTTGCACCAAGTTCCGCCTTCAGCGCGTCGATCACCGCGTTGAACCACCCCTGGATCTCATCGTCGTTCAGCGTCCGCTCCGGATGCTGCCAGAAGAGACTCAGGGCCAGGCTCTTGCGCCCTTCGCCGATGGCTTCCCCCTCAAACACGTCAAACACCCGCGCGCCGGTCAGGAACTCACCCGCCTTCTCACGGGCAACGCGCTGAACTTCAGCGTACGTCACCTCATTCCCGATAATGATAGCCAAATCCCGCCGAACTTCCGGGAATTTTGAAAATTCTTTGAAATTAGGCACATATCCGGAAAGGATCGAATTCAAGAATAGCTCAAACACGTAAATTGCGCCATCCAGGTCGAGCTTTTTCTGGACTTGCGGGTGCAATGCGCCCAACCAGCCCACAAATTCGCCCTCCCGGTGCAGCTGTGCGGTCTGCCCCGGGTGCAGGGCACCGTGCTCGCCCGCACTGAATTCAACCGTAATACCGAGCAGCTCAAACAGCGCTTCCAGATCGCCCTTCACATCGAAGAAATCCACACTCCGACGACCGTTGACCCAGCTCTCCGGATTCTGCGCGCCGGTCACGACACCCGCGAGCATAGGCACCTGCTCAATGCCCTCGCCTTCACGCACGAATCGCAGCCCGGTCTCGAACAGTCGCATGCGGGACTGCTGGCGATTCTGGTTGTAGGCTACGGTCTTCAGCAGACCCGGCCACAGGCTGGTGCGCATGACGGACATGTCGCTGGAGATCGGGTTGGCCAGTTCGATACCAGCATGATCGCCATCGATCAGCGCCTGGACCCTGCTATCCACGAAGCTGTAGGTCACCGCTTCCTGATAACCACGATCCACCAGCAGGGAGCGGACGCTGTTGATCGGACGAACGGCCTCCGGCTCCTCCCGCAGGCCCAGACTGCCCACCGGCTCGGTCACCGGCAGGTTGTTGTAGCCATAGATGCGGCCGATCTCCTCGATCAGGTCCTCTTCTATGGTGATGTCCGGACGATAGCTCGGCACGTGCACCATCCATCCATCCCGGGTCAGCTTGTCGACGTGCAGGCCCAGCCGGGTGAGGATTTCCTCGATCTCGGTCCGGTCGATCTCGATGCCCAGCACATCGGTGACGCGCTGATGGCGCAACTCGACAACGGGGCTCGTCGGCAGATGCTCCTCGCTGCGCACTTCCACGATTTCGCCGGCTTCGCCGCCGACGATCTCCAGCAGCAACGCCGTCGCCCGCTCCATCGCGCTGCGGGTCAGTTCCGGGTCCACGCCCCGCTCAAAGCGGTGGGAGGCGTCGGTATGCAGGCCATAGTGGCGCGCCTTGCCGGCGATGCAAATGGGATCGAAGAAGGCCGCTTCAAGTACCAAATCCCGCGTCTTCTCGGCCACCCCGGAATGCTCGCCGCCCATAACACCGGCAATGGCAATGGGCTTCTCGTGGTCGGCAATCACCAGCGTGCCTTCAACCAGCTCCACTTCCTGGCCGTCCAGCAGGACCAGCTTCTCGCCGGGCTTGGCCCAGCGCACGACGATGCCGCCCTCGATCTCGCTGCGATCGAACGCATGCATGGGCTGGCCCAGCTCCAGCATCACGTAGTTGGTCACGTCTACAGCCGGATCGATGCTGCGGACACCGGAACGACGCAGGCGCTCACGCATCCACAGCGGCGTTTCGGCGCTCAGGTCAACGTTGTGGATGATCCGACCCAGGTAACGCGGGCAGCCTTCCGGCGCTTCGAGACGGATATCGACGACATCCGAGTGCACAGGTTCGACCGGGTTGATCTCCGGACCTTCGACCGGTTGGCGGTTCAGGACACCCACTTCGCGAGCCAGGCCGCGGATGGACAGGCAGTCACTGCGGTTCGGCGTCAGGTCAACGTCGATGGTGGCGTCATCCAGTCCCAGGTAATCGCGGACGTTCTCGCCGGTCGGTGCCGATGCCGGCAGTTCCATCAGGCCGTCGTGGTTGTCGGACAGCCCCAGCTCGGATTCGGAACAGAGCATGCCGTTGGACGGCTGCCCCCGCAGCTTGGCCTTCCTGATCCTGAAGTTGCCCGGCAGTACCGCGCCCACCTCGGCGAAAGGCACTTTCAGCCCCGGCCGGACGTTGGGGGCGCCACACACCACCTGAACGGTCTCGTCACCACCGGCGACCTGACACACGCGCAGCTTGTCCGCATCCGGGTGAGGCTCGACCGACAGCACTTCGCCGACGATGATGCCGGTAAACTCGCCGGCGACCGTCTCGAACGCATCCACTTCCAGACCGGCCATGGTGATCTGGTCGACCAGACCCTGGGTATCGATCTCCGGGTTAACCCACTCGCGCAGCCATTGTTCGCTAAATTTCATGTTCGTTGCCTTGTCCTGATCCGTTAATCCTGAAACCGTGTCTTGCCAGCGCTGTCGATCAGCGGAACTGGCGCAGGAAGCGCAGGTCGTTCTCGAAGAACATGCGCAGGTCGTTCACGCCATAGCGCAGCATGGCCAGTCGTTCGACGCCCATGCCAAAGGCAAAACCGCGATAGGTTTCGGGATCAATGCCGCAATACTCGAAGACTTTGGGATGGACCATGCCACAGCCCATCACTTCCAGCCATTTGATGGAACCATCCTCGTTGCGGCCCCATTCGATGTCCACTTCCGCCGAGGGCTCGGTGAACGGGAAGTAGGACGGCCGGAAGCGAACGGCCAGATCCTTCTCGAAGAACACCCGCAGGAACTCCTCCACCGTACTCTTGAGGTCGGCAAAGCTGATGTCCTTATCCACCACCAGACCTTCCACCTGGTGGAACATCGGCGTATGGGTCATGTCCGAGTCGCAGCGATAGACCCGGCCCGGACAAATCATGCGGAACGGCGGTTGGCCGTCCTCCATGGTGCGGATCTGGACCGGCGAGGTATGCGTGCGCAGCAGGGTACCCGGATTGAAATAGAAGGTGTCGTGCATGGCACGGGCCGGGTGATGGCCGGGAATATTGAGGGCTTCGAAGTTGTGGTAATCATCTTCGATCTCCGGGCCCTCTTCCACGGTGTAACCGGCCCGGGTAAAGAACTGTTCCATACGCTGAATGGTGCGCGTGACCGGATGCAGCCCGCCACGGCTCTGACCTCGACCGGGCAGGGTCACGTCGATCGATTCCGCCGCCAGCCTGGCGTCCAGTGCCGCGCTTTCCAGCTCGGTGCGGCGGGCGTTGATCGCATCCTGCACCTCGCCCTTGGCCTGGTTGATCTTCTGCCCCGCCGCAGGCCGCTCTTCCGCCGACAGTTGACCCAGCGACTTGAGCTGCTGCGTCAATACGCCCTTCTTGCCCAGATAATCAACACGCACCTGATCCAGCGTCTGCAGGTCCGTCGCCTGCTGTACCGCTTTCAGGCCGTCCTGTACGAGTTGCTCCAGGTTTTCCATTGACCCTGCTCCAAATATGCGTTGTGTTCTTTGCGGGTGAGAACCCCTGAAAAATGACCGGTCGCGCGACGGATCCTTTTTCAGAGATTCCCGGATGTTCCAGGGGGCCCTATTCTACAGGTCCCAGAATAAAAAAGGGGGAAGAGCATGCTCTTCCCCCTACTTCGGAATGCCCCAAAGGGCATTCAATCCGATATGCAATCGATGAAAGAGCTTACGCGAGCGCAGCCTTGGCTTTTTCAACGACGGCACTAAACGCCTGTTGCTCGTTCATCGCCAGATCCGCCAGGACCTTACGATCGATTTCAACATTCGCCTTTTTCAGACCAGCGATCAGACGGCTGTAGGACAGGCCGTTGGCACGGGCACCCGCATTGATACGGGCAATCCACAGCGCACGGAACTGACGCTTACGGTTGCGACGGTCACGGTAGGCGTACTGACCCGCCTTGATGACCGCCTGCTTGGCAACACGATAGACGCGGCTACGGGCACCGTAGTAACCCTTCGCCTGCTTCATGATCTTCTTGTGACGACGACGTGCGACGACACCACGCTTTACACGAGCCATATCTCAATCCTTCTCTTTACTGAACCTGAAATTAAAGCGCGATCATGCGCTTGATGGATGCAACGTCAGACTTGGCAATTTGCTTGGTGCCGCGCAGCTGACGCTTCCGCTTCGGGCTCTTCTTGGTCAGGATGTGACTCGTGAAGGACTGCTTGTGCTTAAAGCCTTTGGCAGTCCGCTTGAACCGCTTGGTGGCCCCGCTCTTGGTTTTCATCTTGGGCATTTTATAAAACTCCGCATTTTATGATTTCAATAAATAATGAGTCCTGAACGACAAATCCCCCGCACTGTGACGGGGGACAGGCGATCAAACAGAACTCACTTTTTCTTTCGGGGGGCAACAACCATCGTCATTTGCCGGCCTTCCATCTTCGGCCGTTGCTCTACCTGGGCAAGCTCTTCGATGTCGGCTTCCACACGATTCATGAGCTGCATACCAATTTCCTGGTGTGCCATCTCACGACCGCGGAAACGAATCGTGATCTTGCCCCGGTCCCCGTTCTCAAGGAAACGTATCAGGTTGCGTAGCTTGACCTGATAATCCCCTTCTTCCGTGCCAGGCCGGAACTTGACTTCTTTTACCTGGACCTGCTTCTGCTTTTTCTTCGCAGCGGCCTTGGCCTTCTTCTCTTCGAAGACCTTCTTGCCGTAGTCCATGATCTTACAGACGACCGGATCGGAATTCGTAACCTGAACCAGATCCAGAGAAGCTTCTTCCGCGGCTTTCAGTGCGTCTTCGATGGAGACAACGCCCACCTGTTCACCGTCCGCTGCAATGAGACGTACTTCTGTGGCTTCTATATTCTCGTTGATGGGCGCTTTAGGAGCCCGTCCCCGATTCGTTCGCTGTTTAATAATCAGTTCTCCGTTTGATTTCTGCCTTTGCGGGACACGTCTTCGGCCAACAGGGCCCGGAAGGCGTCCAGCGACATGGTACCCAGGTCGTCGCCCTTGCGATTACGAACGGCAACGGCGCCGGCCTCGACCTCTTTATCACCGACTACGGCGAGGTAGGGTACTTTATTGAGCGTGTGCTCGCGAATTTTAAAGCCGATTTTTTCGTTTCTCAAGTCGGCATGCACGCGATAACCGGAATTTTCAAGGGCTTTCGCAATTTTCTCGCAATATTCGCGCTGATTATCGGTGATATTCATGATGGCCACCTGGGTCGGCGCCAGCCATGTGGGGAAAGCCCCCTCGTAGTCCTCGATCAGGATACCGATAAAGCGCTCGAACGATCCCAGTACCGCCCGGTGCAGCATGACCGGGGTACGCCGCTCGGAATTGTCGGCGACATACTGGGCGCCCAGCCGGCCCGGCATGGAGAAGTCCACCTGCACGGTGCCACACTGCCAGACCCGGCCGATACAGTCTTTCAGGGAGTACTCGATCTTGGGGCCGTAGAACGCCCCCTCGCCCGGCAGCAGTTCCCACTCGACGCCTTCGCGATTCAGGGCCTCTTCCAGGGCCGCCTCGGCCTTGTCCCAGATCTCATCGGAACCCACGCGCTTTTCCGGCCGGGTGGAGAGTTTATACAGAATCTCGGTGAATCCGAAATCGGTATAAACCTCATGCAGCAGGTCCATGAATTTGGAGACTTCTTCCTGGATGGCCTCTTCCTCACAGAAGATATGGGCATCATCCTGGGTGAATCCGCGCACCCGCATCAGGCCATGCAGCGCACCGGAGGCTTCGTTACGGTGGCAGGAACCGAATTCCGCCAGCCGCAGCGGCAGGTCCTTGTAGCTCTTGAGGCCCTGGTTGAATACCTGGATGTGACACGGGCAGTTCATCGGCTTGATGGCGAAGTCGTGCTTCTCGGACTCGGTGGTAAACATGTCATCACCGAACTTGTCCCAGTGGCCGGAGCGCTCCCACAGCGTGCGTGACACCACCTGCGGCGTCTTGATTTCCTGGTAACCATGCTGGCGCAGCTTGTCGCGCATGTACTGCTCTATCTGCTGGTAGACGGTCCAGCCGTCCGGATGCCAGAACACCATGCCCGGCGCCTCTTCCTGCATGTGGAACAGGTCCAGCTTCTTGCCGATCTTGCGGTGATCCCGCTTCTCGGCTTCTTCCAGACGATGCAGGTACGCCTTGAGATCTTTCTTGTTGCCCCAGGCCGTGCCGTAAATCCGCTGCAACTGCTCGTTGCCGGTGTCGCCGCGCCAATAGGCGCCCGCCACCTTGGTCAGTTTGAACGCCTTGAGCTTCCCGGTATTGGGCACATGGGGGCCACGGCACAGGTCGATGAATTCGCCCTGCTGGTAGAAGGACAGGTCCTCGTCACCCGGAATGTCCTGGATGATACGGACCTTGTAGTCCTCCCCCATCTCGTCGAACAGTTTGACCGCTTCGTCGCGGGACAGAACCGAGCGGAACACCTGGAAGTCCTGTTTGGCGAGTTCTTCCATCCGCTTCTCGATGCGTGCCAGATCTTCATTGGTGAACGGGCGGTCGAACTTGAAGTCGTAGTAGAAGCCGTTCTCGATCACCGGCCCGATGGTCACCTGCGCAGAGGGGAACAGGTCTTTCACCGCCATGGCCAGCAGGTGGGCGGTGGAGTGACGGATGATATCGACACCGTCCTCGTCCCGGTCAGTGACGATCGCCAGTTCGACGTCTTCATCGATCGTGTAACTGGTGTCGACCAGCGTGCCGTTCACACGCCCCGCGAGGGCGGCCTTGGCAAGTCCGGCGCCAATATCGGCGGCCACATCATGAACCGTGACAGACTGGGAAAAACTGCGGTGACTGCCATCAGGCAGGGTGACTACAGGCATGACAAGCTCCTGGCAGCGGTGATCCTTACGAGAGACCACATGGTTTTCAGGAATCGCGCCACGAATCGCGATCCTCTCAGGCGCCGGATTCTAACAGCGTCACGCCGCAGCTGTCATGCAAAAGCATCATGCCCGGAATGGTATTCCCGGCCTGGGCCGGAACCTCGACGCCCAGGCACCGTCGACGGGTCTCCGGTGACCCATACCCCCCGCGACCTTGCGGAACGCGGGGTTGGTTTGGGCTGACCCATCACGCCGGGGCCGGAGCCCCTTCCTCCCGGTTTCGTCGCCGGATTTGCAGGAAGGCAATCAGCACCAGCAAGAGCAGCGCCGGGATGAACATCAGCTCCTTCGGCGGCCGCTCCAGACGCGCCTGGACCGCATCGATGGTCCAGTCGAAGGAGAGACCGGCAGCCTCCGCCGGGCTGCCGAAGGTCACGAAGTCCACCACCATCCGGTCGCCGTCACGACGGACCTCCAGGCCCGCCTGCTGCAGGCGGTCTTCCGGGGTATCGCCGGCCGGCAGCGGCAGGTTGAGGAAGGTGGTCTTCTCTTCACCTTCGATCGACATGCCCGAAGCCTTGAGGATCATATCCTCGCCCGGCGGCACTTCGCTGATATGATCCATGATCTCCGTCCCCGGACGCAGCTCCGTGGGCGGGTAGACCATATCCCACCAAAACCCCGGGCGGAACAGCGTGAAGGTGATCAGCAGCAGCGCCAGGGTTTCCCAGATCCGGCTCCTGGTAAACCAGAAGCCCTGGGTGGCCGCCGAGAACACCAGCATCGCCGTGATCGCGCTGGCCACGGTGACCAGCAGGTCAAACCAGCCCGTGAGTCCGATCAGCAACAGCTGCGTGTTGAAGATGAACATGAACGGCAGGATGGCCGTCCGGATATCGTAGGTGAACCCCTGCACACCGGTCCTTATCGGATCGGCCCCGGAGATTGCCGCCGCGGCATAGGCCGCAAGCCCCACCGGAGGTGTATCGTCCGCCAGGATACCGAAGTAGAACACGAACAGGTGAACGGCGATCAACGGCACGATCAGCCCATTGGCCGCCCCCAGCGTGACGATGACCGGCGCCATCAGGGTCGAGACCACGATGTAGTTTGCCGTGGTGGGCAGCCCCATCCCCAGGATAAGGCTGATCACCGCCGTGAAGATCAGCATCAGCAGCAGGTTGCCGCCGGAAATGAACTCCACGAACTCGGTCATGACCAGGCCGATCCCCGTGAGGGTTACGGTACCTACGACGATACCGGCCGTCGCTGTCGCCACGCCGATACCGACCATGTTGCGACCACCGGTCGCCAGCGAATGCACGAGGTCCACCCAACCGTCCTTGAGCGCCGGCATGATGCTGCCGGAATGCTTGCGGAAGAGATGCTGCAACGGGCGCTGGGTGACGATGATAAAGATCATGAACAGGGTCGCCCAGAACGCCGATAGCTGGGGAGACAGGCGGTCGACCGTCAGACACCACACCAGGACCACCACCGGCAACAGGTAGTACAGCCCCGTCTTTACGGTGGGCCCGACCGGAGGAAGCTCAACCGCCGGCTCGTTCGGGTCGTCCTCTTCCAGCGGCGGGAAGCGACAGGAATAGCCCAGCAGTGCCACATAGACAATCACCAGCAGAACCGCCAGGATCCACGACGCTGCCTCTCCGAAGACGCCCTTCATCCAGCCCACCCCGTAATAGGTGGCCAGCGTAATGACACACAACCCGATCAGCAGCACGACCCAGTTCAGCATCCGCTGGGCCAGTGAAGGCTGATCCGTGCGCTCGATGCCGTGCATTTTCAGCTTGCAGGCTTCCAGGTGCACGATGTAGATCAGCGCGATATAGGATATCAGCGCCGGCAGGATCGCATGCTTGATCACTTCCAGGTAGGAAATGCCGACGTATTCCACCATCAGGAAAGCCGCGGCCCCCATAACCGGCGGCGTAAGCTGGCCGTTGGTGGAGGCGGCGACTTCCACGGCGCCGGCCTTGCTGGCGGGGAAACCGACGCGCTTCATCAGCGGAATGGTAAACGTCCCGGTCGTCACCACATTGGCGATGGACGAACCGGAAATGATGCCGCTCAGGCCGCTGGAGACCACGGCGGCCTTGGCCGGACCGCCACGCATATGCCCCAGTAACGCGTAGGAGACCTTGATGAAGTAGTTACCCGCTCCCGCTTTCTCCAGCAGGGCGCCGAACAGGACGAACAGGAACACGAAACTGGTCGACACACCCAGTGCGACACCGAAGACACCCTCGGTTCCGAGCCACTGGTGCGACGCCAGTTTTTCCAGGCTCGCCCCCTTGTGGGAAATGACGTCCGGCATGTAGGGGCCGGCCAGGGAATAGAAGATAAAGACCGCGGCAACGATCATCAGCGGCAGCCCAAGCGCCCGCCGCGTGGCTTCCAGCAGCAGGACCATGCCTCCGATGGCCACAATCATGTCCTGCAGGTTGGGCGCACCGGGGCGCGACGCCAACTGGTTATAGAAGATATAGATGTAGGACGCGGCAAACGCAGCCAGCAACGCCAGCACCCAGTCGTAGATGGGCACATGATTGAGCGTCCGCCCCTTGATCATGGGGAACGCTGCAAAAGCGAGGAAGATGGCGAATGCCAGGTGAATCGAACGGGCCTCGGTCGAGTTGAAAATACCCGTGTTGAAAATAAAGGGCAGCGGGGACGCTATCCATAACTGGAAAAGCGACCAGACGACCGGCACCAGAAACAGGATAGCGCCCGGTATCCCGGTGGCCGCCCTGCCGCCGGTTTCCGTCTGCATCACCGCTTCGGTATCAGAGAACTGTAGGCTCTGCTCCGCGTTGGATGACTTTTTTTCTTGGTTCGCCATTGATACGACCTTTCAGGAGGGATTGACCAAAAACGGCTGTCCCCGTCCGGGACAGCCGTGATCCAACCGATAAGTTCGAGCGGAATGATGGAAGCTGGCGAGCCTCCATTCCGGTCTTACTCCATCAGGCCAACTTCTTTGTAGTACTTGACCGCACCCGGGTGCAGCGGGGCACTCAGCGCATCATGCACCATTTCCTCTTTCTTCAGGTTCTCAAATGCCGGATGCAGGCGCTTGAAGCTGTCGAAGTTCTCGAAGACGGCCTTGACGATCTGATAGACCACTTCATCAGGCACATCAGCCGTCGTGACGACGGTCGCAGCCACACCGAAGGTCGTGGTGTCATCCGGGTTACCGCGGTACATCCCGCCCGGGATGGTCGCAACACGGTAGTACGGGTTTTCCTCGACCAGTTTCTTGGTCGCATCGTTCTGGACGTTGACCAGAACACTGTCACAGGAAGTCGTGGCTTCCTTGATGGCACCGGACGGGTGGCCAACGGTGTAGAAGAAGGCATCGATCTTGTTGTCGCACAGGGCCTGCGACTGCTCGGCAGCCTTCAGTTCGGCGGCCAGGGAGAAGGCGCTCATGTCCCAGCCCATCTCGTCCATCAGCACTTCGGCGGTGGCACGCTGGCCGGAACCCGGGTTACCGACGCTGACCCGCTTGCCCTTGAGATCATTGAAGTCCTTGACGCCGGCATCTTTGCGAGCCACAACGGTGAACGGCTCCGGATGCAGGGAGAACACTGCACGCAGCTTCTTGAAAGGACCGTCATCCTTGAAATCGCTGGTGCCGTTATAGGCGTGATACTGCCAATCGGACTGGGCAACCGCCAGGTCAAGTTCACCGGCCCGCAGGGCGTTCAGGTTGTAGATCGAGCCACCGGTACTTTCCACCGAGCAACGGATGCCGTGCTCCTTGCGATCCTTGTTCACCAGGCGGCAGATCGCCCCACCCGCCGGATAGTAGACCCCGGTCACGCCACCGGTGCCGATGGTGACGAACTGTTGTTCCGCCGCCGAGGCCGACCCGGATGCCGCTCCAAGGCTCACAGCGGTAGCCAGCGCGAAAGTGGATAGCTTGTGTCGAAGTGCCATTGTCGTCATTCCCTTCTTTTCTAGTTTATGTCACTCGTTTTCAGGGGCAGTCTGCGCCACCCCACCCTCTTATGTTCATTCTAGAACATAGACCATCAATCCAACGAAATAAAGCCGACCCTTGTAGCTAAATGCATGAGTCAAAAACAAAAAAGCCCGCGATTGCGGGCTTTTTGAGTAGCGGCCTAACCGCTTATCTGGCGCTTCTCGCCTTGGCCACCATCTTGTCCGGACGCAACAGGAAGCGAGCTAGGGCAGGCAGCAGCCAGATGGAACCCACCATGTTCCAGATGAACATGAAGAACAGCAGCAGCCCCATATCGGCCTGGAACTTGATGGGCGAGAAGATCCAGGTCACCACACCCAGCCCCAGCGTGACACCGGTAAAGATAACCGCCTTGCCGGTTGAGCGCAGGGTCTCGTAGTAGGCCTCCTGCAGGGTCTTGCCCTCCAGCAGGTACTTCTCCAGCTTGGTGTAGATATAGATACCGTAGTCGACACCGATACCCACGCCCAGCGCGATGACCGGCAGGGTCGCCACCTTGATGCCGATCCCCGTCGCCGCCATGATCGCCTCACACAGGACCGAGGTCAGGCCCAGGGGAACGATGATGCACAGTACGGCGCGGACCGACCGGAACGTCAGCAGGCACAACAAACTGACCACGCCGTAGACGAACATCAGCATCAGGTTCTTGGCCTTGGAGATGACCTCGTTGGTGGCCGCCTCGACGCCCGCGTTGCCAGCCGCCAGCTTGAAGTTGTGTACCTCGTTGCTGTTATCCGCGGCAAACCGCTCGACTTCCTGGACGACTGTCCGCAGCGTTTCGGCCTTGTGGTCCTCGAGGAACACCAGCACCGGCGTCAGGCTACAGTCGGTATTGATCAGGCCGCTCGGGGCCTCGCGAATGGACGCGTTGATGATGGTCTGGTTGCGGGAAATCTCGTACCACTTCCAGTTCCCTTCGTTGAGCGCCTTGGTCACCATCTTCGAGACATCCGCCAGCGACACGCTGGACTGCACGCCCGGCGTGTTCTGGAGATCCCATTGCAGGCGATCCATGGCACTGAGCACCTCATACTGGGTGCACTGCTCCTTCTGGGTTTCCACCATCACCACCAGGATATCCGCACTGGTGGAGTAGTTATCGATGATGTACTTGTTGTCCAGGTTGTAGCGGGAATCCGCCCGCAGCTCCGGTGCGCCCTGATCCAGGTCGCCCACCTTCAGGTCCTGCTTGTAGTAGAAGCCCAGGCCCAGGCCCAGCACGGCGATCAGCAGCGAGATCGGTGCCACCCCGGGATGGGAGAAATAGGACATGATCCGCCACTTGCGGTCTTCCTTCTGGCCATGGTGCTGGACGTGGTTGATACCGCCCTTGGTGATGCCCACGTAGGACATGATCAGCGGATGCAGAACCAGGTTGGTGATGATGATGATCGCCACACCGATGCCGGCAGCCACCGCCAGATCGCGAATCACATCAACCTCGATGAACAGCAGCGTCAGGAAGCCGAAGGCGTCGGATACCAGCGCCAGCATGCCCGGAATGTAGAGGGCACGGAACGCCAGCCGTGCGGAGGTCAGCGGATCGAAGCCCTTGGCCGCCTCGATGGCCATGGCGTTGACCACCTGAACCCCGTGACTGATGCCAATGGCAAACACCAGGAACGGCACCAGTACGGAATACGGATCCAGGCCGTAACCCAGCAGGCGCAGGATCCCCAACTGCCAGAAAACCGCCACGATCGACGCAAACACAGGCACCAGCGTGCCCGCGATGCAGCGGGAATACCAGAACAGCAGCAACGTGGTCAGCACGATGGTAATACCGGCAAACCAGGCAATGGAGCCGATACCCTCGATCAGGTCCCCCACCTTCTTGGCAAAGCCGACGATGTGGATGTCGATGTTCGGGTTCTGCTTTTCGTACTTCTGGCGGACCTTCTCTTCCAGTTGCCTGGAGAACGCCGCGTAATCCAGCGCCTCGCCGGTTTCCGGGTTCTTCTCGTACAGCGGGGCATAAACGATGGTGGACTTGAAGTTATCGGACACCAGGCGCCCGACTTCGCTGGAACGCAGGATATTCTGGCGCAGCTGCTCCAGGCTCTCGCGGGAGCCGTCATAGCTTTCCGGAATGACGGTACCACCCTGGAAGCCCTGCTCGGTGACCTCGACCCAGCGCACGTTGGGCGTCCACAGGGACTTCAGGCCGGAACGGTCCACGCCAGGCAGGAAGAACACCTCGTCGGTGATCTGCTTGAGCGTGTCCATGTAGTCCTTGGTGAAGATATCACCATCTTTCGCTTCCACGGCGATACGGACGAAGTTGCCCAGGTTCTCCAGGTCGTCCCGGTGCTCCATCATGTTGACGATGTAGGGATGCTCCAGCGGGATCATCCGCTCGAAACTGGCATCCGGCTGGATCTTGATGGCGTTGTAGCCCAGGAAAAGCGTCAGCAACAGGAAGGCAAACAGGATGATCGCCCGGTTGTTGAAGATCAGGCGTTCCAGGAACGGCTCCGCCTTGGGCGACGTGAAGTAATGCTCGCCTTTGTCGTGTTTGGGGTTGGACATTCAATGACCCTCTTCAGAATTCTTGTCGTGCTTATAGGAGATGGCGGATCAGGGATTCCTGCCGTTGATGTCGGTGTGCTTGACGCCACCCTCACCGAACAGCACCAGCTCCTCGTCAGAGACCGGCAGTACGGACATCACGCCCTGACGATCAGACCTGAAGTAGGTCCGGAAACTCTCTGCGTTGTTGGAACTCACCAACACCGTGCCGCCGTTGCCAACCAGCGTGATGCGGCCATCTTCGGCCACCGCGCCGCTGTTCAGCGTGTTCGGCGAATCGTTGGGTACGGTGGTCCAGCTGCGGCCCAGGTCGGTCGACATGAAAACGTGGCCACGCAGTCCAAAAGCAAGGATTTCATTGACGTCACCGGTGCCCATAACCCCAAAGAAGGAACCGGTATAGGGACTCTCCACCCGCTGCCAGGTATCGCCGCGGTCGGTGGACAGGAAAATCGTGCCGGCTTCGCCGACGATCACCAGGGCGCCGCCGGTGATTTCGGCAATGCCATTGAGGTGAAAGCGATCCGGATTCGGCACGTGGGCCGACCAGTCACGCCAGGTCTGGCCACCGTCATCGGTGCGGAAGAGGAAACCGTAGGAGCCCACCGCAAAGCCGGTCCGGTCATTGGCAAACCAGACATCCAGCAGCGGTTTCCACGGCCCCACTTCCTTGTCGGCCTGGGCGTCCTCGAGGCTGAACTGCATGCCCTCCAGGGTCCACTGCAGGTCTTCCTTCTGGTCATCCGGTGCGTCCTCCACCTTCTGTTCCAGCTCGGCAATTTGTTCTTTCATCGTGGCGATGACCAGATCCGCCGCCTTGGTGCCGTCGAGCTGTTTCTCCCAGGTCTCGCCGCCGTCGCTGCTGTGCAGGATCACCGCTCCGTGACCGACCGCCCAGCCCTGCTTCGGCGTCGGGAAGCTGACGCCCGTGAGGGTCGTGGCCACCGGAACCTTACCCTGTTGCCAGGTCTGGCCCTGGTCATCGGAGTAGATGATGTGCCCACGCTCACCCACGGCCACCATGCGATCTCCCGCATAGGTGCTGTCGGTCAGCAGGCTTTCGTCGGCCAGCGACGTCGGCCTGGCAGGCGTCTCAAGAACATCACTGACTGCCGCCGCCCAGGGGCTGGCCAGTGCCAGTGACAGCCCCAGCAACGCTGCAAATGCCTTGCGCTTGAAAGGTGTAGCCATTCAGATTGCCTTTATTCTGAGTTGTTTAGTGTCTGTCGTGCCGTCCGGATGCGATCCGGCAACGGGCAGTCGCCGGGACTCCGGCTCCTGCCCGGTCTCTCCCGATCAGCGCACGCTGCGACGACGCAGGGACGCTGGCGAGAAGTAACGCTTGTTGGGAACATCGTCCGTGAAGACCCGCGTATTCGGCTCTTCGGTATCCAGGCCCTGAACGTTGTAGCGACGCGCCTGCAGGTCATTGAAGACCTCCAGGGTCGACCAGACGCCCGGCAGCTCGTAGAAGTTCTTGACGATGGCCATGCTGACGCGCCACAGCTGGTCGCGACTGTCGTACTGATCCACCAGCAGGGTGTTCCAGCTGTCCTCGTCCACGTAGAAACGGCGTTTGGAGTAGATGTGGCGCTGCCCCTTCTTCAGCGTCGCCAAAACCACGTGAACGCGATGCAGTTCCCAGCGGGTCAGATCCGGATTGATGTGGGAGACACCCAGGATCTCGCTGTAGGGCAGGCCTTTCTGCGCGATCCTGTAGTTGTTGTAGGGCACATAGATCTCGCGCTTGCCCTCGTAGGTCCAGTTGTAGCGATCCAGGGCGCCGTTGAAGATGTCGGTATCGTCCGCGGTACGCAGGTTATCCGCAGCGGCGATCGGCGAGTCGTAACCCAGGTTCGGGGCGCGGCGTACACGGCGCTGGCCGGCGTTATAACCCCAGCCGTTACGCGGATTCTTGATCTGGTTCAGGGTCTCATGAACCAGGATGGCACCGCCGGCCAGACGGGGCGGAGACTCGGTGAACGACAGGTAGTAGAACAGGATGTTGTCCAGCGTGGACTCGTCGCCTTCGGGGTTGTCGAAGTTGAAGAAGGCTTCCTGCTGGGACCGGATCAGCGTGTAATCGCCGTTCTGCTGGACCGCCACTTCGTTGGAGCGGCGCGTCACACTGATACCCCGCCAGCGGGTCAGGTGGTTCCACATCACCTGATAGGCCTTCTGCTCGTTGTCGCCGCTCAGGATCGGGAACGGATAGCCGCCGTAGGCGCCCTTGATGCCGGCGCCCTCACCCACGATGGTCGCGGATATGGCGTTGTCTTTCGTGTTCTTCGCCACCCAGTCCGGTATCGCGTGGCTGCGGTGGGTCCGGTAAACCGGGATACGGAAGGTGGTGGGGTAGGTTTCGATCATGGCGATGATGCCATCGCTCAGATGATCGCGATACTCGTCGAGATTCTTGGCATTAATAGTGAACAGAACCTTGTCATCCGGGAACGGATCCGGATGGAAATCACCGCTTTCCTTGTAGCCGGAGCCCGCAGGCGGCTTGGTGATGCCGCCGGTCCACGCCGGAATCGTGCCGGAGGCATTGCCGGCCACCGGAGAGCCAAACGGTGTCAGATCCTGCCCCAGACGCGCAGCTTCGGCAGCGGAAACCGCGGCACTCGCCTGGCCGGACATCATGGAAAGAGCAAGCACACTACCCAACAGCCATTTCTTGTTATGGATCATTGTTCGGACCTTTCACGTGTCTAAAAGCCGAAAGGCTTCTGTTTTTTATAGTATTTCCGGCCGGATCAACCCGGACCGGCAGTGCCATTGACCCTGGCATCTTGTTCTTTGACTGTGGCAACCAGGGCCGCCACAGGGCGGATATCCCTCGCACAAGGATCCACCTGCAAGAATCGAAGGTTAGCCGATCTCAAGTCAAAATCCATCAACCGAAAGTGCGATTTTGTAGCGATGTGCAACGTTGAGCCGGGCCGTGGCGGGGGTTGAATGGCGAGGGGACGGGGCAGGCCGCAAACAAAAACGCCCCGGGGCCGGGAAGCACCGGGGCGTGACATGATGGGAGGCGATCAGCCCTTAAGGGACTTGTGGACCACCTCGTAGACGTCCTTGGACAGGTCGGGCCTGGCCTGGATCTGCTCCAGGGCCGCCCGCATGCCCTCGCGATAGACCTCGCCGTAGTTGCGCCAGCGGGTCAACGGGGCCACCAGTCGCGCCGCAATCTGCGGGTTGGTGCTGTCCAGCGCCAGGATGTGCCTGGCCAGGAAGCGATAACCGGAACAGTCCTCGGCGTGGAAGTTGGCCAGGTTCTGACCGGCAAACGCCCCGATCACCGAGCGGATCTTGTTCGGGTTCTTCCAGTCGAACGCCGGGTGTTCGAGAAGAGCCTCCACCGCCGGTAGCGTCCCGGCCCGCGGGCTGCCGGCCTGGATGGAGAACCATTGTTCAACCACCTGCGGATCGTCACTGAAGCGTTCGTAGAAAGCATCCAGCGCCTTGCTGCGATCCGCCTCGAAGTCGGAATTCACCAGTGAGCGTAACGCGCCGGCCTGGTCCGTCATGTTGGTGGCGGACTCGAACTGCTTCAGCGCCATCAGCCGCGCTTCCTCTTCGTTGATGTGCAGCAGCCAGCCCAGGGCGGTGTTCTTCAGGGAGCGGCGGGCAATCGCTTCCGGCGTCGGTTCATAGTCGCCGTCCTCGCGGTTGCGCAGGTAGCAGGCCAGCAGCTCGTCCTGTAGCTCCAGGGCCAGTTGGTTGAGCACGCGGGTCCGGGCACTATGGATGGCCTGGACATCCGCCACATCCGACAACTCGATCAGATAGGCCTCGCTGGGCAGGTGCAGCATCTTGGCCACCAAAGCCAGGTCCAGGTCCGTATCGGAGAGCAGCTGCCGGAAAGCCGTTACCAGCCGCGGATCCACGGTCTGCTCCTGGGGCTGGCCCAGCATCGACTGGATCACGTCCACCGCCAGCCGCTGTCCGGCATCCCAGCGGTTGAAGCCGTCACTGTCGTGACTCATCAGGAACAGCAACTGGTCGCGGCTCCAGGGGTAACGCACCTTCACCGGCGCCGAGAAGCCCCGCAGCAGCGAGGGAACCGGGCGTTCGGCGACGTCGTGGAAGACGAACGTCTGCTCCGCCCCGGTCAGTTCGAGCACCCGGTTCCTGGGCGCATCGGACGCCCCGGCTTCGAGCTTCAGCGGGAGGTCGGCGCCGCGTTCACCGATCAGGCCAACCGCAAACGGGATATGCTGCGGTTGCTTCTCCGATTGTCCCGGTGTCGGCGGAACATGCTGGCTCAGCGTCAGCGTATAGGTGCGGGCCTGCTCGTCGTAATGATCGGTCACGTCCACCACGGGCGTCCCCGCCTGCTGGTACCACAGCCGGAACTGGCTGAGGTCGCGTCCGCTGGCGTCTTCCATCGCCTTGACGAAGTCGTCGGTGGTCACCGCCTGGCCGTCATGGCGCTCGAAGTAGAGGTCGCTGCCCTTGCGGAAATCGGCTTCACCCAGCAGCGTGTGGATCATGCGCACCACTTCGGCGCCCTTTTCATACACGGTCAGCGTGTAGAAGTTGGAAATCTCGATGTAGGAGTCCGGCCGCACTGGATGCGCCATGGGGCCGGAGTCCTCGGCAAACTGTGCCGTGCGCAGCAGCGTGGCGTCCTCGATCCGTTTGACCGTGGGCGAGCCCATATCCGACGAGAACTGGGAATCCCGGAACACGGTGAAGCCTTCCTTGAGGCTCAACTGGAACCAGTCCCGGCAGGTCACCCGGTTACCGGACCAGTTGTGGAAGTACTCGTGCGCGACGATGGCCTCGATGCGCTGGAACGCCGCATCCGTTGCCGTGTCCGCACTGGCGAGGACGCAGGAGGAGTTGAAGATGTTCAGCCCCTTGTTCTCCATGGCGCCCATATTGAAATCGTCCACGGCAACGATCATGAAGATATCCAGGTCGTACTCCCGGCCATAGATCTGCTCATCCCAACGCATGGCGCGCTTGAGCGAATCCAGGGCATGGTCGCACTTGGCCGCGTTGCGGGGCTCGACGTACATGCGCAGGTCGATGTCGCGGCCGGACTGGGTCTTGAAACGATCGCGCTTTTCGACCAGGTCACCCGCCACGAGGGCAAACAGGTAGCAGGGTTTGGGGAACGGATCCTCCCAGGTCACGAAATGGCGACCGTCCTCAAGGTCCCCGCGGTCCACATCGTTGCCGTTGGACAGCAGGATCGGGTAACGCGCCTTATCCGCTTCGACCCGGGTCCGGAACCGGGCCATGATGTCCGGGCGATCCGGGAAATAGGTAATCCACCGGAAGCCTTCCGCCTCACACTGGGTGCAGAACATGCCGGAGGATTTGTAGAGCCCTTCCAGCCGGGTGTTATCCTGCGGCAGTATCCAGGTCACCACGCCCAGGGTGAAGGCATCGGAGACCTTCTCGATGCGCAGGCCGCCTGAAGTCACCTCGAAATCCGACGGCGCCAGGGGCAGCCCGTTGACGGTCAGGCCTTCCAGCTCAAGCCCTTCCCCGTCCAACTCCAGCGGCTGCCCGGGATCCGCATCGGGATTGCGCCGGATCTCCATCGAGTTGTAAACACGGGTCCCTTCCTCGAACAGCTCGAAACGCAGGTCGACATGGTCCACCAGATACGGCGGCACCTTGTAGTCCTTCAGGTAAATGGTCCGTGGCTGACTGGTTCGCATGGTACTTTCTCCGGTTTGGCGATCCCGGTCCCGGCCGGGATCCGGCGCCCCGGCTCTTGCGGGGCCCGACACTTCAGTTTGAAAACAGGTCCGAGGTCTGCGGCTTCTCGCCGAACACCTGCAGACGCACACTGTACGCCGTGAATTTACGAATGTTGATCACGCCGCTGTCGAGGATGAGGTACTGACCTTTTATGCCCTCCAGACGCCCGGCAACCGAGGGTGTTTTATCCAGGTTGTGGGTCCGGATGCGGGTTGGCCAGACCTCGACCGGATAGGCGAGATCCGTGGTGTCGTCCGACACCGGACGTATCGCTTCCTGGCCATGCTCATCGCGCAGCCGGTCCAGCGACGCCTCGATGGTCTCCAGCATGCGCGCCCGCTCTTCCACCAGGTCGAGCGGTGGCACATCGCCCTTGAGCATGGCCCGCCAATTGGTGCGGTCGGCCACGTAGTCCTTGCAGATCACCTCCACCAGGCCCGACAACTGGCGCGTGGCCACCTCCAGCATGGGAATGGCGGCAATGGCACCCTGGTCGATCCAGCGGGTCGGCACCTGTGACTTGCGGGTAATCCCCACCTTCAGGCCCGAGGAATTGGCCAGGTACACCACGTGGGGCACCATGCAATGGGTCTCGCCCCATTCCGGCTCGCGACAGGTTCCTTCATGATAATGGCATTTTTCCGGGCTGACGATGCAGCTGTCGCAAGCGGCCAGTTTCCGGAAACAGGGGTAACAGAACCCCTGGTTGAAGCTCTTCTTCGTCAGGCGATCGCAATGGATACAGCGGATCTCCCCGTCGAAATCAATCTGGATATCCCGGCCGATCAGGTCATTCAACGGCACCAGCGTCTCGCCGACCTTCATCCGGTAATGCACTGGTGAGCCGGGCTCGACCGGCATCTTGCGTAGCGGCCCCTTTACATCAACGACTGCGGACGTCATCTGCGACACCCTCAATTCAGGATGCGGATGGGTGTGGTATCGCCCACAGGCGTCGAATCCTGCAGCTCCTTGCGCTCGCGGTCAATGTAGCCCACCCGCTCTTTTTCGGGGATATGGTGCTCATTCTCGTAATGGATCACAGCCTCCATGCAGATCTGGCGCTGCTCTTCGGAGACTGGGCGACCGTCCGGCCACTTGCCCAACTCCACGGCACGGCGCAGGCTCCTGTAGACCGTGGGATCCAGTCGTTTGATCAGTTCTTCGTAAGTCATCCTCTCCCCTTGAATCGCAGGCCCGGACTGCGCAGTTTACGACAACGCAGCCTTCGACCGATCACGTCAGCTTAACATAGCGACCATTGTCTACGGGGCGTCCACCCCGGGAAACAGGCTATCGCCACGATGATCTCTGGTGTGGAACAAACTTTTTTCAAAAAAGTCGACGAAAATCTTTGACAAGCGCAAATGATAATAATTACTATTTGAACCGTACCAAGTGGGAACGGTCGTTTCATTTGGTCTCTCTCATCAGGAGCTTAACAGGCTCATTTTATGCCCCGCCGTTTGGCGGGGCTTTTTTATGTCTTATAAAACGTTCGTGGGCGTGTAGCCGATACGCCGAAGGGGGTTAAACGTGCCGGTATCCCCGCGTTGCCGTAGATACCATCTGTCCCTACATTTGAGGGAGACTTCAGGCGCCCTGGGTATCCTGTTTGCGTGGCGGAGGCATCAGCACGGCCATGATCAGCCCGGCCACCAGGCCACCGAGATGCGCCTCATTCGCCATCGATCCGAGTCCGAGGATCCGCGTCAGCGGTGTAAAGCCAATCAGGATCCACACCAGTGAGACCACGATCAGGGCCGGCGGGAACTGGAACCGGGGTCGGCGCTGCTGGCTGAGCCAGCAATAGCCGAGGATGCCGTAGACCACCCCCGACAGCCCGCCGAACAGGGGACCGGAAACCAGGAACTGGAGGGTGTTCGACAGCAGGCTGACGACCACCACCAGGATGCCCAGGCGCCGTTTTCCATCAAACCATTCCACCTGACTGCCGAGGAACCACATCATCACCGCGTTGAAGATGATGTGCGACCAACTGAAATGCAGCAGGTCCGGCGTCAGCAAACGCCAGATCTGCCCCTGGGAGAGGCTTGCCGTCAACGCATCGAGCCGCTGCGCCAGGGTGTCAAAGACAAACCGGGTCGGATCGACAAACATCAAGGCGGCCGACGATGGATCGCGCCCCAGCCCGGTAAACCAGGACACCAGCGCAGCCAACCCAATGATCGCCAACACCATCGGCGCATGCCTGGGCGATGGCTGCCAGCGGCCATTGACGAAGACCGGGGAGTGGTTGGTTTCATGGATGGCCCGTCGCACTTCGGGCCGGGACAGGAACTGCTCAAGCGCAGCCAGTACCGGTTCGGCGTGTTCCTGATGGGCCAGCCAGAGAACCTGCTGGCCACCCTCCTCGGAAATCCGGTGTTCCACGCCCTGCTGGCGCAGCCACTGGCTGAAGTCGGCCAGGTCCGTCTCGGCCGGCAGTTGTTTGACTCGGTACAAAGGGTTACCTCGTAAGACTGTCTTCGGTTTGCGAATCGCGCGGCAGTTCCGGCCGCGGCACGTTAACCCAGACAAATTTGTCCGCGGAAAGTTGCCGCTCGTCGTCCATCCGATAGGCCACCAGGCGACCGTATTTCACCGCGCTGTAGTCGATGCAGGCGACGTTGGGCTTGAGCGGTGCCGGCCGCCCTTCCCGCCAGTAGTGCCCGACGAAGACCGGCGGCTCCGAGGGCGGATAGGCGAGGATCTTTTTCTTCTCGGACTCGGACAGTGGCCGGTTGGCAATGTCCTCCGGCAGCGGGTCCGGCTGGAACACCACATCGTTGTAGGTCTGGGGATTCTCCGCCCAGAACTTGGTGCGGAAGAAACGACGCACAAATCCGTCCTTGCCTTCGATGTGCAGCCCGTCGGGCAGGCGCAGGTCGGTGCCCCGCAGCAGGCGGTCCATGACCCGTCCGGCGAAGGAGTCCAGCACCGACGAGGCATGGAGGAAATCCTCGTCGATCAGGTTGCCGCCCTGGACTTTCTTGAACTGCTCGATCAGCCGGCTGTCCCAGCAGGCGTGCACGACCCGGAAATGCGCCACTTCCAGGAACAGGGGCAGCGTGTAGAACCATTCCAGGAACTCGTTCCACTCGTGGGGATAATGCTCGAACTGCTCCAGGGTCTCGCGGATCAGGCGATCGTGCCGGGGGTTGTGTTCCCGCAGGAATTTATGATCACTGCCGGGACGGGCCCGGGTGCAGTAGCCCAACGCATTGTATTCATGGTTTCCCATGGTGATCTGCGCGGAGCCACGTTCGACCATGTCCCGCACCATGTGCAGCGACTCGCGGATGCGCGGTCCCCGGTCGATGATGTCGCCGATGAAAATCGCCTGGCGGCGCTTGTGTTCATAGACCCCGTTGAGCTTGCGATACCCCATCTGCTCCAGCAATGCCTGGAGGGTGTGCGCGCACCCATGGATATCGCCGATGATGTCATAGCCCCGGCTGCCTGACCGCTTTACAGACATAGTTAACTCGCTGCGATGTTACTGGCCCAACCGAGTTTCTCCCGGCACGTGGCGTAGAAATTGTGATCCGTCGGATGAATCAGGCGAATCTTGAAGGGTTTCTTGGTGATACGGATGATATCGCCCGGCGCGCAGGACACGTCCATCTGCCCGTCGCAACTCATCTGGGGATAGGTTTCGTTGTCCTCGCCGATCACCAGTTTGATCTCGCTCTTGCCATCCACCACGATCGGTCGGCTGCTCAGCGTATGCGGGAACATCGGCACCAGCACCACCGCGTCCAGTTTGGGATGCATGATGGGACCGCCCGCCGACAGGGAATAGGCAGTCGAGCCGGTCGGTGTCGAGACGATCAGGCCGTCCGAGCGCTGGCTGTAGACAAATTGGCCGTCGATATACAGGTCGAAACCGATCATGCGGGTCGATTTGCCGGGATGCAGGACCACGTCGTTCAGGGCGGTTCCGAACCCCACCGGGTTGTCGCTGCGGGTCACGTGGGCATCCAGCAGGAAGCGGTGTTCTTCGATGTATTCGCCCTGCAGCACACGGCCCACGCGTTCTTCCAGATCGTCCGGCGAGATGTCGGTCAGGAACCCGAGCCGGCCGCGGTTGACACCGAGGATCGGAATCTTGGACTTGGCCAGTTCCCGGGCGGCCCCCAGCAGGCTGCCATCGCCGCCAACCACGATGACCAGATCGCAGATTTCACCCAGCAGTTTCTTGCTGGCCACCTGCAGCCCGTGACCGGGCAGCACGGTGGCGGTTTCCGACTCCAGGATCACCTGATAGTTCTCGTTGAGCAGATAGGTCTTCAGGTGGCGCAGGGTTTCCACCACCTTGACGCTGTTCATCCGCCCAATCACACCAATATTTCTGAATTGCTCCATTCGTTATCCTGTGCCAGCCCAGTGATGCGTGTGGGTCACTCGGGTTATAGTGACCGGACCGTTTTGCCGTAGCCCCGGCTGGGAGTCTGCACAGCCGAGCGTGCGGATTCCCGGGAGCCACTCACGGCGATTGACGCCTTTGCCGGAAGTCGCCGGGCGCGTTCAGTGAACACGGGTCCGCCAATACTACCCAAAGTGACAGCAATTCTGAAAAAAGAACAGGAGCCCGCCATCGCCCCTCCCGGCCCACCGTCGACTCATTTATGGCAGACCGCGGCGGTCAGACACCTGGCCTGGCTGTGTCACGCTCCCCAGCTGTCCGACAACGACCTGCATTTTGACCTGGCCGGCTACCTGCCCGAGGATCTACCGCAGCGTCTGGCAAGGCTGGACGCGCAGCCACGCCCCCTGGAGACACTGCTGGCCGCCCATCCCAGTCCCCGGCTGGGTTTCTACTTCGAACGGCTTTACCAGTTCCTGCTGACGGAACTGCTCGGCTGGCGCATCCTGCTGATGAACGAACCGGTCCGCGAGAACGGCCGAACGGTAGGCGAACTGGACTTCATCGTGGAGAACCCCCGGGAGCGGCGAATCGAACACCATGAAGTAGCCGTCAAGTTCTACCTGGGATATACCCAGGCCGACGGCAGCTGTTATTGGTTCGGCCCCAACGCCAAAGACCGTCTCGACCGCAAGGTCCGGCGGCTGACCCACCACCAGTGCCGTTTGACCCGGCATCCCGCGGCCCGGCGAATCCTGGCCCAACAAGGCATCGGGGAGAGCCCCCTGCCCCGGCTGTTCATGCCCGGCTACCTGTTCTACCCGGCCGGAACATCCATGGCCTCACCGGCCGGCGTGCCGCCCCGGCATGAGAGAGGGGACTGGTGCCGCGTCGAAACACTGGACCCTGCCTCGACGGCGAGCTGGCATTGCCTGATGAAACCCCACTGGCTGGGGCGCTATCAATCGCCGACACCGCCGGACCAGGCCAACACCAGAGCGGTGCTCGACGCCATCCGGGCCGGTGGCGCACCCCGCCTGTTTGCCAGCATGGCACCCCGCCCGGATGGCAGGGGTTGGGAGGAAGCAGCCAGGACCTTCGTCGTCCCGGCCCACTGGCCTGAGGAGGCGCCCTAACCGCTGACGGATCAGAGCTGGTGCTTTTCGCAGCGGTCGTTGATTCCCGGATGGAAATCGGAGGGCTGGCTGACCCGGATCAGCGGCTCATGGCAGGGTTTGCCGTCAACCTCGGCCTGGCAGCGCGGATCGTCATGGTGGGCCAGCCATTGGCGATAGGCCGGTTCGTTCAAACCGCACTTGTCGGCCACGAAGGCCATGGCGTTCTCGAAATAGCGGGGAATGTCCTCGTACGGCAACGTGATATGGCCGAGCCCCGGATGATAGGCGACCAGAAACACATTTTGCGACTTCAACTTCGCCATCAGGGTGTTTTCGGCCGGTTCCCGGTGAGCCAGCTCGTAGCGCTCCTGCTCCAGCACCACGATCTTGTCGTTGCGCAGTTCCAGCTCCCGCTGCTTGCGTTCGAGCTGTTCGCGCAGCAGGACCACTTCGGCATCGCTGGCTTCCTGGCGGGCTTCGTTGGCTGGATCTGACTCGCCCAGTTCCTGCTGCAGGTTCAGGTATTGTTCGTTGCGTTCGGAAAGCCTGACCTTCAGTTGTTCGTTCGCCAGGCGCTGACGCTCCAGCTTCTCCTCCATGGCCTGCAATTCATTGCGCAACGTCTGCATCTCATGGCGATGCACGCGCTGCATGTCCGCCATGGCGTCCCGATGCACGCTCTGGAGGGTTTTTATGCGCAGGCGCTGCTCGCGGATGGTCCGGGCCAGCCGCACCCGCTGGCGGGCCGCTTCCCGGGTATCCGTGGTGCTGGAGGAACGCTTGACGGCCGCCTGCAGGACCGGAATGTCCTCGTCCGGCGCTTCGATCGCTTTTTTCTGGAATTTCAGGTGGTTCTCATCCACCGCCCGGCGGATGGACTGAAAGTGGTTGCTGCCCGGGGTCATGTCCGGGTCCCAGAGCTCATTCGAGAATCCCGGCTCCGGGCATTGGCTACGGCAGACCAGATGAATCGGGCCGGCACCAAGATCCGGGCCCTTGGCCCCGATTTCGGATAGCTTTTCCACCGGCACGTTCCAGTGACTGTCCGCCCGGCCTTCTTCATCAAAATAGATGCGGAAAAACACCAGGCCGCGGATGCCGAGATCCGGGGCCAGGTTCAGGTAGACGGCCCTGACATCCGTATCGGCCAGGTCCGACAACCCCACATACCCGTCGAGGAAGGCACCAAACTCCGAGCCCCGCATCTGCCTTGCGACCGTCGCGCCGTCCATAAAAAAGACGGCCGAATACCCTTCGTCCGCCGCGGCGGTTTTCGCCATGCCTTGCCTCCGGTGGTGCCGTAAAACGTCAGAAATCAGCGTTGTTTGTAATTTACCGTCTATTGTAGACATCCCGCCGCGGAGAATAAGCAGAAATCTGCAACGTTTTGAAACCGTCGACCGCTCAACACCGCCGGAAGGCCCTCATGGCGCGGCGGGAACCGATCCTGCCAGTCCTGGGCGCACGGAAGGCGCACTAGACATTAGTTGTAACTACGCCCATCTTTATTTGCTTAATTTTTGGACATCTCCAAAGCTTAAAGTGCACCTGATCGATAAAGGTTCGGCCACCCGGAAGCTGCACAGGAAGGATAGCGGTTGCGCAGCCCCGGGGCCGACGGAAAACAAGAGTCATTCGGGGAGAAGCACAATGTCAGACAACAAGTTCAAACGCCGCAGTTTCCTGAAGGGCAGCGCTGCCTTGGGGGCCGGCGTCGTCGCACCCACCATATTCACGCGCTCCGCCAACGCCTATACCAACGAACCCGGTGACAGCCGGGTCGTCCTGGGCTTTAACGTGCCCCAGTCCGGTCCCTATGCCGACGAGGGCGCGGACGAACTGCGTGCCTACAAACTCGCCGTCAAACACCTCAATGGTGAGGGCGACGGTGGCATGCTGAATACATTTTCCTCCAAGACCCTGAACGGTGCGGGCATCCTCGGCCGCAAGGTCGACTACGTAACCGGCGACACCCAGACCAAGTCCGACGCCGCCCGCGCCTCGGCCCGCGCCATGATCGAAAAGGATGGCGCCATCATGATCACCGGAGGCTCATCCTCCGGGGTTGCCATTGCCGTCCAGTCCCTGTGCCAGGAAGCCGGCGTTATCTTCATGGCCGGCCTGACCCACTCCAACGACACCACCGGCAAGGACAAGAAGGCCAACGGCTTCCGCCACTTCTTCAATGCCTACATGTCTGCCGCCGCACTGGCGCCGGTGCTGGGCAAGGAATACGGTACCGACCGCAAGGCCTACCACCTGACCGCCGACTACACCTGGGGCTGGACCCAGGAGCAATCCATGATTGCGTTCACCGAAGAACTCGGCTGGGAGACGGTGGGCACGGTCCGTACCCCGCTGTCGGCCACCGACTTCTCGTCCTACATCGCGCCCGTGATCAATTCCGGGGCGGACGTCCTGATCCTCAACCACTACGGCGCCAACATGGTCAACTCGCTGACCAACGCGGTGCAGTTCGGCCTGCGCGACAAGGTGGTCAATGGCAAGCAGTTCGAAATCGTGGTTCCGCTCTACTCGCGGCTGATGGCGCGCGGTGCCGGCGATGCGGTCAAGGGGATCTTCGGCTCCACCAACTGGCACTGGACGCTGCAGGATGCCGGCTCCCAGGCTTTCGTCAAATCCTTCGGCAAGGAGTATGGTCATCCGCCATCCCAGGCTGCCCATACCTGTTACGTGCAGACGCTGCTGTATGCCGACGCGGCGCAGCGGGCCGGCAGCTTCAATCCCTGCGCCATTGCCGAAGCCCTGGAGGGCTTCAAGTTCGATGGTCTGGGCAACGGTCCGACGCTCTATCGCGCTGCCGACCACCAGTGCTTCAAGGACGTATTGGTGGTCCGCGGTAAGGAAAAGCCCGAGTCCGAGTTCGACCTGCTGGAGGTCTTCAACGTCACACCGGTCGATAAAGTGATGTACGAACCGGACAACCCGATGTTTGCCGGAGGCTCTCTCGGCAAGTGCAATCCGGGCGCCTGACCCGGAAGGTACTGCCATCCCTGACGCAGGTCCACGTCGCCGGATGTGGACCTGCGTTGATGCGATCTGGATATGCCCGGCCTCGTTCGGGCGATTGTTATCAGACTCGTGCCCCGTCAGCGTGCTTCGCTTGTCGGCCGAGCGCCTGCATGGCGACCGGCAACAGGTGCGCGAATGCCCCGGACGGGACACAAGGGAGAACCGATGGATGCCATTATTCTGCAGATCCTGAACGGCCTCGATAAAGGCAGCGCCTATGCGCTGATCGCCTTGGGCCTGACCCTGATTTTCGGCACGCTGGGTGTCGTCAACTTTGCCCACGGCGCCCTGTTCATGATCGGCGCGTTCTGCACGGTCATTCTCAACAAGCTGCTGTCATTGGAAATGGTGACCAAGTCCGCCACCGAAACCACCCCATGGGGCACACCGGTGGAGGTCCACACGCCCTACGTCGTGATGTGGTTCGGCAAGGTGGGCGAAACCATGATCGACTACTCGGTGTTCTGGTCGATCCTATTTGCCATTCCCGTCATGCTGATCATCGGCATTGCCATGGAACGGGGCCTGATCAAGTTTTTCTACAAGCGGCCCCACGCCGACCAGATCCTGGTGACGTTCGGCCTGGCCATTGTGTTGCAGGAGATCATCAAGCAGATTTTCGGCGCCAATCCGATTCCACAACCGGCCCCCGACGCCTTCGTGGGCTCGATCGATATCGGAGCCCTGATCGGCCTGGGCGCCAATACCGTGGTCTACCCCATCTGGCGACTGGTCTACTTCCTGTTCGCGGCGGTGATCATCGCCGGAGTGTTCGCCTTCCTGCGTTTCACCACCTTCGGCATGGTGGTCCGGGCCGGCATGGCCGACCGGGAGACGGTGGGTCTGCTGGGGATCAATATCGACCGGCGCTTTACGGCGATGTTTGGCCTGGCGGCGGTGGTCACCGGTCTCGCCGGCGTGATGTACACCCCCATCCTGTCCCCCAACTACCACATGGGTATGGATTTCCTGGTGCTGTGTTTCGTAGTGGTCGTCGTCGGTGGCATGGGCTCGCTGGCCGGCGCCGTCGCAGCCGGCTTCCTGCTGGGCGTCCTGCAGAGCTTCGCCTCCATGCCGGAGGTGAAAGAGTTCCTGTTCGGCTTCTCGATCGATCAGGTCATCATCTACCTCGTTGCCGTCGTGATCCTGCTGACCCGTCCGCGGGGCCTGATGGGGCGCAAAGGCATTATGGAGACCTGAGCCATGCTGAAAACCACCGATAATAAAGATCGGCTCATGATGATCGTGTTCACGGTGGCGGTGCTCGCCGCCCCCGTCATCCTGGCGCCTTTCGGGGCCGGCTATCCGGACCTGATGCAGCGCTTCGCCATTTACGGCATCTTTGCCATCGGCTTCAACCTGCTGTTCGGCCTGACCGGTTACCTGTCGTTCGGCCACGCGGCCTTCCTGGGTGTGGGCAGCTATGCGGCGGTCTGGATGCTCAAGCTGCTGAGCGTCAATATCATTCCAGCCATCATTTTCGCCGTGGTGATTTCCGGCCTGTTCGCGCTGTTGATCGGCTATGTTTCCCTGCGTCGCTCCGGCATCTATTTCGCTATCCTGACCCTGGCCTTTGCCCAGATGAGCTACAACCTGGCCTACTCGGTGCTGACGCCGATCACCAACGGCGAAACCGGCCTGCAAATGGATCTGGGCGATCCCCGCATCCTGGACGCGGCGACCGCGCCCGGTCAGCTGCCGCCACCGTCGCTGTTCGGTCTGGAGATGGGGGACACCCACTACCTGTCCTTCATGGGCCTGGACCTGCAGTTCAACGTGGGCTTCTACGTCTGCGCCGCGATCCTGATCCTGATGTTCTACATCTCGCTGCGCATCTTCCGCTCGCCGTTCGGCATGCTGCTGCGAGCGATCAAGAGCAACCAGACCCGGCTCAACTTCACCGGCGTCCACACCCGACCCTACGCGCTGGTGGTATTCGTCATCTCAGGCATGTATGCCGGGCTCGCCGGGGCCCTGCTGGTTTGCATGGATCCCCTGGCCGGTCCGGAACGCATGCAATGGACGGCCTCCGGCGAAGTGGTGCTGATGACCATCATGGGTGGCGCCGGAACACTGATCGGGCCGGTGCTGGGGGCCTGCATCATCAAGTATTTCGAGAACATCTTCAGTCGCGTCAACGATGTGATCGTCGGCAACTGGTTCTCGGGCCTGCCCGACAGCGTGGGGGATTTCCTCAGTGCCATCGTGTCGCCTTTCCTGGGCAGCGGCTGGCAGATGTCGCTGGGGCTGATTTTCATGCTGGTGATCATTTTCCTTCCCGGCGGTTTGATGGAAGGCGTGACCCGTCTGCTCGGCTGGCTCGGGCGGCTGTTCCGGTCCCGCAACAATGACGATGACGCCGACGCACCCCAATCCCGGAAACCCCCGCCGGACCAGCGCTCGTCCCGCCCGGCCAGCCCGAAGGAGTCCTGATCATGGCCATACTCGAAGTCAAAGGCGTCAACAAGCGCTTCGGCGGATTGCTGGCCCTGGATGACGTCAACCTGTCGGTAGTGGAAAACAGCATCCACGCGGTGATCGGCCCCAACGGCGCCGGCAAGTCAACGCTCCTGAACTGCTTTGTGGGCAAGCTGCTGCCCGACAGTGGCACCATTATGTTCAACAACCACAGCCTGTTGGGGCTGCCGCCCTACCGGATCAACCAGGTCGGCATCAGCCGCGTCTTCCAGACCCCGGAAGTGTTCCTGGACCTGACCATCCTGGAGAACGTCATGATCCCCGCCCTGGCGCACCGGGACGGAGCCTTCCATCTGGCGCCGTTCAAATCCCTGTCACGGGAGCACGACATCCGGGAGCAGGCGGAGCGGATCCTGGGCAGCGTCGGCCTGCTGGAAGATCGTCACCACCTGGCCTCGGCCATGTCCCGCGGCAACAAACGGCGGCTGGAGATGGCCATGTGCCTGGTGCAGAAACCCAAGCTGTTGCTGCTCGACGAGCCCACCGCCGGCATGTCGCGAGCCGATACCAACAACACCATCGACCTGCTCAAGACGATCAGCGAAGACCACGAGATTACCTTTGTCGTCATCGAGCATGACATGACCGTGGTGTTCAGCCTGGCCGATCGCATCAGCGTGATGTCCCAGGGGCATGTCATCGTCGAGGACCACCCGGACAACATCAAGGGCCATCCGAAGGTGAAGGAAGCCTACCTGGGCACCACCGAGACCGCCTGAGCGAGGAAACGCCTGCATGAGCGAGAACACCGCACACAAGCACGAACACGCCGAACGCAGTGAACCGGCCTACTTCTCGGCCTGGGGCCTGCACGCCTATTACGGTGAGAGTTACGTCGTCCAGGGGGTGTCACTGAATATCCATGAAGGCGAAATTCTCGCCCTGCTGGGCCGCAATGGCGCCGGCAAGACCTCCACCCTGCGCGCCATTGCCCGGGTGGATTCGCCGCACCTGACCCACGGTGAGATCTGGCTGGACCACCAGCCCCTGCACACCATGAAAGCCTGGCAGGCGGCCCGCAGCGGTCTGGCGCTGGTGCCCGAGGACCGCCGTATCATTCCCGGACTGACGGTGGAGGAAAACCTGAAGCTGGCCCAACTGGCGCCATCGCCGGGCTGGGAAATCAGCCGCATTTTCGAACTGTTTCCACGGCTGGGGGAGCGCCGCAACCAGGAAGGGATCACCCTGTCCGGCGGCGAACAGCAGATGCTGGCCATCGGCCGGGCCCTGGCCAGGGACATCAAGCTGCTGTTGCTGGATGAACCCTACGAGGGATTGGCACCGATCATTGTGCGGGAGATCGAGCGGACCCTGCGGGAAATCAAATCGCTGGGGATCACCACCATCATTGTGGAACAGAACGCGATCGCCGCCCTGGAGCTGGCCGACCGCGCCGTGATCCTCGACATGGGTCAGGTAGTGTTCGAAGGGTCAGCGGCGCAGGTCCTCGACGATGAGGACCTGCGGCATACTTACCTGGCTATCTAAGGCATAGCACCGATCAGATCTCAGCCGCCAGGCGACTGCCCTGATTAATCGCGCGCTTGGCGTCCAGCTCCGCGGCCACGTCGGCCCCGCCGATCAGGTGAACCCGCTGACCGGCGTCCAGCAGCCCCTGCTGGAGTTCGCGCAACGGGTCCTGGCCGGCGCAGATGACGATGTTGTCGACGTCCAGGACATGATCCTCGCCCTGCTCCGCACCCTTCGGCGTGACGGTGATGTGCAGGCCCTGATCGTCGATCCTGCGGTAGGTGACGCCCGGGATCATCTGTACGTTGCGCATCTTGAGTGCGGACCGATGAATCCAGCCGGTGGTCTTGCCCAGGTTCTTGCCCACCTTGGTGGTCTTGCGCTGCAGCAGGAACACGTCACGCGTCGGTGCCGGAACCTTCGGGTTCACGCCCTGGATGCCGCCGCGGTGCGCCACAGACAGATCCACGCCCCATTCCTGCATGAAGTGTTCGGTATTCAGTGACGGGGACTCGCCTTCGTGCACCAGGAATTCGGACACGTCGAAGCCGATGCCGCCGGCGCCGATCACGGCAACGCGACGCCCCACCTCACGGCGCTTAAGCAGCACATCCAGGTAGCCCATTACCTTGGGATGGTCGATGCCTTCGATCTCCGGCAGGCGCGGCGCGATGCCGGTGGCAAGCACCACATCGTCGAAGCCATCCCGAGTCAGATCGTCCACGGTTACGCGGGTATTAAGTTTCACTTCCACGCCGTGCTTGTCCAGCATCACCCGGAAGTAACGCAGGGTTTCGTAAAATTCTTCCTTACCGGGAATGCGCTTGGCCACGTTGAACTGGCCGCCAATCTCACTGCCGGCATCGAACAGGGTCACCTTGTGGCCGCGCTCCGCGGCGACGGTGGCAAACGCCAGGCCGGCCGGGCCGGCGCCGACCACCGCAATCTGCTTGGGTGTGGCGGTCTTCACGTAAGTCAGTTCGGTTTCGTAGCAGGCACGCGGGTTGACCAGGCAGGTGGTCAGTTTGCCGCTGAAGGTGTGATCCAGGCAGGCCTGGTTGCAGCCGATGCAGGTGTTGATCTCCTGGGCCCGGTCTTCCTCGGCCTTACGCACCAGGTCGGCATCGGCGAGGAACGGCCGCGCCATGGAGACCATGTCCGCGTCGCCTTCTGCCAGGACCTTCTCGGCCACGTCCGGCATGTTGATCCGGTTGGTGGTCACCAGCGGAATGCCCACTTCGCCCTTCAGGCGCGCCGTGACTTTGGTGAAGGCAGCGCGCGGAACGGATGTCGCGATCGTGGGCACCCGCGCCTCGTGCCAGCCGATACCGGTATTGATGATCGTGGCACCGGCCTTTTCGATTTCCCTGGCCAGTTGGACGACTTCGTCCCAGGTACTGCCGTCCTCGATCAGGTCCAACATGGACAGGCGGTAGACAATGATGAACCGCTCGCCTACCCGCTCACGCACCCGGCGCACCACCTCGATGGGCAGACGGATCCGGTTCTCGTAGCTGCCACCCCACTGGTCGGTCCGGTGGTTGGTGTGGGACACGATGAACTGGTTGATGAAGTAACCTTCCGAACCCATGATCTCGACGCCGTCATAGCCTGCTTCCTTGGCCAGGGCCGCGCATCGTGCATAGTCTTCGATCTGCTTTTCGATGCCGGCCTCATCCAGCTCCTTCGGCGTGAACGGGTTGATCGGCGCCTGGATAGCTGACGGCGCCACCAGCTCCGGATGATAGGCATAGCGCCCGGCGTGGAGGATCTGCATGCAGATCTTGCCACCCGCCTCATGAACCGCATCCGTGACCACACGGTGCTGCGCCGCTTCCTCCTCGGTATCCATCTTGGCCGCATGCTGCCCCACGCCACCTTCCGGATTGGGCGCAATGCCCCCGGTGACCATCAGGCCGACACCGCCACGGGCGCGCTCGGCGAAAAACGCCGCCATGCGCTCGAACCCGCCAGGCCTTTCCTCCAGGCCGGTGTGCATGGAGCCCATCAGGGTCCGGTTACGCAGGGTGGTGAATCCCAGGTCCAGCGGTGCCAGCAGATTGGGGTAACGGGCCTGGCCCGAAGCCTTTTCGATCGCGGTCATGGGGGTCTCCTCATCGGGTAACGGGCCGACGCTTTCAGGTCGTTCAGGTCGGCTTTCAGTGGCCTCTAAGTTAAGCCCCCGCCTTGCCCCAGACAATATCCTCAAATAACATTTGATTATCTTCAGACAACACTTCAAGAAATGACCGCACCCGTCAACACATCCCGTCGCCGCCATGCCCTGGGCGATATCAGCGTGCTCTACCTGCACGTCATGGCCCGCGCCGTTGCCGCCCAGGGTCACGACATCGGTCCGGATTTCGAGCAGTTCGGGATCTCGGAGACACTGTTACAGGCGCCCGAAGCCCGCATCAGCATTCCCCGCTTCATGCGGCTGGGGCACGCCGCGATCCTGCGAACCGGCCAGCCCAGCCTGGGCCTGACCATGGGTGCCCTGACCCGACCGATTGATGCCGGCCTGTCGGGCCTCGCCGGAATGAGCGCGGCCACGGCCGGCGAGGGTCTGGCGACAATCATTCGCTACTCCCTGCTCAACAGCCGCAACAGCCGGGGGCATCCCCGCTACGAAACCGATCGCCAGCGGGCCTGCTTCTATTCCATTCGGCCGTATAACCGCTACAACTTCTTTGTGGTGGATTCGGTGATGGCGGGCTGGACGCAGTTCCTGCGGCGCATGACGGGCCAGCACGCGGTGTTGGAGCAGGCCTGCATCGAATACCCGGATCAGGGCGAACAGGCCGCCTTCGAAGCCTGGTTCGGCTGCCCGGTGACCTTCGGCGCACCAGAAAACCACATCCAGATCCGACCGGAAATCGCCCGGACACCATCCCGGGAAGCCCACCCGGCCATGCACCGCGCCCTGCAACAACAGTGCGACGCACAGCTCAAACGGATTCGCGGAGGGTGGACCGTCATCGATCAGGTGCGGGAGAAGCTGACGCCGATGCTCGAAGGGCAATCGCCGTCCCTGGATGACGTGGCGGCGGAGCTGGGCATGGCGCCCTGGACACTGCAACGCCAGTTGAATGCGGAACAGACCCGCTTCAAGGACTTACTGGACGAGACCCGCCGGGACCTGGCGGCTGACTATGTGCTGGAAACGCGGCTTAATTTTGCGGAAATTGCCTGGCTACTGGGATTCTCAGGTCCGCCGGCCTTCCACAAGGCCTACCGGCGCTGGTTCGGGATGAGCCCGGGTCAGCACCGCCAACCAGCACGGCCCTGATAGAATGGGATGAGATGAGCTTACATTTCGACAGCGTCGTCGCTGTCATCATCGTCATCGAAATCATCAAAATAGCTGTCCAACAGCTCTTCTTCATACTCGATCATGTGACATTCTCCTTGTCTGGGCCGCATCAAATCGAAACGGGCAATAACCAGACTACAGAGGAGACTATGACCGATGGATGACGAAAAGATTACAGCGTGTGCCTGGAAGGCGAAAAAAGCTGGAAAGGAATACACGGGAAAGGAAACAAAATGGCGGAGCGGACGGGACTCGAACCCGCGACCCCCGGCGTGACAGGCCGGTATTCTAACCAGCTGAACTACCGCTCCGCGTAGATCGTTGACGCCGTTCAGTAGCGACAACGAGGGCGCATTATAAAGACGCCCCCGATCATGTCAACGATTTTTCATAAAAAACTTTCAGGGTGTCCGAAACCGTCTGGTTGCCGGCTATTTTCTAGCCCACCACATCCAGATGAACCTCACGCCCCTGCGCCGCCTTGCGGTACTCGATCGGCGTCATACCGGACCAACGTTTGAAGGCGCGATAGAAGGTGCTCGGTTCGGAAAAGCCGGTGAGATAGACGATTTCGTCGATAGACTCATCGGTGGTTGCCAGCAGCTGACGCGCCAGGCGGTAGCGGAAATCCGCGAGCACCTGGTTGAAGCTGGTTTCCGCTTCGGTCAGCCGGGTACGCAGGGTACGGGGCTTGATATCCAGACGCTCGGCAACGGAATCCAGTGTGACTTCGCCGCTGTCCAGCAACTCGGCCACAATCCGCTCCACCTGTCCGACGATGTCCTTCTTCTCCAGCCGCGCCACCTGCTCGCTGGCAAAGCGCTCGTGCAACGCCAACAGCTCCGGCTCGGCATGGGAGGACGGGTGCGCCAGCAGGCTGGCCGGGAAATACATCCGGTTCTCCTCGGCGCCGAACACCACCTCGCAACCGAGCACCTCGGCCACATGGTCCTGGTTTGCGTCCCGCTCATGCTCGAACTCGACCCTGGAGCACATGAAGCGATTTTCGGTAATCGACTTGAAGAAGATAATGAGCCCCTGCACGAAGCATTCGTTGAAATGCTTGAGGCGACGGACCTCGTCCGAGGCGGCATCCAGCACCATGCAGGCCTGGTCGCCCTCGATAAAGAATTCGTTGTTGGCGGCATCGGAAAGCAGCCGCTGGTAGTTCAGCGCCCGCCGCAAGCCCTCCCCGAAGGTGGGACTACTCAGGAACAGGTACTCGAGGACCTGCCCCTTGTAGGTTGGCAGCACCTGTCCCAGGTGCAGGCCGATATCGGGATCACCGGACACCTCTTCCACGATCTGCCAGAAGAACAGCTGCGCGTTGTGGGGCGTCCTGAGGTGGGCGGAGTTCAGGTAATCCTCATCAACACCGAGGCGCCTGAAGATTTCATCCGTATCCACACCCTTCTGCTTCATGGCCTGATAAATCAGGCGCAACATCACTCCTGCGTCTCGAAGTTCCTGCATATGATCCCGCTTATTGTTGTGGGAGCTATTGGTTTGCTCCTTGGTAGTGCTACTGCGTTGGCCAGCTCGCCCTGTCTGCCTGACTGGCGAGTCAATGCCCGTCTACGGCCGGTTTGCGACACTTACCGGCACTCAGGGCCTGGACCAACCCCCTGGCGTCCCGTCTGGGTTATCAACTATGGACAGTTGTACCAGATTTTGAGCCATTGCAGTAGCAGCTTGGCTCCCGGAGCCTATTGTCCGGTCGCCCAGCTATCACCGCAACGGTCGCCGGGCACCCCGAGGGGACCAGCAACACCATGGCCCAATATGACTCATAATAGATACATTCCACATCATCACAAGAACCGAGTGATGCCCGGATGAGGTCAGTCAAGATGCAGGATGTGATTTCCTACAGGAACCAGCCACCCGCCCTCTGGTCGCTGTACGGCAAAGCGCTCAGGCCCCGGGGTTCCGACACGCGTTCTCCGACCATTCCGCCGTTGAAGGCCGAGTTGCTGGGCGTGACGACGGAGCCTGCCCGAGCGGCTCGCTACGCGGCTGTCTGCGGCTACCGCAGCAGTTCCCGGATGCCCATGACCTGGCCGCACATCCTGGCGTTCCCGCTGCATCTCAAGCTGCTGACCGAGAAGACCTTCCCCCTGCCACTGCTGGGGCTGGTCCACCTGCGCAACCGGATCACCCAGCACCGGCCGATTGCCTATGGCGAGTGCCTGGACATCCATGTCCGCCTGGACAACCAGACCCAGACCGATAAGGGCATCGAGTTCGATCTCGTGACCGAAGCGTTCAGTGCCGGCCGCCTGGTCTGGGAGGAAACCAGCACCAACCTGTTTCGCCAGTCCGGCAAAAGCAGCGGAGGTGGGCGCAAGGGGCCGCCGCCGGCACCGGAGCGTCTGCCCCACTCCGCGCTGGTCAGCGCCGGCGAGTCACTGGGACGCCGCTACGGACGACTCTCCGGCGACCTGAACCCGATCCACATGCACGCCCTGACCGCCCGTGCCTTCGGCTTCCCTCGCGCCATCGCCCACGGCATGTGGAGCAAGGCGCACTGCATTGCCCTGCTGGAGCAGCAGCCGGCGTGGCAGGATGGCCAGGTCACGGTGACGGCAAGCTTCAAGAAGCCCCTGTTCCTGCCGGGCAAGGCGCAGTTGAACTGGGATGAGAAGAAAGATCGCTGGGCTTATCAGCTGTTGAATGAGAAAGGCGATGCCCCGCATCTGACGGGTGAGGTGATCTGGGGTTGAGGTCCGGTAGGTTAGGCTGACGAAGGAAGCCCAACACGAGCCCCAGAATGCCACCCGCATCCAGACCAAACGCATTGGTGGGGCCAACACCGGTAGGAAAGGTCTGTACGGGAGTTCGCCTGCCGGTTGTTGGGCTTCCTTCGTCAGCCCAACCTTGTGGCTGAAGCGTCGGCTATATTGTACGGTTAACTCGATCGTGTAGCAGGTGCTTTAGCTTCTGAGGCGCCGCCAGGCGCCCCGTATTTATTCGAGGCGGTCAGCTTATTCAACCGCCTCTTCCGGCTGCTCAGTCGTCACCGGCGCCACCGGCAACGTGAAGTAGAAGCGCGCACCGCCCTCTTCCGGCCGCTCGAAGCCGATCTCGCCATCCTGCGCCTGGATCAGGCTGCGACACAGGGCCAGGCCAATACCCATGCCTTCCTGCTTGGTGGTGAAGAACGGGTGGAACAGCTTTTCCTCGGCATCCTCGGGCAAACCGACACCCCGGTCCGTGACCTCAACACGCACGCACTGTCCGTCGACCAGGGAGGCCGACACCCGGACGGGCGCCTCGCTGCCCGCGGTACGGGTCGCTTCAAGGGCGTTGCGGATCAGGTTGAGAGCGACCTGTTGCACCTGGATAGGGTCGGCCAGCACCGCCGGTACCGATTCATCCACGTCGAGCTCGACGGCCACCTGGTTGGTACGGGCATCCACCTCGGCGAACTGGCGGGTTTCTTCCAGCAGGCAATCCACATGGATCACCTCCTTGCCGGAAGCCGGTTTCTTGACGAAGCTGCGAATGCGGCGAATCACTTCGCTGGCCCGGTGTGCCTGGGCTTCGATCTTGTGCAGGGTCTGGCGGGCCAGTTCCCGGTCCAGCTCGTCGGCGGACAGGATCCGGTCGGCAACACGGACATAGTTGGAAATGGCGGTCAGCGGCTGGTTGACCTCATGGGCAAAACCGGCCGCCATCTCCCCCATGGTCGACAGGCGCGAGGCGTGAGCCAACTGGTCGCGCTGGATGTCCACCATTTCACGGGCCTCATCCAGCGCCCGCTCGTTTTCCAGCTCGGCGGAAATATCCCGGAAGACCACCACAGCTCCGAGGACCTGTTCATCCTCCAGCTTGGGGCTGGAACGATACTCCACCGGGAATGAGGAGCCATCCGGCCGGTACATCACGACATCCCGCTGGTGTTCGGCAACCCCATCGCGGCAGGTGGCCAGGACCGGCAGGTTGTTGCTGCCCGCGTCCTGGGTACCGAAATGCAGCCGGAAAAAGTTCTGGCCGACCAGTTCCTCGGGCTCGAGCCCAAGCATGGCCCCGGCGGCCGGATTGGCGAAGATAATCTCACCCTCGGTCGTCAGGCCGTAGATGCCTTCGCTGATGGCATTGAGGATCCGGGTCTGGTCGCTTTCCAACTGGCGATTGCGGGCATGGAGCTGGCGTTCCAGTTGGATCACCCGGGCATGGGTCGCGACACGGGCAATGACTTCCTGGGCCTGGAAGGGTTTGGAAATATAGTCGGCACCGCCCAGCGAAAAGCCTTTGACCTTGGCATCCACGTCATCGAGGGCCGACAGGAAAACCACAGCGCCATCCGCGGTGTCCGGACTGGCCTTGAGCCGCTGGCAGACTTCGTAGCCGTCCATGCCCGGCATCATGATATCCAGCAGGATAACCTCGGGCTGGTGACGCTCGGCGAGGGCCAGTGCCTTTTCACCTTCATTGGCGATCAACAGCCGATAACCGCGGTCCTTCAGTGTCTCGTAGAGCACCTTCAGGTTCTGCGCGTTGTCATCGACCAGCAGGATCGTGGCCTCGTCGCGTTCACTGGCTACTTCAGTCATAAAGTCCGTGCCGACTCAGAATGGACGACCATCTTGGCTCGGGATTCAGGAAGCGTCGATACGGTCCTTTACGGACATGACCATGCGGACCAGGTGCGCCAGCGAGTGGGTGCCCATCTTGTGCATGACCCGGGACCGGTGGATTTCCACCGTGCGCTGGCTGATGTCCAGTTCGATGGCGATGACCTTGTTGGCCTGACCGGCGATCATGCGGTCCATGATTTCCGTCTCGCGCGGTGTGAGCATGTTGATGCGGCGCATGATCTCCTGTTTCTGGCCCAGTGTCTCGCGCTGCTCACGGTCCTGCTCAAGGGCCTGTTCGATCTTCTTGAGCAGGTCTTCCTCACGGTAGGGCTTCTGGATGAAGTCCACGGCGCCCTGCTTCATCGCATCCACCGCCATGGGCACATCGCCATGGCCGGTCACGAAAATGATCGGAAGGATGGAATTCTTCTCGTTGAGACGACGCTGCAGCTCCATGCCGTCCATACCCGGCATGCGGATATCCAGCACGATGCAGCCGGCCATATCGTCGGAATAATTTTCGAGGAAGGCGTTGGCGGTCGGGAAGGTCCGGACCTCCTTGTTGGAGGACTTCAACAACAGTTCAAGGGAGTCACGTACCGCTTCGTCATCTTCGACTACAAAAACCGTCTCAGTATTCTCGCTCATTGATTCACCTTTTCCCGTATCGTTGTTCTCAACCTTCCCCGACCGGAGCCGGCACCCCGGTCACCGGGCCGATGCGCCCGCCGACGGGGCCCGTCCGAACACCGGCCGTCAGCAGTCACGAGGGTGTTGCAAAAGCGTCGCGAGCGATAGCCAGACAAGGCGAAAATCAACGAAAGAGCGCAGTTTACGGGCTGTAAATGAGCATCTTGAGGCGATTTTCAACGCCGTATCGCTGAGCGCAGTAGCTTTTGCAACATCCTCTTACGGTAACACGACCCGCGGCGCCCCGATCCTGTATCGTATAACCATAGCGTTTCCTGAAGTAAATGTCGTTAAGAGACGGGAATTTATATGGCCTTTGCTGTTGAAAACGAAGCCTTTTTCGATCTACCCCCGTTTCAGCTCCGCCTGGTTCATGGCGCTCTCCCGGGGACACTGGCCGATGAACTGATGACACACCTGCCCGCAGCACTCCCCTGGTACCAGGCCCGGCTGCAGCTTTTCGGACAGTGGCACTGGTCGCCGCGACTGCAATGCTGGCTGGGAGATCCGGGGACGGCTTACCGCTATTCCGGTCACGAGATGAGGCCCGAACCCTGGCCCGCGATTCTCCAGTCGGTTCGGGAATGCGTCAGCGAACTGGCGGGAACGGCGTTCAACAGCGTGCTGTGCAACTGGTACCGCCACAGGCGTGACAGCATGGGCTGGCACAGCGACAACGAGCCGGAACTGGGCCCTGCGCCGCTGATCGCCTCATTGACACTCGGGGAAGAACGCCGGTTCCAGTTCCGGCGCACGGGCGAACGGCGCCTGTTCGCCGGCATCGACCTGCCCCATAACAGCCTGCTGATCATGCCGCCGGGATTGCAGGCCAACTACCAGCACCAGCTTCCCAAGACCCGGCGTTCAGACGGCGACCGGTTCAACCTGACCTTCCGACGGATCGAAACCGCCACCGCCTGACACGCAGCGGCGGCTCAGGCCTGCCCGGAATGCCCAACGTGGGGCGAGTGATGGCCGTCATGCCCGTGGCGCCGGTCGCTCGAGGCGTCCTGACGCTCATGCTCGCGCATCGTATCCAGTCGTTTCTGGATGGCGCCGAATACGGTGTTGGCCGGATAGCGTCCCTTGGCGTTGGCCTTGCCAGCCGTTTTACCCAACAGCAGTGCAATCGCCTCTTCCGCCGTTTCCACCGCGTAGACGGCAAACTTGCCCTGACGCACCGCCTGCAGGATATCGCTGTCCAGCATCAGGTTCTGGACATTGGTGGCCGGCAGGATAACCCCCTGCGAACCGGACAGCCCCTTGATCCGGCAGGTCTCGAAAAAGCCCTCGATCTTTTCGTTGGCACCGCCAATGGGCTGGACTTCACCGAACTGGTTCAGCGAGCCGGTGATCGCCAGATCCTGCCGGATCGGGATGCCGGACAGCGCAGACACCAACGCGCACAACTCCGCCACCGAGGCGCTGTCCCCATCCACTTCACCGTAATTCTGCTCGAAGGTCAGGCTGGCGGACAGGCTCATGGGATCGGTCACCGCGAAACGCGAGGCCAGCCAGGAGGTCAGGATCATGACGCCCTTGGAATGGAGGTTGCCGCCCAGCTTCACATCCCGCTCGATGTCGATAATGTCGCCGTCGCCGTAATAACAGGTGGCGGTGATGCGGTTGGGCATACCGAATTCGAAACCGCCGGCCGACAGAACCGACAGCGCATTGACCTGGCCGACCCGGTGCCCTTCGGTCGACACCAGCGTGGTGCCGTCGCGGATGGAGTCGAAGTACTGGTCGCGGATCCGGCTGCTGCGATAGCGGGCGCTGGCCAGTGCCTGCTCCACATGGGTGGCCTGGATCATCCGCGCACCGGCATCCCGCGCCCAGAAGTCGGACTCCCGCAGCAGGTTGGCGATATCCGCCGCATGCAGCGACAGCCGCTCCTGGTGATCGGCGATGCGGGAACTGTATTCGATCACCCGGGCAACCGCCTTGCGGTCGCAGTGCAGCAGCTTCTTGTCCACCACCACGCTGGCGATGAACTTGGTGTACTGCTGCTCGCTCTCCGGCGTGCGATGCATTTCATTCTCGAAGTCCGCCGCAATGCGGAACAGCTCGGAAAACTCGGGATCGTACTCCTGCAGCAGCATCCAGGTTTCCCGGTCGCCGAACAGCACGATCTTCACATTCAGCGGGATCGCTTCCGGTTCCAGTGAGATGGTGCCGGACAGGGTCAGCTCCCTTTCCAGGGAGTTGATCTGCAGCGACTTCGAGCGCAGGGCCCGCTTGAGGCCATCCCAGACGAACGGCTGCTCCAGCACCTTGATGGCGTCCATCAACAGGTAGCCCCCGTTCGCCTTGTGCAGACTGCCGGGCCGGATCAGCGAGAAATCGGTAAACACCGTGCCCTTGAAGGTGACGTTCTCCACATAGCCGAACAGGCTGTGGTAGGTGGGATTGTCCTCGACAATCACCGGCACCTTGCGCTCCTTGTGATGGACCATAAGGTTGATCTGGTAGCGCCGCGGCATCTTGCGATCCAGCGAGGCGTAGGCCATGGCCGCCTGCTCCTCGCTGTCCTCCAGGAAGATATCCAGGTTGTCCGCCAGATCCTTGCGCACCGACTCGAGGTAGTCGACGATTTCCGGCAACGCCTTGTACTTGGCCACCAGCTCATCCAGCTGGTGGCCGGTGATGCTCTCCAGGGTCTCCTCGTTCAGCGCCTGCTGCTTGTCCGCGTATTCCTGTTCCAGATCGGCAACCTTGCGCAGCGCGGCCCGGAGTTTCTTCTCCAGCTTGTTGATGGCATCCTCGAACGCCTGACGCTGGACCTCGGTCAGGGCCGCAAAACTCTCCTGGGTGTGGGGCTCGTCGCCGTTCATGGCAATCAGCCGGTAGCCGCCCGGCGTGCTCACGCTGAGGCTGACTTTCTTGCGTTTGGCCTGGCGCGCCACCTTGTCCAGTTCCTGTTCCTGAAGGTTGCCGAAATCGTTCTTGAGCTTCTCGGCACGCTCCAGGAAGCTGTCCCCCTCGAACGTCTGCGGAATCAGCTTGGTCAGGCGCAGCATCAGACGATCCATGTCCTGCTTGAGTTCCTGCCCCTCGCCGGCCGGCAGCCGCAGCACCCGGGGCGAACGGGGGTCGTCGAAGTTGGCGACGTAGCACCAGTCGTGGCTCTGGTATTCCCGGTTCGCGTGATGCTCCAGGTAGCGCAGCATCATGGTCCGCTTACCGAGACCGTTGCGGCCAACGGCATAGACGTTATAGCCGCCGTGCGGCATGGCCAGGGCAAACCGGACCGCTTCCTGGGCCCGGTTCTGGCCCACGATTTCCTCGAGCGGCTCAAGCTGGCGCGTGGTCTTGAAGCTGAAGTTGCGGGTATCGCAATGTCTGTAGAGCTGATTGAGTGGCAGAGACTTCAAGATGCCGTCCTGTGTCGGAAAAATGATGCAAGGCGGGAATCCGGGGCTCACGGATGCCTCGCCAAAAGGATGATGCTGAGCATTGTAGAAGGAGAAGGCCGCGCTGTCCTCACCCGCAACCATCACGGGCAAAATGTGTTCAAGTTTTGCACAATCCGGCCGATGACACGTAAAATGACAGCCGATGACAACGTGAGGTTACGGCCCATGGAGATATCGCGTTCCAACCCTTATGGCCTGACAGCGCTGGATCGCCGGAAATCCGGACAGCAACAGCGAACCCCCGATGCGCAGAATATTGCGCCAACCCCACAGAACCGACCGCTGGACCGCCGCACCCGGCCCGATCGCCGGCGCCGCCAGGAGGCGTTCGAAGGCCCGGACCGCCGGAAACGCCGCAGCGGCCGCCGCCGTCCGTCACTGCTTGATGCCCGCACGGCACGACCGACCAGCGCCGAGGATCGCCGTGGCGAGAGACTGGACACCTCCGCATGAGCGGCAATGACGCCTCACTCACTTTTGAGACATTTGTCACAGATGCCCGGATGGGCGTTTTCCTGCCGGGAGTGCCGGTTCTAAACTGACTGTTCCGCGACTGTTCAAAACGACAACGACAAAAACGTGGAAGCCGGTGTTATGGAAATGAATCCTGCAGACCGCCGCATCAAGGATCGCTACGAAGCCCTCTGCCTGAGAGTACGCCTGACAGAGCGCGGATTCTTCGGTCGGCAGAAGGCACAGACCGACGTCCAGTGCCTGGACATCAACCGCTACGGCATGGCCGCGCTGTCCCCCCGCCCAATCCCCGCCGGCAGCCGGCTGCTGCTGGATTTCTCCGGCAAGTACATTTCCGAATCCCGGGTGGCCGCCCGGATCGTCAGCAGCCACCCCTTCCGGACCGGCTATCGGCTGAGCATCCAGTTCAGCTACTGCCAAGAGCGCAGGCGCTATTCCCGCGACGTGGACAACGCCCTGTCCCGGATCGAGGGTTTCTATAACCAACTGGCCAGCTAACCTGACCGGAAGCCTCGCCGGGCTCAGAACATCCCGGCATCCAGCCCTGCCGCCACGTAAAGCCCCAATTCCTCGCACTGGCTTTCAAACGCCGGATCGTAGTCGCCCCGGCACAGCACCGGATCCTGCACCAATCGCCAGCGCAGCCCGGCGGTGATCGACTCGATGGCCCGGCGGGTGCCGGTGCCGTCATGCCCCGCCCGGATATAGAACGCAAACGGCAGCCCCTGGGTTTTCTCAAGGCACGGGTAATAGCTGCGGTCGAAAAAGTCCTTGAGCGCGCCGCTCATGTAGCCGAGGTTCTCCGTCGTTCCCAGGATAATGGCGTCACAGGCCAGTACGTCGTCGGGCCCGGCATCCAACGGCGCCCTGACGCGCACGGCCACATCCTCGATTTCCGGATGGCGGGCGCCACGTTCCACCGCCTGGAGCAACGTCCGGGTATTGGGGGACGGGGCATGGGCGACAATCAACAGCTGCTTCATGGATCGACGGATCTCCAGTCAATGTTCTCCTCCCACTTTGCCGCCCCCGGCTGCTTGGGACAAGGACCTGTCGTGTGAGTGCCGACTATCGCCAGCCCGTTGGACATATCACGATCTTTTACAGTCTCGCCTGCCATTTTGGCTACACTGGAGCCCGGTCCGGCTTACCAATCGACATCGTCGACAGACAAGGAATGGTCACCCGCCCATGAATGACAACATACCCCTCTCGGCCAGGGCCCATGCCCAGCCGCACCGAAAAGCCGTCCTGATCGCGCTGCTGTGGATCACCATGGCCGCGGGCGCCGTCTTTGCAACGCTGAACCTCCGCGCCGGGAACCTGCCGCTGGCCGTGGTTGAAATCGCCATGGCCAGCTATTCGCTGTTCCTGATGTGGGCCGTGCGCCGGACCCGCCACCTGGACCGGTGGCTGCTGGCCTACAGCCTGCCCTTCTTCAGCGCCATGATGTTCGCGCTGTATGTGCCGCGCTCCACGGTCTCGGTTTTTGGCTGGATCCTGCTGGTGCCGATCCTGTCGCACCTGCTGCACGGGCGGAAGCTGGGGCTGGCCATATCGCTGTTCTTCACCGGCATCGGGGCGGTCATTTTCCTGTTCAGGTTCCACGATTCGCCGCTGTACATGGAGCCCATTCCCCTGTTGAACATGGGCATCCTGACGCTGTGCGTCCTGACGTTTTCCCACGTTTACGAGGTGAGCCGGGAACGCTCCGAAAACAAACTGCTGAGACTGGCCCGCACCGACTTCCTGACGGGACTGGCCAACCGGGTCATGTTCGAGGAGATGTTTGAGAAGGAAAAACACCGTGCCCAACGGGAGTTGACCCCGCTGTCGCTGATCCTGCTGGACCTGGATTTCTTCAAGAGCGTCAACGACCGGTATGGCCATGAAATGGGCGACCGGGTCCTTGTCCATGTGGCCCGCCTGATCCGCAAGCGCCTGCGTCTGAGCGACCTGGCCTGTCGCTTCGGAGGCGAGGAGTTTGCCATCATCCTGCCGGATACCCACATCCGGCAGGCAATGGCGGTGGCCGAACAGTTGAGGGCGACCGTCGCCGACCACCCGCTGGTCGATGAGGACACCACCATCAAGCAGACCATGAGCCTGGGGGTGGCCGAAATCGGCCCCGACGGCAGCACCCTGGAAGACCTGCTGGCACAGGCCGATGAGCGGCTCTACATGGCCAAGGGCAAGGGGCGTAACCAGGTCGTGGGTCCGCTGTGGATCGACACGGAAACCGCGGATGCCTGAAATCCCGCCGGGATAACTCGAAGACGGGACGTTCGATCCAGGGCCCCGATAACAAAACACCCTCCCGGCGAACCGGCAGGGTGTTCTATCAGAGCGTCAGTGACACCTGGCTTCAGAGCAGCTCGCCGCTCTTTTCAGCCTCGGCGTCAGCGGGCGCGGCCTTTTCCTTGCTGGTCGGCTTCGGCATCAGCTTCTCGCGGATCTTGGCTTCGATTTCGTGGGCGATATCCAGGTTCTCTTCCAGGAACTTGCAGGCGTTGGCCTTGCCCTGGCCAATCTTGTCGCCGTTGTAGCTGTACCAGGCACCCGACTTGTCGACGAAGCCTTCCTTCACGCCCAGGTCCACCACTTCGGCCATGTGGTAGATGCCCTTGCCGTACATGATCTGGAACTCGGCCTGCTTGAACGGCGGGGAGACCTTGTTCTTGACCACTTTCACGCGGGTTTCGTTGCCCACGACCTCGTCGCCTTCCTTCACGGCGCCAATACGGCGGATATCCAGACGAACCGAGGAGTAGAACTTCAACGCGTTACCGCCGGTGGTGGTTTCGGGGCTGCCGAACATGACGCCGATCTTCATGCGGATCTGGTTGATGAAGACCATCAGGCAGTTGGCGTGCTTGACGTTACCGGTCAGCTTCCGCAACGCCTGGGACATCAGGCGCGCCTGCAGGCCCACGTGGGAATCGCCCATCTCGCCTTCGATTTCCGCCTTGGGTGTCAGGGCCGCCACGGAGTCGACGATGATGACGTCGATGGCGTTGGAGCGCACCAGCATGTCGGCGATTTCCAGCGCCTGCTCACCGGTGTCCGGCTGGGACACCAGCAGGTCGTCGACGTTGACACCCAGCTTCTCGGCGTAGACCGGATCCAGCGCGTGCTCGGCATCGACGAAGGCGCAGGTCTTGCCGGCCTTCTGGGCTTCGGCGATCACCTGCAGGGTCAATGTGGTTTTACCGGAGCTTTCCGGGCCATAGATCTCGACGATCCGTCCGTATGGCAGTCCGCCAATGCCCAGGGCAACGTCCAGCCCCAGGGAGCCGGTGGATACCGCGGGAATGGCTTCACGGGGCTGATCGCCCATCTTCATGACCGCGCCCTTGCCGAACTGACGCTCAATCTGGCTCAGAGCCGCGCTCAACGCCTTCTTACGGTTGTCTTCCATCGCTGCGAAAACCTCATCTTGCTGTGCCGCCTGACGGCATGATCGGAAATGTCCTGTCTGGAAGCCTCTTATACAGGGTCCAGACTGTATATTTGAACAGTATTAAAACACAACAGGTCCCGGCGTCCAAGTGTCGTGTTTTCGACTATGTTTCTTTCAGAAACTGCGTGACGCCTTCCAGGACAAACTGCACCGCCTGGCGCCGCACCGCATCGCGATCGCCGTCGAAATGCCGCACCACGCACTGGGTATCCTCTACCGACTGCCCCCAGGCAAACCAGACCGTTCCCACAGGCTTGTCCTCGGAGCCGCCGCCCGGCCCGGCGACACCGCTGATGGCGACGGCCACATCGGCACCGGTCGCTACCAGCGCTCCGGCAACCATTTCCCGGACGACCGGTTCGCTGACGGCGCCGTGTTCCACCAGTGCCGTCTCACTGACGCCCAACAGGCCCCGCTTGGCATCGTTGGAATAGGTCACCAGGCCACTGTGCACATAGTCCGAACTCCCGGCCCGATCGGTCAGGACCTTGGCGACCCAGCCCCCGGTGCAGCTTTCCGCCGTGGTGATCATCTGCCCGCGCTGGCGCAACAGGTCGCCCAGCTCGGCCGCGCTGTTAAAGAGGGTATCATCGGAAACGGTCATGTATCGGAAACTCCGGGCAGCGGTCAGCGAAGGCCCCATTCTTTCGATATGGAGCGCCCGCGTCTACCCCTTCCCGGATGCTTTTCGACAAGCCGGCGGGATTCAGGCATTTGCGGATTTCGGCGGCTTTTCACCAAGGGGCATAACGTCGACTTCCACCACCAGGTCGTGGCGGCCACCGCCGCTCATCAATCCCTTGAGCGGAACCACGTCGGCGTAGTCCCGGCCAAAGGCGACGGTGATGTGCCGTTCGTCCGGCATCAGGTCGTTGGTGGGGTCGAAATCCACCCAGCCCAACGAGGGGTCGTAGACACTGAACCAGGCGTGGGAGGCATCGGCACCGACCAGTCGCGGCCGGCCCGGCGGCGGTATGGTTTCCAGGTAGCCGCTGACGTAGCAGGCCGGAAAACCGAGGGAACGCAGGGCGCTGATGGCCAAGTGGGCGAAGTCCTGGCACACCCCCCGACGCGCCTTGAGCACCTCATCCACCGGCGTCGCCAGTGTGGTGAATCCCGGGTCATAGGTGAACTCACTGAAAATGCGGTGGGTCAGTTGACGCGTCGCTTCCAGCAGCGGAACGCCCGGCTGGAAGATATCCCGGGCAAATGCCGCCAGTTCCGGATCTATCGGCGCCATCCGGGAACCCACCTGCAGCAGCCGGGCCTGCAGCGCCTGGCGACGGGTATCGCCAGCCAGTTGCTGCAACGCCTGCTCCCAGGGCAGTGAACGTGCCGGCACCTGCTCCAACCCACGCGGCATCACCTCCACCTGACTGGTCACGTTCACCTCCAGCTCCCGGTGCAGCGAATTCACATGGAAGAAGGTATAGAGGTTGCCGAAAAAGTCCGGGTGATTGTAGAGGCTGCTGGGCGTCGGTGTGACCGTCAGCCGGCTGGACGCCACCTTCTGGTACAACAGCCCACGGGGTAACAGGCAGCCACGATTATAGCTGTTGGCGATATCCTGTTCGTAGGTGTAGCGCGTCAGATGGGAGATCCTGTATTTCATCGGTCTCACACGTCGTCGATCGGCCGCGGAATATCCGCGTGGTTGAAGTAGGCAAGCGTGATGGCTTCGGACAGCTTGCTGAGCAGGTTATTGATGCGCACCAGCAATTCATCCAGCTGCGGCGACGGCTCGCCGGTTTCGCTGACCAACGCTTCCAGGTCGACCAGTTGCAACACGGAAACCAGTTCCACCATCAAACGCTGTTCGGCATTGAGGCCGGTCAGGGTCGAATCACGCTCCGGCAGCAGGCTCACCTGGCGCTTCAGCCGTCGGCACTGGTAGCCGACCGACCGTGGCGTACTCTCGTCCAGCAACAGTAGGTCGATAATGGCCACCGGGTGCAACTCGGTGCGGTAGCGCCGGCGGTAGGTCATCAAGGTATCGGCCATGCGCAGGACCGCTTCCATCAGCGCCGCCGGCGGCTGCGGGTACTTGACGAAGACCTTGTGCAGCAGCGCGGTGGTCTGCTGCGCCCGCTCGATGTGCTGGCCAATGTCCATGAAGCGCAGGGTCTGGGTGCGGCTCATGGTTTCGTTGTTGAGACCGTAGATGGCCGACTGCAGCAGGATGATCTCGTCCAGGGCCCGGTCCATGCGGGACACCGCCCCCCGGGCCGGGAACTGGTTCAGGGCGTTCTGCAATCGCTCGAGGACGTACCAGGTGTCCTCACCGAAGAATTCCCGGACCGACTGGGCGTTCACGATCAGCGCCTGCAACACGGCCAGCAGGCCATCCTTGCGGTCATACAGGAACAGGCTGGTGAGCTGGTGGGTCAGCTCGTCCACGTTGTCGGTGGGCATGAACACGCCGCCATTGATGGTGCAGGCAAATTCCACCAACGGCGTCAGCGTCTGGACCTGCTCGTCCCGGGCCAGCGTCGAGATCAGCGGCAACGCCGCGCGCATGGCCCGGCAGGCCAGGTTGAGCCGCTCGCTGTAGCGCCCCAGCCAGAACAGGTGGTCCGCCACGCGACTGGGCAGCAGGCCGGTCTTGCGTGACAGGTGCACGCTGGTCATGGTGCTGTGCAACAGGCTCACGTTGCTGTCGTCCGGGCTCTCCAGCCAGACGTCCTTGGCCATGAAACGGGTGGACAGTCCCAACTGCAGTTGCAGCGGCTGTTCGTGGCAGCGCGCCAGACCGCCGGGCAGTACCTTGTCGTCATTACCCTGGCGCAAAACAAAGGCGCGCAGGGCGACGCTGCGGGACTGGATTTCGTGCTTCTGCCAGACCGGCAGCGTGCTCAGGGGCAGGATCCGCCGGGCCACGAAACGCGATGGATCGGTCCTGATCCGCTCGGCCAGCCTTTCCCGTTCACGCCGACTGGCATTGGCGTAGCTGATCAGCTTGCCGGGCTCTTCCAGGTCGTGCACCACCATATCGATCAGCTCATCCAGCACCGTCTGATGCTGATCCGGATCGCCGCACCAGAAGGCCTCCACCGCCGGCAGGATCAGCGATTCACCCAGCAGGTGCCGGCACAGGCGTTCCATGAACGGCAGCAGCGCGCCGCTGTCGATCAGACCCGCGCCCGGCGGGTTGCAGCACACCAGGCTGCCCTGGCGAATGGTCTGCAGCAGGCCTGGCGTGCCGGCGATGTCCCCTTCCAGTTCCAGCGGATCGGACAGGTTATCCGGCATATAGCGCATCAGCGCATCCACAGGCTGCAGTCCACTGAGCGTTTTCAGCCAGATCCGGCCTTCGCGGAACATCAGGTCGACACCGTGAACCAGGGCCAGGTCCAGATAGTTGGCCAGGAAGGCGTGCTCAAAATACTGACCGTCACGGTAGTGATGGGTCATCAGGCCGATCAACGGCTCGCTGGCGTAGGGAATCTGCGGCACCAGCGCCCGCTGGAGGTCCTTGAAGAAAGTGGCCAGGTGGCGCTTGCCGAACCGCTGCGTCAGTTCCGGCACCACCTGGTTGAGGGCGACCCGGTTCTCCAGTACATAGCCCATCCCGCCGGGAGCCTGGGAGGAGTCGGCGTAGGCCGTCATCCGGCCGCTGGCATCGCGCCCCAAATCGCAGCCGAGCATGACCAGCCAGTCTATGTCGTCCGGAACCAGGCCGTGGCAGGGCAGCAGGAAGCTGGCGTTGCGGAAGATCAGCTCCGGCGGCAGGATGCCGTCACGCAGCAGGGTCTGGGGGCCATAGAGATCGCGCAGGACCAGGGACAGGAGGTGCCGGCGCTGGGCCAGTCCGGTGTCGATGGTTTCCCACTCGGCCGAGTCGAACAGCCAGGGGATCAGGTCCAGGGTCCGGTTCTGCTGGTGCTGCGGGTCGAAGGTGGCGCCGTGCTCGCGCAACTGGTGCTGAAGGTCGGAAGACAACCCGCCCAGCACTTCCCCGCCCTGCTCCATCAGCCAGCCCAGTACCCGGTTCCATCCCGGGGAATCGGCACGGGGCAGCCATTCATCCGCGCTCTCGGACGGGCACCGGTATGTCTGCCTCAGGGCGTCCAGAGACAGTGGCACGTCGAATCGCGTCATGAATGAACCTTGTCGGCTTCCTGTTCAGGCAGCGGGCGCTTGCAGCGACTCCGAAATCAGCGCGCCGTGCAGGTCAATCAGGCCCGCCTGGACGTCATCGATCAGCTTATGCATGCCCAGCGTGTTAAGTGAATGCAGCGGTTCAGAGTCTAGCGCGTTCCGGATATTTCCAATAGTTTTTAGCACACCTTCAGACCGGGGCAGCCAACGGGCCGAGCGTTCGATCTTCTCCAGGCAGGAGGCCACCGACCGGGGGAATGGTCCGTAGGTGAGCAGGAAATCCGTCACGTCGGTCTCCCCCGGCTCTTCGGTGAAGTAACGGCGGTAGGATTCCACCGCGCCCATCGCGTTGAGCAGCGAGCTCCATTCGAATTGCCGCCGGGTCTGGCGGCCGGCGGCGGGCGCCAGTTGCTGCAGGATCAACACGTCCATAATGCGGGTGGTCATGTCCGCCCGTTCCAGGTGGCGGCCGATGTTGAACAGGCCATAGGTGTCGTCCCGCAGCATGGTGCCATCCATGACGCCGATCACCGCCTGACAGCGCCGGATGACTTCTGCCATCAGGTTGTAGCGCTTGGCCCGGCTGGAGGCCAGCTTGCACTCGGACTGCACGAACAGGTGCAGGGAGTTGATCCCCTCCCAGAACTCCCGCGGGATCACCTCCCGTACGCAGCGGGCGTTGTTCCGGACCTGGGTACAGGCGTGGCGGATGGAGGCGGCGCTGTCTTCGGCCACAATCAGGTAGTGCATGACACCCAGTTCGCTGGAACTGCCTTCCTGCACGAAGCCCTCGGTGTCTTCACCCAGCACGTCGATCAGGACCGGCCAACTGAAGCGGGTGCCCTCGTGGGAGTCGATCAGCATGTGGGTGGTGGCATTGATCAGGCGCGCGGTGTCGTCCATCCGCTCCAGGTAGCGCCCCATCCAGTATACGTTTTCTGCAACACGTGCCAGCATGACTCAGCTCCCGTGATTGATGATCCAGGTGTCCTTGCTGCCGCCGCCCTGGGAGGAATTCACCACCAGGGATCCACGGCGCAACGCGACGCGGCTCAGACCGCCGTTGGTGCAATACAGCGACTCCCCCTGCAGGATGAACGGGCGCAGGTCGAGGTGACGGGGCTCCAGCAGGTCGTCACAGAGCGTCGGCGCCGTGGACAGGTTGAGTGTGGGCTGGGCGATAAAGTTGCGCGGATTCTCGCGGATCGCTGCCGCGCACTGGGCGCGTTCCTCGTCCGTGGCCCGCGGCCCGATCAGGATGCCGTAGCCGCCCGACTCGTTGGCCGGCTTGACCACCAGTTTGTCCAGGTTGGCCAGCACGTGATCCCTCTCCTTGTCGTCCATGCACAGGTAGGTGGGCACGTTGTCGATCAGCGGATCCTGCTTCAGGTAGTAGCGGATGATCTCGGGCACGAACGCATAGATCACCTTGTCGTCCGCCACCCCCGAGCCCGGCGCGTTGGCGATCGCCACGTTGCCGGCTCTCCAGGCGCCGATCAGGCCCGGAATCCCCAGCGCCGAATCCTTGCGGAACACCTGGGGATCGATAAAGGTGTCGTCGATGCGCCGGTAGATTACGTCCACACGCTGCGGACCGTGCAGGGTACGCAGGTAGACCCGATCATCGTCCACGTAGAGGTCGTTGTTTTCCGCCAACGGGCAACCCATCTGCTGGGCCAGGAAGCTGTGCTCGAAGTAGGCGGAATTGTAGATACCGGGGGTCAGCACCACCACCCGGGGCGTCTCCTCATCCTGGGGCGACAGCGATGCCAGCATGTTCCAGAGCTGCGCCGGGTAGTCGTCGACCGGCCCGATGGTGGACTTGGCAAACAGCTCGGGGAACACCCGCTTCATGACCGTGCGGTTCTCCAGCATGTACGACACGCCGGACGGGACCCGCAGATTGTCCTCCAGAACCAGGAAGTTACCCTCGCCGTCGCGCACCAGATCGGTGCCGCAGATGTTCGCCCAGACCTTATAAGCCGGTTCGAAGCCCTGGCATGGTGCGAGGAAGTTTTTCGATTTCAGCACCAGTTCACTGGGCACAATGCCGTCTTTCAGGATTTTCTGGTCGTTGTAGAGATCATTGATGAACAGGTTCAGGGCCTGCAACCGCTGCTTCAGGCCATCGCTGGTGCGCTGCCAGTCGGAAGCGGCGATGGTCCGTGGAACCACGTCCAGCGGCCAGGCCCGGTCGATATTCTGGCTGTCGGAATAGACCGTGAAAGACACGCCCATGGCCGAGATGGTCCGGTCCAGCTCGGCCTGGCGTCGGGCCAGTTCCTCGGCTCCGTTCTGCATGATGAAGCGGGCCACGGAAAGCGCCTGCGGGCGGGCGACACCATTGCCATCCACCAGTTCGTCATAGCAGCCCGGGTATGGGCGATAAGGGTCCAGTGCAATCACTTCTGACATAACGGTCAGGCTCCCTGCTGGGGTCTTTTGCGGCTTTATCTCCGGGAATCAACGGAGACTGACCAGCAAAGCCGGTGCCACATCACAGCGCGGTTTTAGCTTGGATTGGTCCCTTTAAGCATAGCCGCAAAAAACGGAGTGAAGCGGTCTCCGGCCAAAGCGACTCATTCGCATTTCATCGATCCGCGGATTTCCTTACAATTCCCCTCTTCCGCCCACTTCCTGAACGTATGGATGCCGAATGTCAGTCGCGCCGACCGAGCTCACCAAGCACACCCCGATGATGCAGCAGTACCTCAAGATCAAGGTGGAACACCCGAATGAACTGGTGTTCTATCGCATGGGGGACTTCTACGAGCTGTTCTACGACGACGCCAAAAAGGCGGCTGAATTCCTCGACATCACCCTGACGGCGCGGGGCCAGTCAGGCGGGCAGCCGATTCCCATGGCCGGCGTCCCCTACCACTCGGCCGAGAACTACATCGCCCGCCTGGTGCGTGCGGGCCAGTCCATCGCCATCTGCGAGCAGATCGGCGATCCGGCGACGAGCAAAGGGCCGGTGGAACGTAAGGTAGTCCGGATCGTCACCCCGGGCACGCTCAGCGACGAGGCCTTCCTGGAAGACCGGCGCGACAATCTGCTGGTGGCCATTTTCAGCCACCGGGAAGACTTCGGACTGGCCACCCTGGATATCTCCAGCGGCCGTTTTTCCGTCTCCGAGCTGGCCGGCACCGAATCCCTGCAGGGCGAACTCCAGCGGCTGCGCCCTGCGGAAATACTGATCAGCGAGGATTTCCCCTTCGAGGACCTGCTGGAAGGGTTTACCGGCATCCGGCGCCAGGGACCCTGGCTGTTCGAGCGGGATTCGGCCCAGCGCACCCTCACCCAGCAGTTGCAGGTTCGGGACCTGACCGGTTTCGGCTGCGAAGACCTGTCGCTGGCCATTTCGGCCGCAGGCTGCCTGCTGCAATACGCCAAAGAAACCCAACGCACGGCGCTTCCCCATATCCGCAAACTGTCCCGCGAGCGGCGTGAGGATGCGGTGATCCTGGACGCGGCCAGCCGCCGCAACCTGGAAATCGACATGAACCTGACCGGTGGTACCCAGTACACCCTGGCCTGGGTCATGGACCGCACCGCTACCGCCATGGGCGGCCGCCTGATCCGCCGCTGGCTGAATCGCCCGCTGCGGGATATCCAGACCGTACGCGAGCGTCAGGGCGCGGTATCGGCCCTGCTGGACGGTTTCCACTACGAGCCGCTGCACGATCTGCTGAAGTCGGTCGGTGACATCGAGCGCATCCTCTCCCGCGTGGCCCTACGCTCGGCACGGCCCCGCGACCTGGCACGTCTGCGGGATGCCTTCGGTTTGTTGCCGGAATTGCAGTCTGTCCTGGGCGCCATAGCGTCCGAACACGTCAAACAACTGAGCGAGACGGTCAGCACCTATCCGGAACTGGCCGACCTGCTGAGCCGCGCCATCATTGAGAACCCGCCCGTGGTGATCCGGGACGGCGGCGTAATCGCCGAGGGTTACGACGACGAACTGGACGACCTGCGCAACATCAGCGAGAACGCCGGCCAGTACCTGCTGGACGTGGAAACCCGCGAGAAAGAGCGCACCGGCATCAGCACCCTGAAAGTCGGCTATAACCGGGTGCACGGCTACTACATCGAAATCAGCCGGGCCCAGTCGGACCAGGCGCCGGTAGATTACATCCGTCGCCAGACCCTGAAGAACGCCGAGCGCTTTATCACGCCGGAGCTGAAGGAATTCGAAGACAAGGCCCTGAGCGCCAAGAGCCGCGCATTGGCGCGGGAAAAAGGCCTCTACGACGCCCTGCTGGAAAACCTGGCCGAACAGCTGGCGCCATTGCAGGACACCGCCCAGGCGCTGGCCGAATTGGATGTCCTGAGCAACTTTGCCGAACGCGCCACGACGCTGCGGCTGAATCCGCCGGAATTTAGCAGTGAACCGGGCCTGGATATCGCCGCGGGCCGCCACCCGGTGGTGGAGCAACTCCTCAGCGAGCCCTTCGTGCCCAACGACCTGCTGATCGACAACGAACGCCGCATGCTGGTGATCACGGGTCCGAACATGGGCGGTAAGTCGACCTACATGCGTCAGGCGGCCCTGATCGCGCTGCTGGCCTATACCGGCAGTTTCGTCCCGGCCGATCGGGCCATTGTCGGGCCGGTGGACCGGATCTTTACCCGCATGGGCTCGTCCGACGACATCGCCGGCGGCCGCTCCACGTTCATGGTGGAAATGACCGAAACCGCCAACATCCTGCACAACGCCACCGAAAACAGCCTCGTGCTGATGGACGAGATCGGCCGCGGGACCAGCACCTTCGACGGCCTGTCACTGGCCTGGGCCACCGCCGAACAGCTGGCGCAGAACGTGCGTTGCTATACCCTGTTCGCCACCCACTACTTCGAGCTGACGCAGCTGGCCGATCAGCTGCGCCACGCGGTCAACGTCCACCTCACCGCCACTGAGCACGACGACAGCATCGTGTTCCTGCATAACGTCCACGAAGGGCCCGCCAGCCAGAGCTACGGACTGCAGGTGGCCAAACTGGCCGGTGTCCCGCAGGACGTCATCGACAACGCCAAACACCAACTGCATCGACTGGAAGGTACCGAGTCTCCCACCCGACCGGCCCCGGCGAAAGCGCCAACCAGGGTGGCCGAGCCGGCACAACCGACGACGATGCAGGGCGACATGTTTTCCGGATTCGAGCCCAGCGCCGTGGAAAAGGCGCTCGATAAACTGGATCTGGACGGGCTGACACCGCGCGAAGCGATGAACCGTCTTTATGAACTGAAGGACCTGTTGGAAAGTTCCTGACGTACATAAGGTTATAATAAAAGGGCCTTGTCGGACGGCAGGCCCGAGCTTGCCAGTTGGCGGGACGCTCCCTACAATACCCGCCTCGCAACAACATTAAGCTCAGTGGACGGTCCTGAAAGCCGCATAAACTGACCGGTGACGCACTTCGGGCTTCGCCGACTGATGAGACAGACTGAGAAACCAGGGATATAACCATGGCATTTGTCGTTACCGATAACTGCATCAAGTGCAAATACACCGACTGTGTGGAAGTCTGCCCGGTAGACTGCTTCTACGAAGGCCCGAACTTCCTGGTCATCGACCCGGACGAGTGCATCGACTGCGCCCTGTGTGAACCAGAGTGTCCGGCTGAAGCGATCTTCTCCGAAGACGAATTGCCGGCCGGTCAGGAGCCGTTCGTCGAACTCAACGCCGACCTGTGCAGCAAGTGGCCGAACATCACCGAGAAGAAAGATCCCCTGCCCGACGCGGCCGAGTGGGACGGCAAGCCGGACAAGCTGCAGTATCTGGAAAAATAAGGCCGGCTATACGGTCGATAAGAAAAGGGAGCCTGTCGGGCTCCCTTTTTTGTTTGTGCCACCCTGCGGTTCACACGCCGGAGTAAAGAATAATCAGCAGATGCTTTAGAAGGCACAGCGACATTTCAGCGTTCCCAGTGTCGGATAACCGTCTCCCTCTCCCCTGGCGGGAGAGGGCCGGGGAGAGGGGGAGACGCCGTCAGACGCCCTAAACGGCCAGTTAATCCTGGCGAGACTTACGCCTCGTCCCCCTCTCTCCAAACCTCTCTCCCGCCAGGGGAGAGAGGCATTAAGTGTGCAAACCGGGAACATGGGTGACACAAGTTAAGGCTGGGTCAACGCCAACCGCGTGCCCAAGGCCACGAACACTCCGCCGGTCAGCCCATGCATCAATCGCTTCAGGCGCGGCTTGGCGCCCCAGCGCCGGGACTTGAGGATCATCACCGCCACCAGCGCCTGCCAGATCATGGCCAGCACGAAGTGCACCGACGCCAGCAGGATGGACTGGGTGAAGGCCGCGCCCTGGGGATCGATGAACTGCGGCAGGAAGGCCATATAGAATAGGGCTGTCTTGGGATTGAGGACGTTGGACAGGACCCCTTCACGCAACGAGCGGGACAGGCGATAACCGCCCTCTCCCACACCCGACACCGCCGGCATGGGCGACCCGGAGCCGGACGTGCGCCAGGCCTGGCGCAGACTGCTCAGCCCCAACCAGATCAGGTAGAGCGCGCCCAGCCACTTCACCGCCGTAAACGCCCAGGCGGTCTGCACCAGGATCAGGGAAATCCCCACCGCCGACAGCGTCGCGTGGACGAACAGGCCGCTGCAGATCCCCAGACTGGTCACGACGCCATCCCGCAAACCACCTCGTGCGGTATTGCGCATCACCAGCAGGGTATCCACCCCGGGCGTCACCGTCAGCAGTGATATGGCAATCAGGTATGCCCAGAACAGGTCTGCACTCGGCATGGCACACTCCGTTAGTCGTCAGCAAGAGCCTTCTTGACCGCCGCCGACCGATAGAATGGTGCCAGGCGACGACGCAATAGAGCCTCAAGATACCCCTCCTGGCGCAGCAGGTCGAGTAAGGGCGGCACGAAGGCATCCACTTCCGCCATGACCACGTCGGTTGTCACGCCGACGTCCGACAGCAGCTCGATCAGCGGCACATCGCCGTACTTCTCGAACAGGTGCGCCACCACGGCGGTGTAGCACCCCTCAAAGAACGGCGTCCTGCGGAATTCCAGCCAGAATTCATAGCCCAGCACCACGAATTCCTGCAGCTCGATGTCCCCCAGACCGGCCTGCAGTTCGGCCAGCGTGTGTTCCTCGACGCCGTTCCAGGCAGCCATCACCGTGTCCCGCAACTCGTCATCCGACAGCGCCTTGAGCAGGAACTGTTCGCTGCGGACCAGCAGGGCCGGCAGGTTGTCGCTCAGATAAGTCTTGATCCGCTTCTCGAAGGCTTCGTCGATGCCCGGCACGGCCCGGTTGGCGACCCGCTTGCCGAACTTCATCATCGACCCGACGCCCGGCACATTGCGTGAAATCAGGTTGTCCTCGTACAGGTAATTCACCAGCCCGTGGTAGACGATGTTCGACACCAGCTCCTGGTAGACCGGGTGGGCCATCACCTCGCCGATCAGGCGCTCGCGGTGTTCGCGCAGCTCCAGGAACTCTTCCACGAACGCCGCGGCCTGCTCGCGGCTGAGAATATCCCGCAGGCGGGTGGTGGACTGCACCGGCGCCGAAAGCACCTGGCTCGCCATTTCCCCGGCCAGCTCCGGAATCCCCCCATCGATATCCATGTCCACGACCAGACGCCGGATCACGCCGAGGATCTGATCCTCGCTCACCGCCTGGCGCAGGGTCACCTGCCCGGCCAGACCGAACAGTTCATCGACTTCGTTGGCGATAAAGCGCCGCAGTTTGGCGCCTTTGAGGGCACTGAGCTCGTGCTTGATGTGCAGCTCCAGCAGTTGATCTGCCAGAGAATCGGATGCCTTGGCCATAGTCGGTCAGCTCTTGGTTTGCCCGTGCGGGGCTCAGGATGAACAATGACGGCAGGGTAGCATGCGGAAGGCGCCTGCAGGATTCGCCCTGCAGGCCAGATGAACGCGCAAATCGGGCAAGCGCCGATTACTGGTGATCGGAAAAGTCGTGTTCCTCGGCAGCCAGTGACAGGCACAGGCTTCCAGGACCGATATAGATACTGCTGGTGATCCCCATCTGCGACAGCAGCAATTCCACGTTGTGCCGGGCGCAGGTCTCGCGAAGCTGGTCGAGTCCCGGCAAGGCTTCGATCTCCTCCCACGACAGCCCGCACGAGAGCGACACATAGGGCGTCAGCAGCCCCGCCTCGATCCGGCCGACGGCGTAGTTCATCACCTTTTCAACCGCCGCATCGAAGTTTCGGGTCTTGGCCACCGGCTTGCCTTCCGCCCCTTTACCAAACAGGACTGGCGTAATGTTCAGGGCCTTACCCAAGAACGCCACGACCGCGGACACGCTCTTGTCGCCACGGCGGCGAGCCCGTTCGCGGATATAGTGCAGGTCCCGGGGAATGACCGCCGTGAAAATCTGGTCGGTGAAGTCCTCCACCTGCTGGCGCAGGGCATTCTTGGACAGCTTCTGGTCGATCAGCCGCAGGGTGTGGGCCGCCAGGAGCCCCTGGCCAGCAAAGATCTGCTTGCTGTCGATGACCCGCATGGAAAACTTGCCCTCGCGACCGGCGGCTTCACGGGCATCGTGGTAATGCGCCATGACACTGTTCATGGCCTCGGTCGCGTTCTGGAAAATCCGGCTTCGGGATCGGGTCACCGTCTCGCAGAAGGCGACGTCGTATTGGGTGACGATCTCATTCAGGAACAGGTCGTGGATCTGTCCGGCGCTGTAGGCCTCGGTTTCGGCATGATGCCCTTTCTGCAACAGACCGCTGTCATAGAACTCCGCTGTCTTGACCGGGTCATGGTCATCAACATAAGTCTGGCCATCGATACGGGCCGTCACGGGCAGGATGAACAGGTTGTTCCTGCGGGAAAACTCGAACGGCAAATCACAGGCTGAGTCAACGATCAGACCAACTCGCATGCTAGTGTCCCTCAATATAAGTTCGCAGCATTTCAGAGCCAGTATCCGACGCTACAACAAGGCGCGCTCCGCCGGGAATAGTGGTTCTATTGCCAAGGGGCGCAACACCGTCGTGGTGTCGGATACTGGCTCCCGAAGGGCGTGCCATACGAAGCCCCTGGCGGCGTTGCAACTCTTGGTAAGGGCGACGGCCATGACCTGCGAGCCGCGCCTTGCCAGGAGCTTCGTATGGCACGCTGAAACGCTGCGAACTTATATTGAAGGACACTTGATCTCCACTTGCTTCATCTTGCCGGAGCACGGCGATGATGCTTCTTATGCTTATAGTGTGGGGCGCACCCTAAAGATGCGCCATGACCAGAGGAATAGCACAGTCTGGAGGGCATTTCAGTAAACTCTTGCAAACTGGGCGGCGTTCTCAGGCGCTCTTTCGGGCACTACGCTCGCTCGGGTTATAGACCGCATCCAGTTCTTGCAGATTCCGTTGCAGCAGGTCGCGGTTGTCCTGGTCCCAGGGGTGAAACCCGGTACGGAAATAGGCCAGGAAATCCGGCAGGCACCGGCGCAGGATGCCCGGCCTGCCCCAGAGGAAGTTGAGACCCTCCAGCCAGACCCGCGGACTCCAGAGTTTTCCTTCGGACTTCAGGATGCTGCAGGTGTTCAGGAAGGTGAACTTGAAGAAGTTGTAGGTGACGAACAGGAAAACCACCTTGCGCAACCGCTCGTCGCCGACGCATTGCCGATACACGTCAAAGGCCACGGACTTGTGTTCGGTTTCCTCGATGGCGTGCCAGCGCCACAGGGCCCGCATCTGCGGCGTGGCCCCCGCCATCCACTCGGGGTGGCCGAGGATCGCATTGGCCAGCACCGCCGTGTAATGCTCAGCGCCACAGGTACCGGCCAACTGACGCGACGGCGGCAGCTTTTTCACCCACCTTGTGTGCTTCTGGAAACGGGCATCGATCGCGTCGATGTCGTAGCCGCGCGCCTTCAGGCCCTCGTTGTAGGCCCGGTGTTCGCGGCCATGCAGCGCTTCCTGGCCAATGAAACCACGCACTTCCTGCTTCAGTTTGGGGTCTTCAATGCGGTCGCGGTAGAGCCGCACCGAATGGATGAACTGCTCTTCGCCATCCGGGAACTGGAGCGACAGCGCGTTGAAAAACGCGGTTCGGAACAGGCTGTTGCCATGCCACAGGGTGCGTAACTCCTGCTGCACATCAAAGCGGATATGCCGCGGCTCGACGCGGATACCGGCCGGTGTGGAACTGGCTGACATAGACACCTCCATCGGTTGTCTTGTTCTTATTGTCTCTAGAACCGTCCGACGCCTTGAGGTTCAGGTTTATTCGATAACTCTCAAATTAAAGCGATCGCTTCAATCAATATTCCGAGCATAGCGCAGCGATCAGTGATTGCACAGCCCTACACAGTCGATTGGCAGTCCGATCAGGCCAGCGCGTTCTCCCCTTCGGGGTTCTCGCCCCAAAAGCAGCGTTGCGGCCTTTCGCGGCGCCGTGCAGAATCAGGCGTTTATAAAATCACAAGAATCAGGGACAGCTGGAGAGGCGCACGCATGGACATCAAGGGAACGGTGGCCGTCATTACGGGGGGAGCCTCTGGTCTGGGCGAGGCGACGGCGCGACGTCTCGCAAGGCTCGGGGCCCGGGTTGCGATAGTGGACCTGCAGTCGGCCCGAGGCCAGTCCGTGGCGGCCGACATCGGCGGGCTGGCGATTGAATGCGATGTCCGCGACGACGAGGCCACGGAGGCAGCCTTTCGACAGATTGTCGAGATCCTGGGCGCACCCTCGATCCTGGTGAACTGCGCCGGTATTGCCACAGCGGAGAAAATCATCCGTAAGGGGCGGGCAGCCACAATGGAGCGTTTCCGGCGGGTCATCGACACCAACCTGTTCGGCACCTTCAACAGCCTCCGGCTGGCGGCCGAGGCGATGAAGGACCGCGAACACAATGCCGATGGCGAGCGGGGGGTGATCATCAACACCGCCTCCATAGCCGCCTACGAAGGCCAGGTCGGACAGAGCGCCTACGCAGCCTCCAAGGGCGCCGTGATCTCGTTGACACTCCCCGCCGCGCGGGAACTGGCGGACTACGGCATCCGGGTCAACGCCATCGCGCCGGGCCCGTTCACGACCCCGATGGTGGCCCGTTTGCCGATAGAGGCGAAAGCGAATCAGGCCGCCAGTATCCCTTTTCCCCCGCGGTTTGGTTACCCCGACGAGTTCGCCCGCCTGGTCGGACAGATCATCGAAAACCCGATGCTGAACGGCGAAACCATCCGGCTGGATGGGGCGCTTCGCATGACCACCGTCTGACGAGACAGGAGCCACGACTGTGCTGCACCGACTCCTTTTGCTGCCACTGGCCCCCGCCCTGATTGTCGAAGGTCGCTGGGTTCGGGCCCGTACACCGCGACTGCCGGAACCCGATGGCGCGCGCGAGGGCATCTGCGGCGATGGCCCCGACCTGCGCCTGCTGATCATTGGCGACTCGGCCGCAGCCGGGGTCGGGGCCCCAACCCAGGACGAGGCGCTGGCCGGCCAGGTCAGCCGCAAGCTGGGCGATCACTATCGGGTCCACTGGCATCTGGAAGCCCTGACCGGCCGACGGATCGACGACTACCTGCCGCCCAACGACCCGCTGCCCGCTTTCGAGCCGGACGCGATCCTGATCTCCATCGGAGTGAATGATGTGACGTCTTCGGTAAGTGCGGCCTCGTGGCTCGGAAAGGTGGGCCAGTTGCTCGAACGCTTGCGGGATCGCTATCGGCCGGCGCTGATCCTGTTCACCGACGTGCCGCCGATGGACCACTTTCCCGCCCTGCCCCAGCCGCTGCGCTGGTACCTGGGCAGACGGGCGCGGGAATTCAACAACGGGCTGGGGCCGTTGCTACGCGGCCGGCGCGATGTCACGCGGGTCAGCGTGCTGTTCGAGAACGACCCGGCGGTGATGGCCCGTGATGGTTTCCACCCGGGCCCGGAAGGTTACCGGGTCTGGGCGAATGAGGTCCGGTCGCTGGTGCGCAGCCGGCTCCGGGACAGACAGACCACGCCGCCATCGATCACTTTATAGACTTGGCCGTGTCCCGCAGCACGAACTTCTGGATCTTGCCGGTGGAGGTTTTCGGCAGTTCCTGGAAGACCACCGTCTTGGGTACCTTGTAGTGGGCCAGCTTCTCGCGGCAGAAGCGGATGATCTCCTCTTCGGTGACGTCGCCGGCGTCCGCCTTGAGTGTGACGAAGGCGCAGGGGGTTTCGCCCCATTTCTCGTCCGGCCGCGCCACCACCGCCGCTTCCAGCACGGCCGGGTGGCGGTAGAGCGCGTCTTCCACCTCGATGGTGGAGATGTTCTCGCCGCCGGAGATGATGATGTCCTTGAGCCGGTCCTTGATCTCCACGTAGCCGTCTTCATGGCAGACGCCCAGGTCGCCGGTGTGGAACCAGCCACCGCGGAAGGCCGCCTCGGTGGCATCCGGGTTCTTCAGGTAACCCTTCATGATGGTGTTGCCGCGCAGGAAGATCTCACCCATGGTCTTGCCGTCTTTCGGCACCGGTTCCATGCTCTCCGGATCCCCCACCACCATGCCGGCCAGGGTCGGATAACGAACGCCCTGGCGGGCTTTCATGTCAGCCCGGTCGTCCAGGGGCAGATCGTCCCAGCGGGACTTCCAGGCGCAGACGGTGACCGGCCCATAGCTCTCGGTCAACCCGTAGACGTGCGTGATGCGGATACCCATTTCCTCGATGGCCCCGATGACCTTGGCCGGCGGCGCCGCACCGGCGGTCATGGCATTGACCGGGTGACCGATGGTGGTGCGCTTTTCCTTTGGCACGTTGAGCAGGCCGTTGAGGACGATGGGGGCGCCGCACAGGTGGGTCACGCCGTGCTCCTCGATCAACCGCAGGATCTTTTCCGGATCCACCTTGCGCAGGCAGACGTGGGTGCCCGCCACCGCCGTGACGGTCCAGGGGAAGCACCAGCCGTTGCAGTGGAACATCGGCAGCGTCCACAGGTAGACCGGGTGCATGCCCATGGACCAGACCTCCGAGTTGCCCAGGGCATTGAGGTAGGCACCGCGGTGGTGATAGACCACGCCCTTGGGATTACCGGTAGTGCCTGAGGTGTAGTTCAGTGAAACGGCGTCCCATTCGTCGGGCGGTGGCTGCCAGCTGTACTCCGGGTCGCCATCGGCGATGACGTCTTCGTAGTCGAGATCGCTGACCGCTTCCCCTTCGCCGTATTCCGGATCGTTCACATCGATGATCAGCGGCGGGTTATCCAGCCTGGAGACGGCATCCTTGATGACCGGACCGAATTCACGATCGACCAACAGGACTTTGACCTCGGCGTGCTTGAGCATGAAGGCGATCAGCTCGGCATCCAGCCGGATGTTCAGGGCATTGAGTACCGCACCACTCATGGGGACGCCGAAATGACACTCGAGCATCTGGGGAATGTTGGGGAGCATGGCCGCCACGGTATCGCCCCGGCGAATACCGTGCTTGGCCAGCGCCGATGCCAGCCGGCAGCAGCGTTCGTAGGTTTGCCCCCAGGTGTACCGGGTCTTGCCGTTAATGACGGCCGTGTATTCGGGATAGACCCGGGCCGTGCGGGCGATGAAGTCGATCGGCGTCAGGTTGTCGTAGTTGGCGTTAACGGGCCCAAGGCCCTCCTCGTAGATCGACGGCATGGGACGCCCCCGGGAAAGTTTGGTGTTATTGGTTCCACCAGTGTAGAACCAAACGGCCAGATATCACCAACCTTTCCCGGGCGCCACGCGCGTCTTCAGGCGGCGCGCCGAACCTGCGAGGCCACCAGCTCGCCGAGTGTCCGGATGGCCCACTCGATCCGCTCGCTCCATGGGTTGGCACAGTTCAGGCGGATATAGTCCTCATACTTGTCTGTGGTCGAGAACATCCGCCCGGGCGCGATGTTGATGCTCCTTTCCCGCGCCTCGTGATAGATGGTCGTGCCGGAGGCCCCGTGCGGCAATTGCACCCAGAGCACGAACCCGCCCATGGGCCGGCTGACCGCCGTTCCTTCCGGAAATTCGCGGACCACGGCGGCCCGCAGCCGTTCCGTCGCTTCCTTGTAGCGCTGGCGGGCGGTCCGCAGATAGCGGTCGTAACCGCCCTGCTCCAGGAAATGGGCTACCGCCAGTTGGGGGATGCTCGCCGTCGCCATGTTGTTGAAGTACTTCTGCTGGCTGATCTCGGCAAAACGTGGCCCCGGCACCACCCAGCCCAGCCGCAGGCCCGGCGAGATGGTCTTGGAGAACGAGCTGCAATAGATCACGTTGCCGGTGGTGTCGAACGACTTGGCCGGTCGTGGCCGCTCGCCCTCGAACGGCAGGTCGCCGTAGATATCGTCCTCGATCATGGGCACGCTGCGCTCCGCCAGCAGGTCCACCAGCCGTTTTTTCTGGCTGTCCGGCATGCGTACGCCCAGCGGGTTGCTGTGGTTGGCCACCACCACACAAGCCTTGATGGGCCACTGCTCCAGGGCCAGCTCCAGGCCTTCGAGACTCATGCCCTCCAGTGGGTGGGTGGGTATTTCCAGCGCGCGCAGACCGACCACCTCCAGGGCCTGGAGGATGCCCGGAAACGACGGCGACTCCACCGCTACGATGTCGCCGGGCTGGGTCACCGCGCGCAGTGCCAGGATGATCGCTTCCTGGGCCCCATTGGTGGCGATGATGTCCTCATGGGTGGTCACCACGCCGAGGTTGGTCATGCGCTGGGCGATCTGGCGCCGGAACACGTCCTTGCCGGGAAAGGCATAGTCCAGGGCTTCCAACCCCTGCCGGGCGGCCCAGAGCGTCGCATGCTGGATCTGGCGCAGCGGCACATAGTCGGCATGCGGCACGGCGGCGCCCAACGCCACCATGTGCTTGCGCTCGACCGTACACAGATCCAGCGCCATATCCCGCGCCGTGACCGGAGCCGGCCGGGACTTGGGACGCTGCATGATAGGAATCGGCGCGTCCTTGCAGGGAACCCTGGCGTAGTAGCCGCTGCGCTCGCGGGCCTCCAGGTAGCCGCGACTCTCCAGCGTCTGGTGCGCCTGGAGAACCGTGGAAATACTGACGCCAAACTGGCGGCTGAGTACCCGCACGCCGGGCAGGCGTTCACCATCGCGGTAGACGCCGTCACTGATCAGTTGCTGGATCTGATCGGCCAGCTTGGCATAGAGGACAGTCATGGTGGCACTCCCTGAACAGGCCCACACGGGCATTTTTCCTTTTACCCATGCTCCCAGAAATACCGCCTTCGCCGGCAGCACAGTTGTTCAGTCAATCGACCGGTACAGTTGAAACCAGCCGCACCCTGTACCGGTGCAATTATAGCCTGCCTGAATCTGTGACGGTGAGTCCTGGCCCGGGAGAATGGTTACCGGACTCAAGGAAAGGAGCACAGCCATGCTGACATCCCGCTACCCCCGCCCCCTTCCCGGGCGTCATCGCAACGACCTGCTGGATCTGGACAACGGCTCCGGATCGCTGTCTGCCATGGACCTGGCTGCCGCCCGGCATTCGCTGATCGAGGCCGGCTTTGTCCCCTGCCGCCAGTCGGCTGACCACTGGATTCTGAGTCGGGGCGAACAACGCATCCACCTGTATGGTGAGGCCGAGCTTGCCGCGTTCGCACAACGCTATCGCCCAAACCGTGCCCCTGTGGCACTCTCTGACCAACAACCCAAGGAGACCTGCCCGTGACCGAACTGCCCCTCTACCAGGTGGACGCCTTTGCCAGCCGCCCCTTCAGCGGGAATCCCGCAGCGGTCATGCCGCTGGCGGGCTGGCTGGACGACGCGCTGCTGCAATCGCTGGCGCTGGAAAACAACCTGTCGGAAACCGCCTTCCTGGTGCGCGAGCCCGCGGGCAGTGACGCGGATTTCCATATTCGCTGGTTCACCCCGGGGACCGAAGTGCCGCTGTGCGGCCACGCTACGCTGGCCTCGGCCTGGGTCATCTTCAACCGCCTGGACTGGCTAGGCGACACCGTGCACTTCCGCTCCCTGAGCGGTCCGCTGGGCGTGCGCCGCATGTCGGATGGCTGGCTGGAACTGGACTTCCCCAACCTGCCCTATGAACCGGTCCCGACACCGGAAGTCATCCGTCGCGGAGTACCGGAAGCCCCCGAGCAGGCCTTCCTGGTCAATAACGACGCCAATCACATGATCGTACTGGACAACGAGGCCGCCGTCCGGGCGCTGAATCCGGACCTGCGCGCCCTGAAGGCACTGGAACGGGGCGGCCTGATCGTCACGGCCCCGGGTGAGGACTGCGATTTCGTCAGCCGTTACTTCTGCCCTGCCGACGGCATCGATGAGGATCCGGTGACCGGCTCGATCCACAGCGTACTGACACCCTATTGGGCAGAACGGCTGGGCCGAGACCGGCTTGTCGCCCGCCAGGTCTCGGCCCGGGGCGGGGAGCTGCGCTGCGAACTGGACGGCGACCGTGTTCGTATTGCCGGCCAGGCGATCCCCTTCCTGACCGGCACCGTACAGCTACCGTAAACCCGTACCGCCGTCAGCCCACCGCCCCGGGGCGTTCAGCCATCGATGAGCGTCAGCGGGGCGGCACCCTCCACACGATTGCGCCCCCCTTCCTTGGCCCGGTACAGGGCATGGTCGGCATCCCGCATGATGCGGTCAAACACGGCATCCATCGAGCCGGCGCCAAAATCACCGAACCAGGTGGCACAACCGATACTGACCGTGACCCATCCCAGCGGCGAGCCCTCATGTGGAATGGCCAGGTCAAACACCGCCTTACGGACCCGATCCGCCAGCACCCGTGTGTCGTCGGGGTCAATGCCCGGCAGCAGGATGGCAAACTCTTCCCCGCCCAGGCGCACCGACAGCTCCCCCGCCCGCGAACACTGCTGGCGGAATACTTCGGCCAGACGCACCAGGCAGCGATCTCCCCCGGAATGCCCGTAGTGATCGTTGTAGGCCTTGAAGTAATCCACATCGATCATCAGCACGGAAATCGGCTCTCCACTGCGTTGCACGCGGCGACCTTCCTGCTCCCGGACTTCCTTGAAATAGCGCCGGTTGGCCAGGCCGGTCAGCGGATCGGTTCGCGACAGGCGATACAGTTCACGCTGACTTTTCTCCAGCTGTCGCTGCCGCTGCCAGCGCTCGATAACCTTGAACAGGACTTCGGCCAGAAGCCGGATCAGACGCTCTTCCAGGGGCGTGTACAGCCGATTGGCAGGCTCGCGGAACAACAGCAGGTAGCGCTCACCCTCCATCTGCACGGAACAGATGGTATCCCCCTGCGACCAGGTCGCCGCGCCCACATACCATCCCGGGTACCACTTGGCCCGCGCCAGTACCTCGACATCCGGCAGCTCCCCGCGGGTGCCGGTCCACTGGTAGCGCCAGGTCCAGTCGCCGTCCGCAGGCGCGACGGCAATCCCGCCGGCGGTGGATCCCAGGCGCTCGGCGCTCTCCGATAATGCATCGCGGATAGCCTGGGACTGCCCGGCCGTGGGCACATCGATCAACTTGACCGAAAGGCGCGACAGGAACTCCAGGGCGGCGTTGATGTTCGACACTTCCTCGGTGCGCCGACGCACCCGCTCGTCCAGTTGATCCCGCTCCTCGCTCAGGGCCCGGATCGCCTGATCACGTTCTTCGCTGAAGCGGGCAATCCCGTCACGCAGGGTGTTGAAACCCTCCACCATGAGGTCGATCTCATCTTCCCAGCGATGACGGGTGCGCTCCAGCTCCAGCGGCGGATTGCGGCGCCCCGGGGTAAGCTGGCGACTGTAGTCGGCGATGGCCCGCAACGGTTTGTTCAGGCGGGCGAAGATAATGCGGTATGTGATCAGGCTGACCATCAGGGCAAACAGCACGAACTCGAGAAAACTGGTCACCACCGACTCGATGATGGTCTGGTTGATGTAACGCTGGTCGTACCAGATATCCAGCTCGCCCAGGGTTTCATCGCTGTTCTTGGGGTGATGAATGGCGATGCGGCGATCAGGCCCGCGCCCATGGACAGCTTCACCTGCGCTGACCGCCATCCCGGTTGCAGCCGCCACCCGTGCGGAGGCGATTTCCGGATGGCTGGCAATCAGGTCCACCTGCTGCTGGGCCTCCGCCTCGATGTCCCAGATGCCAACCGTCAACATGGGGACATAGCCGGTGGCGAAGGACGTCGTCAGCGCCTCAACCCGCCCCAGTTCCTTGTGGTAGGCGTGGTAGCAGTAGAAAATGCCAACCACGATCGCAAAGGCGCCCGCGGCGGCTACGACGTTGCGCAGCACCCTACTGGCGAGGGAGTGGAAAGGACGGACAATAATGCGCATCACGATTCCAGTCCTCGGGCGGGTTCACAGTCGTAACGGTCGAGAGCCGGACTCAGCGCTTTGCTGAAAGGCCGGAAATCCAGCGCGGGTACCCCTTCCGTCCCGAAGACGGACAGACAGCGCTGAGCCTTGGCAGATGAAAACAGGGGGAACATGGCGCGCGCGGTCGACTGCATGCTGCGGGACGCATCGACCCAGAAGGCTTCATCATGATGCCCCGAATTAATAAACGCGGCGGAAAGCGCCCAGCCCCATGCCGGCACGCAGACCAGGACCAGCGCGACTGCAATCTGTAACACGACCCACTCCACCACCATCGGATATTGCCGCGAAGATTATAAAGGCGGTTACGCAGAGTGACCATTTTTTACACATATTAATTTACATTTCTTTTTATTATGGGTAAGTCCCTCCCGTTAAAAGTCTGAGTATTCATATCCAGGGGACGTGTCGTTCAATGGTTAAACCTTCCAGGGGATAGGCGGAGGAGACAGGCGCGGCCCGTCAAACTGCGGTATGTCACCGAAGCGATCGCTGCCCGCCTCCCAGTCACGCTGGGCCTCGGCGATTTCCGCCCGGGAGTAGCCGACAAAGTTCCACCACATCAACAGCTCGTCATTAAGCGGCTCGCCCCCCAGCAGCAACGCCCGGCCGCCCGGGGGCGCCTCGAACACCACCTCGGATCGCCCGGTTCCAAAGTAGGCCAGTTCGTTGACGTCGTAGTTCTCTCCCTCACAGGCAAATACCCCCTCCAGGGGCAACAGCCCATATTCATAGTCCGGACGCAACGGAATCGTCACCGGGCCTCCGGAGGGATGCGTCAGATCCATGCCGATCAACGGCGAATAGGCCAGGGTAGGTGCGTTGTGCTCGCGGAAATGGCCGGTCAGCAGGGTGAAATCAGCGCCCTGCTCCCGCCAGCGGGGCAGGTAGGGATAATGATCGAAACGGGGCTCGGTCTCACGGTCGGCATACGGCAGGGCAATCCAGAGTTGCACGGCGTGCAGCCTGTCCGAATCGCCAATGGACTCCTCGGAATGGGCAATGCCCTGCCCGGCCGTCATGAGGTTGACCTCCCCGGGACGCACCACCTGCTCCGAGCCCAGGCTGTCCCGGTGCAGGATCTCGCCGGCAATCATCCAGGTGAAGGTCTGCAGACCGGTATGCGGGTGGGGACCGATCCGCATACCCGGCTCATCGGCAGCCAACCGGGTGGGGCCGATGTGATCGAGGAAGCACCAAGCCCCGATGGTCCGTCGTTCCCGCGTGGGCACCGAGCGGGCCACCGGGATGCCGCCCACCTCCGTGATCCGGGCACGAACCCGCTGCACTTGCCGCCGACCGTCGATAGTGGGGCAATCCCGGGAGGACGAGAGCTCCGGATGGGGATCGGTATTGGTCATGACCACTCCTTTACCGTCAGGGCCTCTTTACCTTCATTATAGCCAGAGTGCACAGGAAAGGACCCCGTTGGAAAATAAACGTATAATCGGCCGCTTCAATTCCCCGACCTGATCCGCAAGCCCCTATGCCCCAAACCTACGACGTCATCGTTATTGGTGCCGGTGCCGCCGGTCTGATGAGTGCCGCCACCGCCGGTTACCGCGGCCGCCGCGTCCTGGTCATCGACCACGCCAACAAGCCCGGCAAGAAAATCCTGATGTCCGGGGGTGGGCGCTGCAATTTCACCAACCTGAACAGCACGCCAGCCAACTTCCTGTCGGCCAACCCGCATTACGGCATTTCCGCGCTGAAGCGCTACACGCCACAGGATTTCCTGGAGCTGGTCGACCGGCACGGCATCGAACACGAGGAAAAGGCGGCGGGACAGCTGTTCTGCCGGGACAGCAGCAAGGATATTCTCAACCTGCTGCTGATCGAATGTGAATGGGCGGGCGCGGAAATCCGGCTCAAGACCCAGGTGACCGGGATTCGCGAACAGGCCAGCGGCTACCAGGTCCGGACCAGTGCCGGCACGCTGGAATGCGAATCGCTGATCATAGCCTGCGGCGGACTGTCGATTCCCACCCTCGGTGCGACCGGTTTCGGCTATGAGATCGCCCGGCAGTTCGGTCTGGAAGTGCTGCCCACCCGGGCCGGGCTGGTGCCCTTTACCCTGCACCCGGAACTGAAAGAGCAGCTCGCGCCGCTGTCCGGCATCAGCTGCCCGGTGGACGTGCACTGCAACGGCGAGCACTTCCGCGAGCCCATGCTCGTAACCCATCGCGGCCTGAGCGGGCCGTCGATGCTCCAGATCTCCAGCTTCTGGCAACCGGGCGACACCCTCGAGATTGACCTACTGCCCGGGGAGAACGCACAGGAGAGCCTGGCCCGGCTGCGTCGTGATAAGCCCCAATCCACGGTTGCCCAATATCTGAACACGCAGTTGCCGAAGCGGTTTGCCCAGGCCTTCAACGACCTCCAGGGTTGGCATGGACCGCTGCAGGGCTTCAGGAACGCGGATATCGACGCGGCTGGACGGACACTCAATCGCTGGACCATCAAGCCGGCGGGCACTGAGGGTTACCGCACCGCCGAGGTCACTTTAGGTGGCGTCGACACCCGCCAGCTGTCGTCAAGGACCATGGCCGTTAACGACCGCCCCAACCTGTTCTTCATCGGCGAAGTGGTGGACGTGACCGGGCACCTGGGCGGGCATAACTTCCAGTGGGCATGGGCGTCCGGCGTGGCGGCCGGTAACGAGGCCTGAGGCTGGTCTCAGGCCGTCGCCGGCACCAGGTGGCCAACTCGCTGCTCCCGGATCGGCCAGTGCAGTGCCACGGCCACGAGACTCAACACCACGCTGGTCCACCAGACGGCATCGTAGTGGCCGGTGTGTTCGTAGATCCAGCCGCCCAGCCAGACGCCGGTGAAGCTGCCCATCTGGTGCCCCAGGAACACGACACCATAGAGAGTGGCCATGTAGCGGGTGCCGAACATGGTCGCCACCAGGCCCGTCGTCGGTGGCACCGTGGCCAGCCAGAGAAAGCCGGTCAGGCAACTGAATGTGAGTACGGACGTCAACGACAGCGGCAGGACCAGCAACGCCACGGTCACGATTCCACGGGAAATGTAGATAAACATCAACACCCGCTTCATCGAGACCCGCCCGGAGAGGTAGCCGGACACCATCGCCCCCACCACATTGCACAGCCCGATCAGGGCGATGGACCAGGCCGCCACATCCGGATCAAAGCCGTTGTCGGTGAGGTACCCCGGAAAATGCACGGTGATGAACGCCAGGTGAAAACCGCAGACGAAGAAGCCCAGCGTCAGCAACCAGTAGGACAGGTGCCCACGCGCCAGGCCCACCGTATCGGCGAAGGATTCCTCCACCGCCGATGAGACCGGGACCGCCTGGGGCCGCACCAGCCGGGCCAGCGGCATGACCAGGACAATCATCCCCAGCGCCATCAGCGACATCACGTTCAGCGCGCCGGTCCAGCCGAATACATCGATAAACTGCTGCGCCAGCGGCACGATCAGGAACTGGCCCATGGAACCGGCCGCGGTACCCACGCCGAGCACCCACTGGCGGTCCTCCTCGCTGACCGCCTTGGCCATCAGCGGCAGGACTATGCCGAAGCCGGTACCGGCAATACCGGCCCCCACCAGGAATCCGGCGCCCACCTGCAGGGTCCAGACCGAGTCGACGCCGGCGGTCAGCCACAGGCCCAGGGCGTAGAGCAGGGCCCCGGCAACCAGCACTTTGGTGTTGCCAAAGCGGTCCGCGAGACCGCCTGCCACCACGGCAAGGATGCCCCAGGCGAGGTTCTGGATTGCCAGGGCCAGGCCGATCACATCCCGCCCCCACTGATTGGCCTCGGACATGGGCTGCACGAACAGGCCGAAGCTGGCCCGAAAGCCAAAGGCAAACATCAGCATCAGGGAGGCCGCGATCAGGATGATCCAGGCCGAGGGGCTCAAGCGGGCGGACGACATGGCGCACTCCATTCAGTTTGAGAAGCAACTCAGCTATTCTCAACAGGAGCCAAAAGGCGGACAAACCATATTTATTGAGCCCATGAATGAGATTACCTAAACCATGAGCCAGCCACCCCTGAAGGCGCTGCATTATTTTTGCGTGGCCGCCCACTCGCTGAGTTTCAAGCAGGCCGCGGACGAACTGTCGGTGACGCCCGGCGCCATCAGCCAACAGGTCAAAGCCCTGGAGGACTGGCTGGGGCTGCCGCTGTTCCTGCGCGGTGCGCGCCAGGTCACGCTGACGGAGGCGGGCAGCTCGTACTACCGTCGTGTCTACCCGTTATTATCGGAACTGCTTGGCGTTACCGTCTCCATGCAGCGCATCAACCGCACCCGGACGGTCCGCCTGACCCTACCCCCCGGGTTCGCGATGATCCGCTTCGGTCCACAACTGAAGGCATTCCGGGAGGTGCATCCGGACATCGAGTTACAGCTGCATGCCTCGTCGCTGTTGTCGACACTAGACGGCAGCGACCACGATCTGGCCATCCGCTACCTGCCGGAGGCGGATCAGCGTTTCGACTGCACTGGTCTGGGCAACCTGGAAGTGATGGCGGTGTGCAGCCCGGAATACCGCTCGCAGCACCCCGGGCTGGCAACGGGCAACCTGGATGGCTGCACGCTCCTGCACGATCACCTGCACCAGGACTGGCAGCGCATGATCCAGCAGGCGGGCCTGACGGGTCGGCCACTGGACAACCTCTATTCGGATCATTCCACGCTGGCGCTACAGGCGGCAGAAAGTCACCTGGGGGTCTGGCTGACGGATCAGATACTGGGCGCGCCGGCGCTGGAAGCGGGCCGGCTTGGCCCGGTTTTCGAAACCACCTTGCCGGCACGGCGCCACCTGTTTCTGGTGCACAACCGCCAGGCACCGCTGAGCGCCGTGGCCACGACGGTCAAACAGTGGATTCTTGAGCACTTCCGGCTGTCGTCAGCGCCCCACCGCTGAAGCGATCTTCAGCTCTTCCATCAAACGCTGCACCAGATCTCCGGCCGGGAGGGATCGCGCCAGTGGCGCGCCCTGCCCCGCCCAGCAGGCATCGAAGTCGTGCTGCCCGGCCTGCCTGGCGGCGGCCTTCAGCGCCTTGCCGGCGACGTAGGCAATGGGGTAATCCGGCATGATGCCGATCGCCGCGGCCGAATCCACGTCCTCGAACCAGCGATCGACAAAGCCCCGGGCGGGGCGGCCGGAAATCACCGGTGTCAGGCGGGTCTCAATGGCCGCACCGTCGCGGAAGCGGGCCCGATATGCCTCGTCCGCCGACGACTCCGGCGACAGGATAAACGCGGTTCCCATCTGAGCGCCGACGGCTCCCAGGTCCAACGCGGCCCGGATGCCACTGCCATCCATGATGCCGCCGGCTGCCAGGACCGGGAGTCGGCAATAATTGCTGAACAGCCGCACCAGGGGCAGCGTTCCCAACTCCGGGCCACCGGTGGCCGGATCAAAGACACCGCTGTGCCCGCCCGCTTCACGCCCCTGGGCCACGATACCGTGCAGGCCGGCTTTCTGGATCTGGAAGGCCTCGTCGAGGCAGGTTGCCGTGGCCATCAGTGTGATGCCGGACGCACGCAATGCATCGATCCAGTCCTGGCGCGGCAGGCCGAAATGAAAACTGACCACCGCAGGCTGGGCTTCCAGCAGCATCTCGAACATGGCCTCGTTCTCGACAAAACTGGGGTAGGGAGACGCCAGCGAGATCGGCGGCTCCGCGCCCACCTCCTCGAACAGGGGCATCAGATACTCCAGCCAGGCCGACTCCCGCTCCGCATCCGGCTGTCCCGGTTTGTGGCAGAAGACATTGACATTGAAAGGGCGGGAGGTCTGCCGGTGGGTCTCTTCAATCATCCGGCGGGCGGCGTCCACCGAGCTGGCACCGATGCCGATCGACCCCAGACCGCCGGCATTGGACACCGCGGCGGCCAGCGCCGGCGTGGACACGCCCGCCATCGGGGCCTGAACGATCGGATGGGATATCCGCACACGCCCGATGGCCATGCTGAAATCCGTCATACTGCACCTCCCTGCTTTTCAACATCGGTTGGACTCCCTGAAAAATAACACCCCCGGACTCCTGGGTGGGAGTCCGGGGGTGTTATTCCGGGAATAGAGCGGGTGAATGTGACGGCAGAACTCAAGCCACTTCGATTTCGAATTCCATCACGCGGCGGTTGATGAAATCGAAGCTGAAGCTCTTGCTGCGCATACGGCGTTCAATCAGGCTGGCCAGTTTATCGAGACGGGCCGGCACGGCCATCAGCTTGTCCTGGGCCTCGCGGCCGGCTGCGTCGCTGGGTACCAAGTCGGCAATGCCCCAGCTGTCGAGACACTGCTGGACGACCTTACGGTAGTCGCGAGGCCCATAGATACCCGCACGATGCACCACGTCGGCCATGTCGTCATAGCCGGCGATGTTGTGGCCCGGCATGGCCAGTCGCGGCGTCACCTTGAGTGCCGACTGCATGGCCCGGGTACTGTCAGTCTCAAGCAGGCCACAGAATGCATCCCGGTAGAACCGGAAGTGCCGTGACTCATCCGCCGCGATGTGTCCCAGGATACGCTGGATCACCGGATCGTAGTTGGCGGCCAGCTTACCGGTGTTGGCGTGGGCGGCCTGGGTGGCCCGCTCCTGCAGGCTGGTGTAGGCGAGCAACTGGTAGGGATCGTCGTGCCATTCGGGGTCGAAACCGGCCTCCAGGTACAGGTACTGGAGCTTCTCGAAGGCTTCCATGTTGAACAGGCGGGTATCGCGGACGTAGTCGTGCAGCGCGCAGCCGTGGCGGTCCTCTTCGGCAGTCCAGAGGAAATTCCAGCGTTCCCAGGCGTTGCCATGCCCCAGGTGAACGGCGATGAGCCGGTGGAAGTGCGGCAGCCCCTCTTCGGTCAGCAGGTTCAGCGCCAGCGAGACCCGGACCGGATCCGGCAGCCCCCGGGCCCGCTCACGCAGATCCGTCAGGTACTGTTCCTGATCGTCGGTTATCCCCTCGCTGGATGGCAGGAACTCGCTGGGCATCCACAGCCGCCGCTCGTCCAGATGGCGCTGCATCAGCTTTTCCACAAGGGGTTCCAGAGACGTCAGGACCTCCCGCTTCTCACTCAGTTCAGTCGATGCCGTCATACTGTCTTCTCCTATCAGTTACCCCGGTTCAGCGTACACACGTCCGCCAAAACACATTGTTTTTCTAAAATTACCATTGCCGTCCGGGCCCGGACAATCCTACCGAGACTATTCGCTATGCCTTTATCGAGGATGTCATCAACCCGCAATGAACGACAGACCCGTATTCAAAGGCTTACACCCGTTCTCTTAAATTTCTGTGACAGGAGGCTGCGGTGAGCGCTGGCCCGGAGCCAGCCAATGCCTGGATGGCCCGGCGCGATGATGATTAAAGGCCTGAATCACAAACAGTTACCGGTTTTGTCATCGAAATGTCACATATCTGTCATACCTTCCGGTTTTCACCGAAAACGGAGACAGTATCGTGCCGATAGCATTCGTCAGCCGGCTGGCCCTGTTGGCCAGCGCCACCCTGCTCGCCATCACCAGCTCCCTGGCCAGCGCCAATGATCTGGAGATCCACGGATCCAACACGATTGGCGCCCGGCTTGCACCGGCGCTGATCGCCGGGTACCTGAACCAGGCCGGCGCCAGCGGTGTCGCCATCAAGTCGACACCGATCGAGAACGAGCAGCGCGTGACCGGACAGTTGCACGGCCAGCCCTTCGAGGCGCGGGTCGAAGCCCATGGGTCCTCCACCGGCTTCAAGGGTTTACTGGAAGGCAGCGCCCAGATCGCCGCCGCCTCGCGCCCGGCCAGGGACAGCGAGGTGCAGTTGCTGGCCAGTCGCACCCAACTTCGAGACCGGGCCAGCGAGCACATCATCGCGATCGATGGGCTGGCGATCCTGGTCCATCCGTCCAATCCCGTCAGCCAACTCCAGAAAGAGACCCTGGCGAAGATCTTCGCCGGTCAGATCAGCAACTGGAAACAGGTCGGCGGGCCTGACCAGACCATCCACGTCTATGCCCGGGACGAGCGATCGGGCACCTGGGACACGTTCCATCACCTGGTCCTGGGTAAGCAGTACAACCTGACCGCCCAGGCGAAACGCTACGAATCCAACGACCAGCTGTCCGACGACGTCAGCCGGGACCCGGCCGGCATCGGCTTCACCGGGCTGGCCTCGGTGCGCGACAGCAAGGTCCTGGCCATTGCCGATGGCGACTCGGCGGCCCTGTTACCGACCCGGCTCAATGTCGCCACCGAGGACTACCCCCTCTCCCGGCGCCTGTTCCTGTATTCGCTGGGGGCCGATGACAGCCCCATCACGCGGGACTTCCTGGAATTCGTGCAGGGCCCCAGGGGCCAGGATATCGTCCAGCAGACCGGCTACATCTCGCAGAACATCCAGGCGGTGGAGGATGACCGCGGCGACAGCATTCCTGCCTCGCTACGCGCCCTCACCCATGACTTCCAGCGTCTGAGCGTCAACTTCCGCTTCGCCGAAGGCCGCACCCACCTGGACAACAAGGCCCATCGTGACCTGGCCCGGCTCAAACGTTTCCTGGACGCCCATCAGGCCAACGGCAGCGACCTGATGCTGATTGGCTACGCCGATAAACAGGCCAACGAACTGCGGGCGCAGATGATCTCCGAACTACGCGCCCTGTCGGTTAAGAAAGCCCTGCGCCAGGAACAGGGCATCAACATGTCGGCCTATACCGGCTACGGTCACTATGCCCCGGTTGCCGGCAGCGGCGGTGCAGAAGGCGCGAGCCGGAACGGGCGGGTGGAAGTCTGGTATCGGCGGGAAGACTGAACGGGACGGCGGGTTTCGCGTCCTCGCGCGCCCGCCAAAACATTTACTTACAAAAAACCAAAAAATTCCAATATTCCCGGAAAGTTACACTTCCTACACTCCGTAAAGGCGTTTTACACCTTTTTACGGAGTGGCCGTCATTCGCTTCCTGCTATCCCATATGTTCAGCCTGCGTCTGGTGGTCGTCGCCCTGGCGCTGGTTGCCGTGTTCGCCAGTGACCGACTCCCCCTGATCGACCACCTGGACCACGCCACCTTCCTCACCCTACGCGATGTACCCGACCATGCCGGCGCGGAAACCGTACCGCTGCCCGGCCATGGCTTCCAGTCGTATCTCGCCAGCCAGGATCTGCATCAGCCGGACTGGAGCATCCACCTGATTCGTGGCCTCGCGGTCGGCGCGGTGCTATTACTGATTGTCGGCATGCCGGCCCTCGGCACCGGCCTGTCTACCCTTATCGTGGCGCTGACGCTGACCGGTCTGGTAGTCGCCCAGGCCGTCCTGCTGCTTTACCGCCAGACCTGGATCCCCATGGGTACGGTGCTGACCGTCCTGGTTCCGGGGTTTGTCATCATGCTGTTCTGGATGCAGCCCTTCCGCGAGATCCGCAGCCTGCGTCGCAACATCCGTCACGCCCGCTGCCAGTTGGGGCGTGTCCTGCTGCAACAGGGCCAGCCGGATGATGCCCTGGCGGCACTGGCGGACTGCCCGCCGTGCCAGGCCAGCCTCGACCTGCAATACGACATCGCCATCCAGCAGGAGCGCAAACGCCAATACGATGCGGCGGCCGACACCTATCGCCAGATCCTGGGCCAGCGCAAGGGCTTCAAGGATGTCGGCAAGCGACTGCAGGCGTTGGAAAAGTTCAGTGCCGCCGGCACCGGCCCACAGCCGGTCACCTACGATGCCACCAGCACGCTGGTACTGCCGGACACATCGGTCAGCAAGCCCACATTGGGGCGGTACGAAATCGAGCGTGAACTGGGCCGTGGCGCCATGGGCGTGGTTTACCTGGGCCAGGATCCGAAGATCGCCCGCCGGGTGGCCATCAAGACCTTCAGCTACGCGCAATTCGAAGGCACCGAACTCAACGAACTGAAGAGCCGCTTCTTCCGCGAAGCGGAAGCCGCCGGTCGGTTGAACCATCCGGCGATCGTGACGGTCTATGATGTAGGTGAGGAAGCGGACCTGGCTTTCATCGCCATGGACTACGCCGAAGGCCGCCCACTCAGCGCCTGGGGCAAGCCTGACCGGCTGCTCAAGCTGCCGGTGGTGCTGGAGGTGCTGGCACGGGTCGCGGAGGCGCTGGACTATGCACACGGCCAGAAAATCGTCCATCGTGACATCAAGCCGGGCAACATCATCTACGACGCCAGGAGCGGGGACGTGAAAATCACCGACTTCGGTATCGCCAAAATCGCCGACGACTCCCGCACGCGCACGGGCAACGTCATGGGCAGTCCGCTGTACATGTCACCGGAACAGCTCAAGGGGCAACGGGTCACCGGACGCTCCGACACCTACAGCCTCGGCGTGACCCTCTACAAGCTGGTCTCGGGTGCCACGCCGTTCAACGCGGACACCCTGGCCAACCTGACCTACCAGATCCTGAACAAGCGTCCTCGCAGCGTTCGGGAAGTCAACCCGGACCTGCCGGATGGCGTGGTCCGACTCATCAACAAAGCCATCCAGCGGGATCCGGCCAAGCGTTTCGCCAGCGCTGGCGCCATGGCGGACGCCCTGCGCCGGGCCGCTGCGCGCGAAGGCAGCAAGGAGGCTACCTAATGACGCTCATCGCCACCGGACTCACCGACATCGGCACCCGCCGGGTCAGCAACCAGGACGCCATTGCCTGGCACACCTGCCCGGACGGTACCCGTGCCCTGGGGATCGTGGCGGATGGCATGGGCGGCTACAAGGGGGGCGAAATCGCCAGCCAGGTGGCCGTCAACGTCATCACCCAGGCACTGGCGCCGCTGGTCAACCAGCCGCCCATGGACGATGACAGCCGGGTCGACGCCATCCGCAATGCCGTGCGCGACGCCAACGAGCAGATCCAGGCCCTGCGGGAAGAGGATCCGGTACTGGGCAATATGGGCACGACCGTCGTCCTGGCCTGGATACAGGGCAGCGACGCCCTGGTCGCACACATCGGGGATTCCCGCTGCTACCACCTGGACGGCACCCGGCTGACCCTGAAAACCCGGGACGACACCGTCGTCCAGAACATGATCGACGACGGCAGCATCGACGCTTCGGAAGCGCCCCGCATGCCGTTCCGCAACGTTCTGACCCAGGCGCTGGGTTCCAGCGAGACCGCAGAGCCCACCTTCTGCCGTCTTCAGATGGCGCCTGGCGACCGCCTGCTGCTCTGTTCCGACGGCCTGACCGAGGCCGTCCCCGAGGCGGACTGGCCCCACCTGATGCAACCACAGACCCCGTTGCGCCAGCAGGCCGACGCCCTGGTCCACATCAGTCTCGAAAACCAGGCGGCGGACAATGTGTCCGTCGTACTCATTCTCAAGGAGTCATGACATGGCAGCGCTTTCCCACCTTGTCGATAACCTCGTGGTCACGACGTTCGAGCTGGACGGGCCGCGCGTCCGCATTGGCCGCCACCCGGACAACACCATCCAGATCGACGAGATCTCCGTCAGCGCGCGCCATGCGTTTATCGACGTAGAGCCGAACGCCTACCTGGAAGGAACGACCGACTACTACATCACCGACAACGACAGCACCAACGGCACCTTCGTCAATGACATCCGCATCGATGGCCGCCAGCGCCTCAATCACAACGACGTGGTGCGTATCGGCTGGAACCTGTTCCGTTTTGTGGACGAGGAAGAGAACACCCTCGAAAAGACAGCCTTTATCCTCGAAGAATAAGCCAGGACCGGCTTGCCCCGGGCCACGGCCTGAGGCCGATCACCGGGCGGCTCCCTTCCGCAGGGCCAACGTTCCTGACCGCCGCGCCGATCCGCAACAGCGCCCGGATCTTTATTGACCTGCGTCGCCATCACGCCCCGGGCCTATGCGTATACTTCCAACATCCCTACACATTCCGCATGGACGATTCGGCCCTTGAATGCGTTGACCGAAACCTTCCTCAGCAACAACCACATCGTAATCAGCCTCGCCGTCGCCGTGTTGCTGGGCAGTCTGATCGGACTCGAGCGCGGCTGGGAGGCCCGGGAGAAGAAGGCCGGCGAGCGCATTGCCGGGATCCGTACCCACGCCCTGGTCGGCCTGCTTGGCGGCCTGGGAGCGCTGCTGTCGCAAACGGTGACGCCCTGGGTCTTCCCGGCCCTGCTGATCGGTGTGGTCGCCGTCAACATCGTGGCCTACCGGGCCCGCATGGCCGACGTACGCGACTACAGTATCACCGGCCTGGTCGGCGTACTGCTGACCTTCTGCCTCGGTGCCGTGGCCGTAGCCGTGGATCGGACCCTGGCGGTCGCGGCCGCCGTCGTGACGGCGCTGATCCTCGACAACAAGCAGGCCATCCACGGCATGGTGAACCGCCTGCAGGCCCATGAGCTGGACGCGGCGCTCAAACTCCTGCTGATTTCGGTGGTGATGCTGCCCCTACTGCCCAACCAGCCCATGGGACCGGGTGGCGTGCTGAACCCCTATGCGATCTGGTGGATGGTGGTGCTGATTGCCGCGATTTCCTTCATCGGCTATTTTGCCGTGCGCGTGGGGGGCACCGAAAAAGGCCTGCTGTTCACCAGCCTGTTTGCCGGACTGAGCTCATCCACCGCCCTGACCCTGCATTTCGCGCGGCAGTCCCGACGCGTGCAGGATATCGACCACCTGCTGGCCGCAGGCATCCTGATCGCCTGCGGCACCATGTTTCCGCGCATCCTGGTCTATTGCGCCGCGATCAATATCGACCTGTTCGATCGCCTGGTCATTCCCGTTGCCATCATGGCGCTCACGCTCTACCTGCCGGCCCTGGTGCTCTGGCGCCGCTATCGCACCCACCAGACCGTGCGCCAGCCGGTGCTCAACCAGAATCCGCTGGAACTGGGATCGGCCGTGTTCTTTGGGGGGCTGCTGACGGTGATCCTGTTGCTGGGCAAGTGGCTGCAGGAATGGCTGGGGGATGCCGGTGTGTACGTGCTGGCCGCGGCGTCGGGCATTGCGGATGTGGACGCCATTACCCTCTCCCTGACCCGACTGGCCCGGGACGCCATCGACCCCGGCACCGCGGTGATCGGCATTATCCTGGCCGCCTCGGTAAACAACCTGGTCAAGGCCGGCATGGCCCTGGGCATGGGTACGCGCCAACTTGGCCTGAGCGTGCTGGGTCCGATGCTGGTCTCGCTGGCCACCGGCCTGGCGGCCGGCTGGCTGGTCTGAAAGCCCCTCGCGCGATCAGTTGCCGTCCATACGGAAGCGGGCGATCCGCTCCTCCGTCAGGGGATGGGACGACATCAGGCCGTTGATGGTGGTTTGCCAGTCGGCGGCCTTGTCTTCGCTGCTGCCCTCCCCGCCTTCAAGCCGCTGCATGATGGCGATGAAGTGGCCGGGATCCACCCGCCGCTGCTGCATCAGATCCAGCGCGTACTGGTCGGCATCCCGCTCCATATCCCTGGAATAGGCCAGGTTGAGCAGCACCGCCGGTCCGGTCACCGTGGTGTCGGCGAAGGCCGTCAGGTCGCCGGTCATCATCACCAGCAACCAGGCGGTCAGTGACGAATGGACCACGCCCTGCATGCCGTGGTTGTGGGCCACATGCCCCAGTTCGTGGGACAGGACCGCCACCAGCTCCTGATCGTCCTCTGCCAGATGCACCATGGCGTCGGTAAAGACGATGGTGCCGTCCGGCAGGGCCATGGCGTTGGCGCCCACCTGATCGCTGTGCCGGAACACCACATGCACGTCCTGCCCCGGAATGGTCTCCAGGTAAGGTGCGAAGGTCGAACGCAGCTCGGCCTGCCGATCCGCAGACAACGTACTGGGCTGCATCACCGTGGAATCCAGCGTGTTCAGGGTGGTCTGGCTGAGGCTGTCCACAACCGACGCCGGCATCATGCCGGCCACCACTTTCGACGTCCAGGGCAATCCATAGAGGAAGCTGCCCAGGGTCATCAGGGCCGCCACGACCGCGGCGATCAGGATCAGCCCCAGGTGGTTTTCCAGCCGATGGACCCACCGTGACAGACGACCGGTCCGGAAGCGCCGGGTCAGCGCATCGACACCATCGTTGTCCCGGGTTTCGAACACGCCGTCGTCCAGCAAGTGGAGATAACGGGGCGTGTTGCCGACCCGCGGCGAAACCCGGATGGCGTGCCATTCCAACAGGTGGCGCTCGTCGTCCGCCTCCAGGATCAGTTGGCCCTCATCGTCCAGCCACAATCGGGACGGGCGCCGCCGAGAGGTGGCGCCACTGTAGAAATCCCCGGTCAGTTCCATGTCAGAAGGCGGCGACGCCGACGTCGAAGGCATCGCCCAGCTCCTGGCCCAGGGCGCTCGTACGGCGATTCTCCGCAGCCACGAAGCCATCCAGGTCACCGGCTATGGTCATCTCGGTGCAGGCCGCCCGATAACGGGCCATGCGCACCTTGGCCCACGGCGTGAACAGGCCCAGCGTCAAGACGACCAAGGCGCTGTTGGAGAGGTAGATCCACAGCATCTGCTTGGGCGAGAGGTGCGAATGCAGGCTGTGATCGCGCAACGTGAGGTTATTGACGAAAATATTGGTCAATCCCGCCATGAAGTAGCCGAACACCGAGAGATAGCCGGCCATGAACACCAGGACAGCCAGCTTCGGACTGATCAGGGTGAAGGCAATGATCCCGCCAACCGCAAAGCCAATGGCCATCAGCAGGCCTTTTCCGAAGAAGGCATAGTACTCGCTGTTGGTGCTGTCGAAACGAAAGCGGGTCGTGCCGTACCGGAAGCCATTCCCCATAAAGCGATGCGTCTTGAGGACGCTGAATGGCGTAAGCAAGAACAGGGCCAGCAGGTTCAGGAAGGGCCAGGCGACCATCACCATCAGGGCGTCGGCATAACTGGCTTCAAAATCGAAACGCACGTTGCGGTAGGCGCTGTTGATGGCCCGGAAGCGCAACGACCGGATCACGATCCAGGGGATGGCGAACATAAAGCCAATACCCAGGATAATCGCCGCTCCCGGCACCAGGTTGACCACCAGGGCGTACAGGATGAAGGCAAAGAAGGCGGTCAGCCGACCCTTGAGAATCGTGACCGGGTCGGCCAGGTACTGGAAGCTGGCACCTTCCAGTTGGGTATTGGCATAGAAATACTGGTTGTTGCGCACCGTTGCCCAGGCGGAATAGATGCCGAAGGTGACGATGGTCAGCAGGATATTGACGATCCAGATGCCGAAGTACTCGCCGCCGCGGCCGGTGAACCGGAATTCGGCATCCCGGAAATCCTCCGGGTCGATGGTCTTGCGGACCGGACGCTGGATCGGCGTTGACCCGACCGGCCTGGCCTCGAAACGGGCCGGCCCCGTCGATGCCGGTTCGCCCTGCCCCTCACCCGCCGCCACGGCTGCGGCCGGCGCGGCGCTGTTCACAGCCATGCCCTCTTCGCCGTCCACCGGCTCCACCGCCAACTCACTGAGTGAGGTGGCGTATTGGGGTTTGTCCGGCTCCGGCGCGCCGGCGGATTCGCCAGGAAATGCGGGCGGCACCATGTCCATTGGCTGGATCGCCACGGCCGCACCGGCTTTCAGCAGGCGATCACGATAGCGATTGGCCTGATCGAGCGACAGGTCTTTCTTGAGGTTGCGGGATGTGCCGTCGAACAGGCGGGAAGCCCGTTCGGAGGATACGTTGAATAATGCCTGGACGTTGGCCTTCACCGCCTCGGCGGAAAACCCGTCCACGATGCCACCATCGAACTGGATACGATAACGCTCGGTGCTCATACTTCACCCACCCTACTTCTGGTCCCTGAAAAACGCGCCTGAGCGCGCCGGATGATCCGCTTCCCTGCAGGCACAGCGGCTGCCTCCCAAAACATTACCAGAGTTTCATGGTTACATCCGGTTTTCCGTCGACTGAACTGTGAAATTTATTAAAATCTTTGACCATTTTGCGAGCCTTCTCACGCGAACGTCGGTAATCAAGCGTAGCGCTTTCCCGGAAAGCGGTGTATCTTCGCGCGCTCCCAGGAATATCGAATGACAGGATGTTAATAATGAACCAAGCCGTAAAAACGCAGTTTGACGCCCTCTCCAAGTCGCTGGCCCGACACCTCAAACGCTACTTCGCCGCCATTGCCGGCACCGTGATCGCCCTGATGCTGGGGTTCTCATCGTTCTTCACCACCGAACTGGGCTACACCTACGTCGTCCAGGACACACTGTTCGGGACGATCCGCGTTTTCACCGAGCCCGGCGTCCACCTGAAGGTACCGTTCTTCTCGAACGTCTACACTTACAACCAGGCCATGACGCTCAACTTCGGCAATCAGGAAAGCGGCGAGGTCATCCGCGCGACCCGCCAGCTCAATGAAGTCGAAGTCCAGTTTGCGGACACCTACACCGCCAGCATCCCGGCCACCTTCCGCTTCAAGCTGTCGGCGGATCCGGAGCGCATCGTCGCCATGCATCGGGAATTCCGCAGCTACGACAACCTGATCGACTCCCTGCTGATCAAGAACGCCAAGAACGTCACGGTGGTCACGGCAACGCAGTACACCGGTGAGGAGTTCTTCCAGGGCGGCCTCAACAAGTTCAAGGTCCAGTTGGAAGATCAGCTCCAGAACGGCCTTTACCAGACCGAGCGGCGCCAGGTCGAAGTGGAACAGACGGATCTGGCGGCGGTGTCGTCAACCAACGACGACGGCGACAAGCTCGAGCACAAGGTACAACTGGTCTGGAAGAATATCATCCTGCAGGACGCCGCCGGCCAGGCCCGGCGGCTTGCCAATCCGCTGGAATCCTATGGCATCCAGGTCCGTCAGGTCACCATTGGCCGCCCGATTCCGGAACATCGCCTGGACGAGTTGCTGGTAAAGAAGAAAGACCTGGTGGCCAAGCGCATTACCGCCATCCAGGCCCAGGAAACAGCCCGGGCGGAAGCCAAGACGGCCCAGTTGGAGAAGGAAATCGAGAAGGCCCGTGCCATCCAGGATGCCCAGCGTGCCAAGGAGCTGGCGGTCATCTCCAAACAGAAAGAGGTGGAGATGGAGCGCCAGCAGGCCGAGCTGGAGCGGGTTCGCAAGGAAAAGGAACAGGCCGTGGCCCTGCTCGAGAAACAGACCCAGCTTGAGGTCGCCACCGCCGAGCGCGATATCCAGAAAGCCAATGCCGAAGCGGCCACCTATGCCGCCAAAGCCATCCGGGAGAAAGGTCTGGCGGAAGCCGAAGTGGCCAAGGCCAACCTGATGGCCAAACAGTCCGCCCGCGATATCTACATGGCCGAGATCCAGCGTGACATCGCCCGGGTCATGTATCCGGCCCTGAAAGAAACCCAGATCCAGATGCCGGCCTACTATGTGGGCGACGGCAGCGCAACGCCGGTCAACAGCCTGGATGTCTTCACCAGCCTGGGCGCCATGGACCACCTGAAGCAGTCCCTGCAAACCGCCGAGCGCACCCGATAACCTCCCTCCGACCCGCAGCGACCGCTGCGGGTCCAGTCCACCCCCTGTTGCCGAATCGTCACATCCCGAACCTTGATCTCACCGTACATTGTCCCAAGGCTTATAGATGAGTGTTTTCGGACGGCAGGGCGCAGCCTGTCCTGCCTTCATATTTCGACATGACAGGAGGCGTCATGAAGACCCGGACATTTGGCAATACCGACATCGAAGTCACCCCGGTTGGCCTGGGCACCTGGGCCATCGGCGGCTGGATGTGGGGCGGCACGGATGAAGCCGAATCCATCGACACCATCCATGCGGCCATCGACAAGGGCATCAAACTGGTCGATACCGCCCCGGTTTATGGTTTCGGCCGCTCCGAGGAGATCGTCGGCAAGGCGCTGGCCGGTGGCCGCCGTGACAAGGTGGCGCTGGCCACCAAGGTCGCCCTGAACTGGTCCGACGACCATGACAAGGTCTGGCGCGAAGCCTCCGCCCAACGGATCGAGAAGGAAATCGAGGATTCGCTGCGACGCCTGCAAACCGATCACATCGACATCTACCAGGTCCATTGGCCCGACCCGCTCACCCCGATGGAGGAAACCGCCCGCGCCCTGGAGAAGCTGCTCAGGGATGGCAAGATCCGCGCCATTGGCGTCAGTAACTTTTCCCCCGAGCAAATGGACCAGTTCCGCGAATTCGCTCCCCTGCACAGCGATCAGCCGCCCTACAACCTGTTTGAGCGGGGCATCGAATCCGACATCCTGCCCTACTGCCGCGACAAGGGCATTGCCACCATCACTTACGGCGGTCTCTGCCGGGGCCTGCTCAGCGGCAAGATGAATCCGCAGACCGAGTTCGAAGGCGATGACCTGCGCAAGAACGATCCCAAGTTCCAGGGTGACCGCTTCCAGCAATACCTCAACGCGGTGAAGGCGCTGGACGAGTATGCCCGTGACCACTTCGGCAAGGACGTGCTGGCCCTGGCCCTGCGCTGGCTGATCGACCAGCCCGGCGTCACCACCGCACTCTGGGGCGCCAGACGGCCGGAACAGCTGGAACCGGTCAGCAATGTGGAAGGCTGGTCGCTCTCGGACGAGGACATGAAAGCGATCGACGGCATCCTCGCAGAACACATCACCGATCCCGTCGGTCCGGAATTCATGGCCCCGCCCAGCCGGGAAAGCTGATCCCTTACCGTCCTGTCACACCCGCTCCCCATCTCCGGGAGCGGGTTATAATGCGGCTAAGTTATCTCATTCCTACCGGTAGGGATTCACGATTCGAGCCCGAGCCAAGCGCCTGCTTCTGTTCAGTGTGGAGTTTGCCATACCGCTTCTTGCGGTGGGCGTCCTGTCGTGGCTGATCGGCGGTTATCAGGTGCTGGTCCCGGCGCCGCCGACCAACCCGGACAATATCTGCGATATCTTCAGTGAACACCCGGACTGGTATGACGAAGCCGCGGCCTCCCAGGCCCGCTGGGGCACGCCGATTGCGACCCAGATCGCCTTTGTCCGCCAGGAGTCGGCCTTCCAGAGCCACATCCAGCCGCCGCGCACCCGGCTTTTCGGCGTCATTCCCTGGTCACGCCCCACCTCCGCCTTCGGCTATGCGCAGGCACTCGATCCGGCCTGGAGCGAGTACATGGAGGACGCCGGCAGCGTGTTCGCCGAGCGCTCCCAGATGAAACACGCCCTGGATTTCATCGGCTGGTACAACGCCCGGACGCACCGCCAGCTGGGACTGTCACTCGATAACACCCGGGATCTGTATCTTGCCTACCACGAGGGCCCAACCGGATTTGCCCGGCAAAGCTACAAGTCGCGGCCGTGGGTTCAGCGCGTGGCTGACCGGGTAACCGCCCATGCCACCACCTACGCCGCGCAGTTGGAGCAGTGCGAAGCCGAGCTGCGCTGCCGGCATTTCTACCAGTTCTGGCCGTTCTGTGAATGAGGAAAGAGAGGCGTCGCTGACGGGGTCCATCCCGTCTTGCAAGTCGGCGCAGGGTGCGATCAGGAATCAGTGCGGTCTGGCGTACACGGACGTCCAGTAGTTACTGTAGTCGTTGGCGGCCGAGGTGCTGTCGACCCGGACGGCGGCAAACTCCTCGAAACGGGGGTCCATGATGTTGCGGCAATGCCCCGGACTGTCCAGCCACCCGGCGGTCACGGAAGCCGGCGTATCGAACCCGGCCGCAATGTTCTCGCCCACGATGGACCACTGGTAGCCGGTCGCCGTTACCCGATTGCCCACGGTCAGGCCATCCGATCCGGTATGGCTGAAGAAGTTATGGGTTTCCATATCCTCGCTGTGCACCCGGGCGGCCCCTTCAAGTGTGCAGTTGTAGGTCACCGGCGTGGTGGCTTCGTAATGATCGTCACCGCACATGCGGGCTTCAGAACGGGCAATGTTGATCAGCTCAATCAGGTCGGCCTGGTATTGATCCACTTTGCAGTCGGCAGACATTTGCACCTGGGTCGATGCAACGGTTGCCTTACTGCTGCCGGTTTCCGTGGTGTCCGAAACGGCACGGTCCTGGTCCCCACTGCCGGAACCTCCTCCCCCGCACCCGGCCAACGACCCCGAGGTCAAAAGAAAGACCGTAATACAATGTGAAATTTTCATAGCCGACACCTATATGACGAAGATGCTCACTATACCGCCCCACAGTGTGAATACACGTGTGAAAGTCCCCCAAATTACAACATGTTACAAATCATTGCCGGCCAGTTAAACGGCGATTCAAAACAACGGGCTGTTTACCTTTTGAGCAATTGACAGCCGTCATCGACCCGTCTGCGATATGGCGCAAAGGGAGCCCCTGAACAGCTCCAAAAAAGGCACTGGATGAAAACCACCCAGTGCCTTCTCCGAGGGACGAGTCAGGGTCGTCCTGCCCCCGATCACACTCGTCCGTCTTCCCTGTCCTTTTCTGACGCCGCATCGGACTGTCAGAACATATAGTTCAGCCCTACCCGGGCTGTATCGAATGACGGTCCATCGTTGGTGACCTGGCCATTGAAGTCGTCCTCGTCGATGTCCACGTTGTATCGGTCGTACTCCGCGTAGGCGGTGAGGCTGTCGGTGACACGGAAATCCACACCGGCACCAACCAGCGGGCTCACCTCATCGTAGGTTTCGCTCTCATCGAAAGCGTCGACATCATAGGAATAGACAAAAGCGCCCGCCTTGCCATAGACACCAAAGCTCTCGGTTACGGGGAGCCGGCCCTTGGCGGAGAGCGCCAGGCCCTTGAGGTCGCTGTTGACGTCATCGTCTTCACCGAATTCGCCAAAATCCAGGTAGTCGCCTTCCAGTGCGAAATACCGGTTGAACTGATACCCGACGGTGCCGGCGAACAGGTCGTTCTCGTCCTTGAATTCACCACCGTGGGATTTGAAGCCGCCGTAACTACCCCCGATGTACAAGCCTGAGCTGTCACGCTTGTCCTGGGCCATGGCAGCCGGTGCCGCAAACACTGCAGCGGAAAGTAGCGTGACCGTTGCTAGATTCATCCTGGTATTCATAACGATAGAGTCCCCGTAGGTTCTTCCGTTGAATAAGCCCGAATTTCATGTCCGGGCATCACCACCTCAAACCCTAACGAAACCTCGCGCGGCTGCGGGTTAAAGTGGGAATACGGTTTATTAATCAAGTATTTAAATTACCCAAATTTAATAGGAGAAATACCGCGACAACACAGATCATGAGCGCCCGTCAAAAACAGACAATTACGACTAGAATGAAAAATAAAACGAGGAGAACCCTATGCTCCGCCTTTTCGTTGGCCTTGAGTTACCTGACGACATCCGGCAGGCGTTGACCGCACTCAGGAGTGAACTGAAGGGCGCGCGCTGGCAGACTGCCGAACAGATCCACCTGACGCTGAGTTTTATCGGGAACGTCGACGACGATTGTCTGCCGTTGGTCTACGATGCCCTTTACGGACTGCGGCTTGAGCCGTTCAAGCTCACCGTGTCCGGAGTGGGTCTTTTCGGCTCCCCCCAATACCCGAAGAATCTCTGGGCTGGCGTAATCGAGAGAGAGCCGTTGATCGCCCTGCATGAAGGGATCCATGAACGGCTGAGTGGTTTCAACGTGGCCAGCCAGGAACGCGGTTTTCACCCGCATGTTACCCTGGCCCGTTTCCGCGGTCGCCGTACCCGCCAATATGCGGCCCGCCAGGACAAACGCGAGCCCGCCCAGAGCCTGAATCGCTTCCTCGAGCATTATGGCCACCTGGCGCTTCCACCTTTCGGCGTCCACCACGTCAGTCTGTTCAGCAGCACCCAGCGCCCGGAGGGTTCCCACTACCAGGTGATCGGCCGATTTCCCGCCGACTGAGAGACCCTTACGGCAGGCGCAGCAGGCGTACCAGGTTATCCCGCAAGGCCTCCGCCACCTCCCTACCCGCCAGGCCCTCGGCAATGCGGATCCGCTTGCCGGCTGCATTCATTTCCAGGTGAAAGTACTCGGTCATGCGGTGCCCCTTGTTGGCGGAGCCCGCTGACGTCAGCACCAGTTGCCCGGCCCGTGTCAGAGTACCCTGCCGGCGCCACAGTGCCATGCCGCACCATGCGCGGACAGACCGGACCTGCTGCTGGCGAATGCGAACGTCCAGCGAGCGCCCTAGCATGAACAGTCCTCCCAACACCATCGGAAAACCAAACAGCCCGAAGAAGGCAGCCATCATATAGAGCATGAAGCCTTCGGACGCTGCGGCGATGCCCAGCCCAACGGCGGCACCGGCAAAGAACAGCCCGCCAATCAGGACCGCCAGTGTGAAACCCAGGTTGCGGCCGGCGCGACTGTGGATCCGCCAGCCGTCCATCCAGGGTTCCACGTCGATCTGCTCGGCAGCCGCGGAGGTTGCGGCCACCTGGGCCTTGCGTTCAGTACGCTCGACATGCTCGCGGGGCAGCGTCACCGCGGAAGATCGGGTACCGGGTTCCACCGGCAGTTCGTAGGTACGCTCCAGGGCCACCGGCTCCCGCGGCCCATCCAGGACCAGCCGCCAGAGCACCTGTTCCCGCCCGCTGTCGTCCGACGGCGGCAGTTCTGCTGGCGGCGTGAAACGGAAGGCCACCACCGCGCCCGGGCCCTCGGTATGCACATAGGGCACCTGACGGTCCTGCCAGATAATGCGTTCACTGCGACTGCTGTTCTTGCCGGAACGGATGCTGACCCGGACGCATTGCAGGGTCACCTGCCAAGGTGCGTCGATCTCCGGGCGGGACAGCCGGATCTGTCCACCGACGTCACCGCCCACCTGCCCCGGCGCCGGATCCGGCCGCAGGGGCATCGGACCGTAGTAGCGCCAGTTGCGCCGGCTGACCCAGGCCAGTCTGGCCAGCCAGAGTCCGGCAAGCGGAAACAGCAGCACCAGCAGGACCAGCCAGTTGCCATCGGCGAACTCGTCCGGAACCGCCAGCACGCCCGGCAGGCTGATGGCGAGGAACATAAAGGCCATGAACCCGAAAACCCAGTGACCGTAGCGCTGGGAGGAGAAGATTTCCGTCGGGTCCGCGGCCAGGCGGCGTCGACGGCGACCCAGCAGCAGGACCGCGACGCCGGCCACCGCGAAGACCACCCCGAACAGGCCGCCGAACAGCAGCTTCTTCCAGCGCAGTTCGCGCACCAGATAGCTTTCGGCGGGATCGTCGGGATTCACCCAGATGGCCACCGGCCCCTGGGCGCTGATACGCCGCATGCGGCTGACCAGTTGGCGCTGATAGTCACCGATATTGTCGCTGCCGATATCGTAGCCCACCCGGTGGCCGGTATAGGTGTGCCCGCCGATTCGATAGGTGTAGGTGGCGTCGACCGACCAGGTGGTGCTGTCATCCCCACGATGGCTGTGCAGCTCGATCTGGTTCAGCGTCGCCTGGACCCGTACCCAGCCGGCACTGCCGACATGCTCGTAGAGCGTCGCCAGCGGACTGAAGACCAGCACACCCAGGCCGGCCACGAGGAAGACCAGACCAAAGAGGTTGACGCCCCAGCGCGCTTTATTGGCGCTCCTTTCATGCCTTGCGGTCGATCCGCCCTGACTCACATCCATTCTGCTCACGCTCCATGATGATGCCCAGACGGAGTCTAGCGTGATGCCACAAGCGATACTGTTGAAAAATGTATGTGCAGAAATGAACGAAACGGTTCCGTCCGTGGTCCGGACGAACGCCGGACCGGATACCCGACTCACCCACTCATCGGCGCGATCCGGAACTCCAGCACCGACTCGTTCTCTTCCAGCGTTGTGGCCAGACGGGACGCACTGGACTCATCAATCGAGCTCAGCACCATCTTGTGCCGACGAACCCGTTTCTCGGCGTAAACACGGTAGCTCAGGTTGGCGATGGAGAACCCGTGGCTTTCAATAAGATCCCGCATGACGACATCATTCAGCTCGGACGCCGGGGAAAACTGCACATCGAAGTGATAGAACGCCTGGGTCGGCACCCGCGATTCGACCCAGCGGAACAGGGAGAGCACCGTCACCGCCAGCAGCAGTGACAGCACCAACGGGTAATAGAAGCCGACACCGGCCAGGATACCGATGGCCGACGTGATCCAGATGGAGGCTGCCGTGGTCAGCCCCCGCACGGACAGTCCTTCCTTGACGATCACGCCGGCCCCGAGAAAACCGATACCGGTCATGATGCCCTGCGCCATACGAGTGGGATCGATCCGGATGCCATCCATCGTTTCCGGCACCCAGTGGGCCTCGTAAACGGTCACCAGCATCAACAGGCAGGAGGCCAGACTGACCAGCGTGTGCGTGCGGAAACCGGCGGGCCGGCCGTGATACGACCGCTCATAGCCAATCACCGCGCCGGCGACCAGCGCCGCCAGCAGGCGAAGCGCGATTTCATGATAATCGCTGCTCAAATGGATGCCTCCGTTGCTGCCACGCCTGTCTGTTTAGCTTAGCAGAGCCCCGCTGGATCAGGTTGATCCACTGGCCAGCGGCCTGCCGTCGGACGTAGGCTGATCCCATATCCACTTTTATCCCGTCGAAAAGGAGAATGCCATGTACCTCTCGGTCCAGATCAGCCACTACCCGCTACAGGACGACTACAAATCCAGCATCAGGGAGGTTATCCAGCGCCTCAGGAACAGTGGCCTGGAGGTGCATCCGAACCGCATGAGCACCCAGGTGTTCGGTGACTTCGACCAAGTCATGAAGGTCCTGGCCGAGACCATGAAGTGGTCCTTCGAGACCCACGGCAAAGCGGTGTTTACGGCCAACTTCCTGGAAGGTGACCGGCGGCCGAAGGGCTGATGCCGGTCCTGATACCGCAGTACGGAGCCGCAGACAGGTCCAAGCCGGGCGCTGGTCCCGACGCGGCCCCTCCGTGCACCGCACTGGACAGGGTCAACGTTCGGGGTTTCGATCATTTCGCCCGCCAGAATGACGGTGCTTCCGGTGCATGAACAGATGCATCAACGGGCAGGCGGCAATCACGAGCCAGGGCAGCACCCCGATAATATGGGCTTTATGCTCATCCCAGAGCAGAAACAGGACCACCGCCAGCATCAACAGCAGCGGGATCCAGAAACGGAAAAGCGCCAGTCTGTGGGTATTCATGGCTATATCCTCGCTCGCCGCAGCCGCAGCGCGTTACCGACTACCGACACCGAACTGAACGACATGGCGGCTGCCGCGATCATGGGAGACAGAAGCACCCCAAAGACCGGATAGAGAATACCCGCCGCGACCGGTACGCCAATGCCGTTATAGATAAAGGCGAAGAACAGGTTCTGCTTGATGTTGTTCATGGTCATCCGGCTCAGGTGCCGGGCACGCACGATCCCCAGCAGGTCGCCCTTGACCAGGGTGATACCGGCACTCTCCATGGCCACGTCGGCGCCGGTGCCCATGGCAATCCCCACCTGGGCCTGGGCCAGCGCGGGGGCGTCGTTGATGCCGTCACCCGCCATCGCAACAAAGCGCCCTTCCGCCTGCAGCGACTTGACCTTCTCCGCCTTCTGCTCCGGCAGGACCTCCGCCATGACGTCGTCGATCCCGAGTTTGCCCGCGACGGCCTTCGCGGTCGTGGCGCTGTCCCCGGTCAACATGACGATGCGAATACCTTCCCTGTGCAAGCTCTTGATGGCCTCCGGAGTGGTCTCCTTGATGGGATCCGCCACCGCCACCAGACCGGCCGGGCGCCCGCCGACGGCGACAAACATCGCGGTCTTGCCCTCGGCACGCAGGGATTCCGCCCGCTCGGCCAGGTCGTCGCTCACGATCCCCAATTGCTCCATCAAGGCCCGATTGCCCAGCGCCACGTCCTGCCCGTTAACCTGCCCCTTCACCCCCTTGCCGGTGATGGACTCGAACCCGCTGTACGTGGTGAGTGTGACGCCGCGCGACTCGGCCCCATCCACGATGGCTTCGGCCAGGGGGTGTTCACTGCCACGCTCCAGCGTCGCCGCCGCCTGGAGAATGTCGTCCTCGTTAAAGCCCTCCAGCGCCACCACGTCCTGCAGGCGCGGGCGGCCCTCGGTGAGTGTGCCGGTCTTGTCGACAATCAGGGTGTCCACATCGCGCAGGGTCTGGATCGATTCAGCGTTCTTGAACAGGACGCCGACCGATGCCCCCTTGCCACTGGCCACCATGATCGACATCGGGGTGGCCAGTCCCAGGGCACAGGGGCAGGCGATGATCAGGACAGCCACCGCGTTGATCAGCGCGTACGCCATGGCGGGTTCCGGTCCCCAGACGCCCCAGACGATAAACGTCACCACGGCGGCCAGGACGACGGACGGCACGAAATAGGCCGCCACCACGTCGACGAGATTCTGGATCGGCGCACGGCTGCGACTGGCTTCGGCCACCATCTGCACGATCTGCGACAGCAGCGTCTCCTGCCCCACGCGTTTGGCCTCGATCACCAGCGAACCGGTCCCGTTGATGGTGGCTCCGATCACATCACTGCCGGCGGATTTCTCCACCGGAACCGGCTCGCCCGAAATCATGGACTCATCCACCGACGAACTGCCTTCCAGTACCGTACCGTCCACCGGCACTTTCTCGCCCGGTCGGACCCGTAGATGGTCGCCGACCTGCACCTGGTCCAGGGGCACGTCGGCCTCGTCGCCGTTGTCGTCAATGCGCCGGGCAGTCTTGGGCGCCAGCCCCAACAGGGCCTTGATCGCCGCGTTGGTGGAACTGCGTGCCCGCAATTCCATGACCTGGCCCAGCAGCACCAGCGCGACGATTACGGCGGCCGCCTCGTAATAGACGGCGACCTGCCCATTGGCGTCGCGGAACGAGGGCGGGAAGATGCCCGGCAGCAGCGTAGCGACCAGGCTGTAGAGATAGGCAACGCCGACCCCCAGCCCGATCAGCGTGAACATGTTCGGATTCCAGCCCTTCAGGGACCGCCAGGCCCGCACGAAGAACGGCCAGCCACACCACAGCACGACCGGTGTGGACAGCGCCATCTCCAGCCAGACCCGCACCCCGTGGGGAATCAGCGCATCCATATCAAAGCCGGGAATCAGGTGCCCCATGGCCAGCACCATGACGATGGGGGCCAGCACGACCGATACCTTGAAGCGCCGGGTCATGTCCTCCAGTTCAGGGTTTGCCTCGTCTTCGGCGGACACCTGCTTGGGTTCCAGGGCCATGCCGCAGATCGGACACTCTCCCGGTTCGTCGCGCACGATCTCCGGGTGCATGGGGCACGTCCACTCGGCGCGGGTCTGGGGCGCCGCCGGTGACGTGGGCTCCAGGGCCATGCCGCATTTCGGACAATCGCCCGGCTCCTCGGACACTACTTCAGGGTGCATCGGACAGGTATAGGTGGCCCCTTTGGCCGCCCCGTTCTCCGGGTGGTGATGTTCGGCCCCGTGGGCACCGTGATCATGGCCGGCGTGCTGATGGGATGTGTGCATCGATCATTCCTTGAACCAAGTGGACCGCATTACCATTGACGGTCGGACGTCAAAGGTCATCCATACGCTCCGTCTGCCGCGCCAGGCGCATCGCTTCATGCTCTTCCATCTCCAGCAGGGAGCCGACGAGTTCCTGGGTTTCGGGAATTTCGGCGCGCCCCATCAACTCGTTGTACAACGCCATCACCTGATCATGATAGTCGAACACCAGACGGCAGACCGCCGCATAATCAAGCTCGGCAAACGGCTTGTTGCAGTCGTCGTGCGCCTTGATCGGCTGGTGCTTGAGGAAGTCATACACATAGGTCTTAAGCGCCCGGGCCGGAGCCTGTTTCTCGAACTCCGCCACCGTCGCTTCCAGCTTCGCTTCATGGTCAGCGAGGTAATCCATCAGGTAGCGGACGCGCTCTTCCTGCTGCGAGTCACGACAATGCCTGAGACAGGCCGCCAGGTGACCATGGAGTTGGCGGGTCCAGTCGATCAGGTCTCCAAACGTCCGAATATCCATGACTTACTCCTTGGGACCGTTGTCCGGTTGAGAGGGCCATCGCGCAAAGGCCAGGAAATACAGCAGGCCGATGTTCAGCAGCGGGACCAGCACCAAAAGGCTCAGCCAGCCGGAAAAGCCCGCCCGCTGGCAGATGCGCCAGACGGGAAATACCAGCAGGGCCGCAAACACCAGCATGCCGATACCGTGCCCGAAGCCGAAGTAGCCATTCATGTGCTGAAAACCGAAATCGTCATTCATGGTCTGGATCCCTATTGGTGAGACCGGTGATGGACAGATGGAACGTGGCGCGGTCGCTCCGGCTTTCCATGGCGGTTTCCCGTTACATCGACAACCCCACGATTCGTCGCTCAGGGATCACCGGCATCTCAATCGATCTGAACAGGACACACTGAACATAAACTGAATAAATCAGAAGAAACGGCAGGAAGTGTTGATATTTATCAACTCTGGATGAGAATGGTCCCTACCGTGAAAGGACCGGATCGGCGCAGGCACGCAACGGCCTCCAGCGTCCGGATGTTGCAGGCCTAAAAAAGCCGGACGATTGTTCCGCCCGGCGTTTCAACGTTGGCTAAGGCTGACCTACGGCCGAAGTCCGGCCGGGTATCCTTCAGTGGGTATGACCGTCCGCGTAGTGATCGTCGCTGCTCTGGGCGGCCGGTTCTTCCGTGTCCTGGTGATGGTCGGGTTCGACGTCGTGGTGATCGGACTCGTGCAGGTGATGATCCGCCATCCCGTCGTGATGGGACGATTCGGCGACGACGGTGTTGTTGTCATGATGCCCCGGTTCGCCGTGATAAGAAGACTCATGACCCATCATGCCGGTCATGTTGCCGTGCTCATGATCGTGCCCGTCGTCAGCGCCGGTCGCCGACTCATGAACCAGGCGCTGGTACTGCGCCTGGTTCATGCCCGGAAGTTCCTGAACAAAAGCGGTCAGCTCCCACAGGTCTTTGTCATCGTGGGTATTCCCCCAGGCCGGCATGCCCGTCATTTTGATACCGTTCTTGATAACCCAGAACTGCTCCTCGGGCCCGAAATGCCCCTCCTCAAGGAGTGACGGCGGTGTCGGGTTAAGCCCCTGCCTCAGGAGCGAGGTCTGCTTGCCAGGCTTCAGGTGGCAGGCGGCGCAGAGCTGGTCGTAGGCTTTTGCGCCTTGGCGAATCATCTCCTCGCTGGCGAAATTCCCAGGCACGCTGATGTCCTCCGCCCGCGCCTGTACCGAGTTCTCCATCGTGGTGTGCAGAGCCCACCTGCTGAGATCGCTGTGCTCTTCAGTCGCCGTCACGTTGTAGACGCCGCTGTAAATAAAGGCGAAGCCACTGAGTGACAACGCCACCAGCACCACGAGGGCGCCGTAAAAAATTCGCATAAATCCTCCATTCATTTTTCTGGAGTGGTTTTATGTGCCGGGAGCCATCACGTTCACATGCGGCGGCCGGTCAGAAGACCAGCCGTGTACCGATGACGACAAACCAAGTGTCCGCAGGACTGTCCCCCGCCAGATCCCCGGTATCACCGTACAGGCGCTCGTTCACAACACCGATATAGGGCGAAAAGAGGCGATCGACCACGTTGTAGCTCAGACGCGCGCCGAGCTCAGTGCTGTTCAGTCCCGCGCCCACACCAATCTCGCGATCTTCACTGAAAGCCACCGTGGCGTCCAGACTGAGCGTCAGGATGAGATTACGATTGAGTAACAACTCGTATTCCGTATCGAACCCGGTCGATGCATCCCCCAGATCACTCACATAAACATCGGCATCCACCTCAAACCAGTATGGTGCGGGGCACGGTCTGGGGCTGGCCATCGTGCGGGATCTGATCGGCCGCTACAGCGGCGGCATCCGGTTCGGGAACGGTGCCCGGGGCGGGTTGGTTGTGACCGTCCTACTGCGAACTCCGGGCATGACGCCCAACGACGCCTCAGATATCACTGCCGTGCCCCCACATTAACACTGCGGTCCCTCAGTATCGCCTACAAAGCGGTACCCCACGCCCGGCTCGGTTTCGATATAACGCTGCTCCGTGGGATCGGAGCCCAGCTTCTGCCTCAAACGCCCGACGACAATGCGCAGGTAGTGAGTATCGTGGGTGTGCGTGGGTCCCCAGATCGCCTTGAGCAACTGGACCTGGGTGACGGCATAGATCAGGATGACTTCGTTCATAGACGCCGCTCCAGATCAATGAACAGGAAACAGAGGGCAAACAGCCCAACGATGATGCCAATTCCAACAAAAGCCATAATCAGAACCTCTCCGGCCAAAGCAGGGCCGCGACCAGATAGGCCCCGACAGCCAGTGACAAGACAAGCAGGAAGATGGACATGGACGTCGCTCCTTCGATGAGTGGTCTACTCATCATGCGAAGGAGTGGCGTAAAAATTCGATGGGAGAAAACGTGTGCGGCGTAAAAAGATCATCAAAAACGGCGGTGCTCGCAAGACCGCCGTGTATCAGCCCACCGGGAATTCGGCGGTGGCGTAGCGCAAGCGGGATTTTCGGCGGATCGCCAGGATGTAACCCAGCGTCAATGGCCCAACCCGGCCGATCAGCATGATGGACATGATCGTCAGCTTACCGACGGCATCCAGTTCACCCGTCGCTCCACGGGACAGGCCGACGGTGCCGAAGGCGGAAACCACTTCGAAGGCAATATCGAGAAAGTCGGTATTCGTCGTGGCACTCAGCAGGAACACGCCAACGAAGATCGTTGCCATCGCGATGGTCGTAATCGCAAGTGCCTTGACGACGGTCTCGCGGGTTAACGAGCGCCGAAACAGGGTGACGTTGATATTCCCACGCAGAAAGGATCGGGTAGCGGCAATCAGGATGACGAAAGTCGACAACTTGATGCCGCTGGCGGTGGAATTCGGTGCACCGCCAATAAACATCAGCAGTAGCATCATGACGCTGGTTGCCGAGGTGAAGCTGGCCACATCCAGCGTATTGAATCCCGCAGTGCGGGGTGTGGTTCCCTGGAACCATGCGGCGAGCAGCTTGTCCGCGAAACCATGCAGGGCCCCCAGTGTCTGCGGATTGCTGTATTCCAGAACCAGGAAAAGCAATGTCGCCGTGACGTTAAGCACCAGCGTGGTCAGCAGAATAATCTTGGCATAGGCCGAAAGCGCCGAGAGACGGCGTTTCTCAAAGATCTCGCGCATGACGATATAGCCCAGCCCACCGACGATGAACAGTCCGGTGACGGTCAGCGACACGCCCGGATCCGACACGTACTGGCTGAGGCTGTCGGCCGAAAGCGCAAAGCCGGCGTTATTGAAGGCCGATATGGTATAGAACAGGGCGTGATAACCGCCTTCAGACCAGCCCATTTCCGGCACGAAAAAGCTCGACAGCACAATGACGCCAACGGCTTCCACACCCAGCGCGAAAACGGCGATCGTCGTTGCGGCGCGGCGCGTCGTCTCGAAGGAAATTTCGTTGAAGGCTTCCTGCGCCACAATCTGGTGTTTCAGGCCCAACTTGAAGCCCAGCGCCGCCGCCGTCAGGACGGCAAAGGTCATCAGGCCCAGGCCACCGAGCTGGATCAGCACGAGGATGACCAACTGGCCGAACAGCGTGAACTGAGTCCCCGTATCCACGACAACCAGACCGGTAACGGTCATCGCCGAGGTGGCCGTAAACGCCGCATCGAGCCAGGAAATGGGCGCCTGGGTCGCCATCGGCAGTTTGAGAAGCAGGGCGCCCAGGACAATCAGGGTCAGAAAGCTTTCCAGCAGCAGGCGCGGCGGGTTGATCCGGTGTGGCCCCGTCCGCTCCGATTTTGGATGCCGGGGCAGATAGGATGGCAGCCAGTTCGTCATAGGATATGGTTGGCCAGCTTGCGAAGTTCAGAGAGCGCGCCACTCATGACAAGCTGATCGCCCGTCCGGAGTGGATAGGACGATCCGGGATCCTTGCTGATGTCCCTGTCTCGCTTTACGACGAGAATGGAGATCTCCGCACTCTCCGTCAGCTCTCCGATCGTTGTGCCGGACAGCCTTTCGGACACGATCACCTCAACGACGAACTCGTCGTTCCCCAGGCTGATGTAGTTATTGACCATGAGGTAGTTCAGTTCCTGCGCAACGCGCATCCCCATTTCGAACTCGGGGCCAATAACCCGGGTTGCCCCGAGTTTTGTCAGGATATTGTGGTGCTGGTTGGTCAGCGCCTTGGCCCAGACTTTCTCCACGCCCAGTTCGCGCAGTTGCATGGTCGCCAGGATCGTCGCTTCCACGTTGCGGCCAATGGCAACAACCGCCATGTCATAGTCGCCGGCATTGAGCTCTTCCAGGGTTGCCGCATCCGTTACATCGGCAATCACCGCGTGGGTGATCTGTTCAGCCAGCCGATCGACCTTCTGGTCGCTGATATCAATACCCAGGACGTCGTGGCCAAGACGGGTCAGTTCCGTCGCTATGGTTGCACCGAACACGCCAAGCCCGATCACGATAACCTGCTGCCGTTCAATCATCCTTTCCCTGCCCGTTTCCCGGATAAACGTTCGCAGCCGCAATGGCCGCCTCGACGGCGACTATAACGTGCCTCGCCGGACAGGTAACCCCAATGACGCGGCAAGAACGTAAAAACTCCATAAAAATCGACATTTGGCGCTCCACTCCACTGGAAAAACAGGATCTGCTGGTAGCCACAGAAAACAAACATGTCGCGATTCCCATTGACCCCCCACCGAAACGCCCGCACGATTCACCCATGCCTGTCCGTGATCGGGCTTGCGTTGCCGGCCGTCGTCAACCACTCGTCGTACAGACCGGTAACGTTCATTCTGCCGTATCTCCTGCCGATCATTTTCATGACATGGCGATACGGAATGACCTGGGGATTCCTGTTTGCCGGGTTGGCGACCGTCGCCGCAATACCTGGCGAATACCTTGCCAATCACAATATTGAGCAGCCCAGCAGAGCAGGCATCTCGACTTATCTGACGTTCTCAGCCATCGTAGCGGACCTCGCGCTGGCCCGAGTGTTCAGACAGAACCATGGCAACTGACCCGGCCACGTGGTGCGGGGCCTGAAAACACGGGCTGCACGAATGGAATGCAGCCCATACCCACAAACGAAGCGATGAGTACGCTACAGCAGTGATCGGATGGATGTATAACCTATGAGCTTGCTCCCCGTGGTTCAGATTCTTGGTTTCCTGCTCATTCTTCTCAGTTTCCTGATGACACTTCCGGTCAACCTGCTGATGTTCGGGCATCACCCCGACTGGCTGGCGTTCGTTAAATCGGCCACGATTTCATTCACCGTTGGGCTGATTTGCTTCCTGGCGGCCGGCCGTCGTCGCCACAGCCTGCGCCAGAGGCAAATGTTCATCCTCACCGTCTCCGCCTGGATCATCCTCCCGGGCTTTTCCTCGCTGCCCCTGTTGTTCAGCGATATGAAGTTCTCCGTCACGGATGCCTTTTTCGAGAGCATTTCCGGTGTCACAACGACGGGCTCTACGATATTGACGGGCCTGGACCACCTGGCCGCGGACATTCTCCTGTGGCGCTCCATCATGCAGTGGATGGGTGGGATCGGCATCATCGGCATGGCTGTGGCCATCCTGCCTTTCCTCCGAATTGGCGGCATGCGGTTGTTCGCCACGGAGTCTTCGGAGTGGACGGAAAAGGCCGTACCCCGCACCAACCTGCTGGCACGCGGACTGGTCATCAGTTATCTTGCCATAACGGCAGGCTGTATTGCCCTTTACTGGATCCTGGGCATGGATCTGTTCAATGCGGTCAATCATGCCATGACCACGGTATCGACAGGCGGCTACTCCACATCGGACAGCTCCATGGGGCAATTCCCACAGCTGTCGATCCTGCTGGCCTCGACGCTCTTCATGGCGATAGGCGCCATGCCTTTCTTCCTGTTCGTTCGTCTGCTGCATGGCCAGTATCAACCACTGCTCAGAGACCAGCAGATACGCTTTTTCCTGAAGTTCCTGTTGATCGTCGCCCTGATCATTACGCTCTACCGCGTTGTCATGGAAGATGCAGCGCCCCTTAGCGCGTTTATTCATGCGCTTTTCAATATCACGTCCGTGGTGACAACAACGGGCTATGCCTCCCAGGATTACACGCTTTGGGGCCCCCTGGTCGTCGTGATCTTCTTCTTCCTGACATTTGTTGGCGGGTGTTCGGGCTCAACCGCCGGCGGCATGAAAATTTTCCGGTTCCAGCTGTCCATGCTGTTGCTGAAAGAACAGGTCATTCGCCTGCTGCATCCCAGTGCCATTTTTGCCCGTCATTACAACGGTCGCATCATCAGCGATGAAATCGTGTCGTCGTCCGTCGCTTTTGCATTCATTTTCCTCGCCACCTTCGCCGTTTTCTCGGCCATTCTCGCCACCATGGGGCTGGACCTGACCACAAGCCTGAGCGGCACCGCAACGGCCCTGGCCAATGTGGGCCCCGGCCTGGGCCCCATCATCGGGCCGGCGGGTAACTTCAAAACGCTGCCGGATGCGGCAAAGTGGGTCCTGATGGCCGCCATGCTGTTGGGGCGGCTGGAACTGCTGAGCGTGTTTGTCATGTTCTCGCCGCATTTCTGGCGCCGCTAGAGTGTCCCGCCTGGTCACCTTCGCAAACCTGTTGAGCACTTGAAGGCCCGGAGAGCAAAGTGCGGTCCCAAAGGATCAGTGAAGCGGTTCGATGGCGACCAACGGCAATTTGCCGGAGTACTGGACCGACATCACTTATCGAACGACGAAGCGGTACGATAACGCCGCTCCGGCCGACCGACCGTACCGTAGTTGACCTCAGCCGTCAGTTCTTCGGCACTGACCAGGTACTCCAGGTAGCGGCGGGCCGTGGTACGGGAGGCGCCAATCTCCTGTCCCACCGCCTCGGCGCTCCAGTCGCCGGGCGCACGCACCACGTCGCGGATCTTGTCGAGCGTCAGCGGATCGATGCCTTTGGGTAACCGGGAAGGATTGGCCGGCTCGGGCTCTGCCGGATGACGCGGCAGGAGCGCGTCCACCTCTTTCTGGGCGACATCGTTGAGACTGTCGAGTGTGCTCAGGTGTTGCTGGTAACGCTGCAGGGCTGCCTGCAGGCGCTCGAACACCAGCGGCTTGAGGATGTAATCGAAGACGCCGCCGCGCAACGCGCTGCGCAGGGTGTCCACCTCCCGGGCGGCGGTAATCAGAATGACATCAGACGGGCTGTCGCCGGCCCGCAACTCCCTTAAAAGCTCCAGTCCGGTGCCATCGGGGAAGTAAACGTCCAACAGTACCAGATCCGGTTGCAGCACATCGATCTGGTCCCGGGCGTCGGCCAGGGTATGGGCAATGCCGGTCAGTTCGACAAAGTCGATACGTTCGATAAAGCGGCGCTGGATTTCGGCGATCTGGCGATCGTCCTCCACAATCATCAATCGAATGGTTCTCACTGCATGACCCCTTCGGTCTGAACCGGCGTTTTCGTCAAATATAGTGTAAACCGGCTGCCATTCGGCTGCAGGGGTTCCACCGTCACCGAGCCGCCCCAGCGATCCACGAACTGCTTCACCAGATACAGACCAATGCCGTGATCGCCTTCGGTCTTGCTGCTGACGCCCCGCTCGAAGATCCGCTCGCGTTCGGCCTCGGGAATCCCCGGGCCCTGGTCTTCCACCTCGAAAATCAGGTCATGCCCCAGGTCGGTCATGCTCAGGTGAACAACGCCACCTTCACCACGATGCTGTCGCGTCGCCTCGAGGGCATTGTCGATCAGGTTGCCCAGGACGCTGACCAGCTGATCCCGGGGCAGTTGCGGCGGCAGGTCGGCCATCTCGCTGTCCGGGTCGATCGCCAGTTGCAGCCCCATCTCCCGGGCGCGATTGTATTTGCCCAGCAGGCACCCGGCCAGGACGGGATCGGGAACCGCCTCCAGCAGAAGATGGATCAGTGCCTGATGGTCGCTCACTTCACTGCCGATCAGGGCCAGTGCCTGCTCGTTGGCGCCGATCTGGATCAGCCCGGCAATGGTGTGCAGTTTGTTGGAATACTCGTGGGTCTGGCTGCGTAACGTGTCGGCATATTGCTGGATGCGGGTCAGTTGCCGGCTGACCTGGTCCAGTTCGTCCCGCAGGCGGAAACTGGCCACCACGCCAATGATGGTGTCGCCCTGCTTCACCGGCAGGCGGTTGACGATCATCTGCCGGCCCTGCATCCAGACTTCCCGGTCGAAGGCCGGCTCACCGGTTTCCAGCACCGACATCAGGTTGTTTTCCGGAAGGACATCGCCGATGGGACGCCCGGCCAGACGCGTATCCGGTCCCAACCCCAGGGTCTCGATGGCGGTGCGGTTGAACGTGGTAATCACCCCGTCACGATTGATGGCGATGATCCCCTCGCGGACGGACTGCAATGTGGCATCCCGCTCCTGGAACAGGGCGGCGATTTCCTCCGGTTCCAGCCCGAAGATGGCTTTCTTGAAGCGCCCGGCAATCACGATCGCCGCCAGCACGCTGCCTAGCAGCATCAAGCCCATCACCAGATAGAGCACCATGTTGTAACGCTGGATGGTGGAGAACACCTGGTCCAGCGAATAACCGACGGACACGATGCCGATGATCTCGCCATTGCTGATGTCGATAATGGGCGCCTTGCCCCGCATCGACAGGCCAAGGCTGCCGTGGGCCTTGGCGACATAGCCTTCGCCGTACTTGAGCGCCCGGGTGCCGCGGTCGCCGTCATCGTCGGCCATGGAGTGGCCGATCCGGTCCGGGTCCGGGTGGGCCAGGCGGATGGCGTGGCTGTCGCCGATCACGATAAACAGGGCCTGGTTGGTATCGGCGATGCGCTTGCTCAATGCCGTCAGGGTCTCGGTGTCCCGCTTCTTCACCCCCTCGATCACCGCCGGCATGGCCGCCACGGTCTTGGACACCATCAGGGCGCGCTGGCCGATCTGTTCGTAGAGGGATTCACTCAGGTAGTAACCGGCAAAACCACCGATCAGGCCGGTCTGCAGGGCACTGACCAGCCCCAGGATAAGGATCATCCGGGTCTTGAGTTTGAGCTTGCGATAGGCAAACGGCATGTCGGACGGCGTGTACAGGTTCTTGTCGTTGGTATTCAGGGGAAACTCACCCTATCCGAGCGTTTCAGGTTACGTCACGTGGATCGGTTTTGCCCGTGAACTTTATGAACAAAATATCCTTTAATGATTTTAAACGCATTACGCTCAGAAACTTTTGCAAACTGCGGACAGTACCTACCCTGATTACTGAGTCATCCAAGTATTGCCCAGTGCAATCAGTGGGGAGCCATTGCACCGATGCTCTCCCGGACGGCCACAACAACAAACAGAGGTAACCAAAATGCTATTCAAACGATGCCTGTCATTCGTGGCCATGGCCACGTTCAGTCTGTCTGCCCTTGCCTGGGAACCCACCGGAAAAGTCGAATGTATCGCGCCCGCTGATCCGGGCGGCGGCTGGGATTTCACCTGCCGTAGCGTGGGCAATGTCCTCCAGGACCTCAAACTGGTTCCCGGAACGGTCCAGACCACCAACATGGCGGGTGCCGGTGGCGGTGTTGCTTTCGCCCACACCATCAGTAAGCGTAACGAAGACAACACGTTGCTGGTCGCCGCTTCCACGGCCACCACAACCCGCCTGGCCCAGAAGCAGTTCCCCGGCATGAACGCCGACATGGTGACCTGGGTGGGTGCACTGGGTGCTGACTACGGCGTCATCGCCGTGGGCAAGGACTCCAAGTACAAGGATCTGAAGCAACTGATGGCCGCGGTGAAAGATAACCCGCGCTCGGTGAAGTTTGCCGGCGGCAGTGCCCGCGGCGGCTGGGATCACCTGAAAGTCCTGATCACTGCCAAGGCGGCCGGGGCGGACAAGCTGCCCTCCATCCCCTACCTGTCCTATAACAATGGCGGCGAAGCCCTGACCCAGGTGGTCGGCGGCCAGGTCGACGCCTTTACCGGCGACATTTCCGAAGCCACCGGCTTCCTGAAGTCCGGTGATATCCGCATTCTCGCGGTGCTGGCAGACCAGCGTCTGCCGGGCGACCTGGGCGACATCCCCACCGCCAAGGAACAGGGTATCGACGCGGTCGGCCCCAACTGGCGTGGCTTCTACATGCCGAAAGGCGCTTCCGACGAGGCCAAGGCCTACTGGACCGATGCCATCAACACCGTCTATGCCAGCGACGAGTGGAAGAAGGTCATGAAGCAGAACGGCCTGATTCCGTTCCACCCGCCGGCCGGTGAGTTCGATGCCTTCGTGCACAAGCAGGTGAAAGACATCGCGGAACTCTCCCGTGAAATAGGATTGCTGAAATGACAGCCCGCGGAGACCGGATCCTCGGTCTCGGGCTTTTTGTCCTGGCAGTCGCCTACGGCTGGGCCGCCCAACAGTGGCCCGAGCCGTTCGGCGGCGCCGAGACAGTCGGCCCGGAGACGTTCCCGACACTCCTGTCGGTCGTGCTTGCGCTGTCCAGTGTCTACCTGATCGTCAAACCGGACCCGGACGCGCACTGGCCGATGGGCCGCACCGCCGCAGAGATCCTGCTGGCCATTGCGATCCTGGTGGCCTACGCCTTCCTGCTGGAGCCGCTGGGGTTCGTGATCTCCACCACCCTCGCCGTCGGCGCACTATGCTGGCGCATGGGGGCCAAGCCGGTACCGGCCGTGCTGATCGGGCTGGCCGCTGCCGTGGTGGTTTACTTCCTGTTTAACTACGGGCTGGAACTGAGTCTGCCGGCCGGACTCCTGGAGTTCGAATAATGGAAACCCTTCAGTTTCTGATGGACGGCTTTGCCGTCGCCCTGACACCGACCAACCTGATGTTTGCGCTGTTCGGCGCCTTCATCGGCACCCTGATCGGCGCCCTGCCCGGCCTGGGCCCGGCCAACGGGGTGGCGATCCTGATTCCGCTGGCCTTTACCCTGGGCCTGCCGCCGGAAACGGCCATGATCCTGCTGACCTCGGTTTACGCCGGCGCCATGTACGGTGGCCGCATCTCGTCCATCCTGCTCAATATTCCCGGCGACGAACCGGCCATGATGACGTGCCTGGACGGCTACCCCATGGCCCAGAAGGGCAAAGCCGCCGAAGCGTTGGCCATGTCCGCCATTGCATCGTTCGCCGGCAGCCTGATCGGCACCATCGGCCTGATCCTGCTGGCCCCTGCCCTGGCCAAATTCGCGCTGACCTTCGGCCCGGCCGAATACTTCGCCCTGTTCATGCTGGCGTTCGCCACCCTGGGCGGTATCACCGGCAAAAATCCGATGAAGACGGTCATCGCCGCCGTGATCGGCCTGATGATCTCCACGGTGGGTATCGACATCGCCACAGGAACCCAACGCTATACCTTTGGCATCCTCAAGCTGTATGAGGGTATCGACTTCATCCTGGCGATTGTCGGTCTGTTCGCCATCTCCGAGTTGCTGTTCTTTATCGAGGAACGGGCCGGGGCCGGCCGTAAGATGATCGAGGTGGGCAAGCTGATGCTGCGCCCCAAAGAGATCATCAGCGCCCTGCCAACCATGTTCCGCGGCGGTGTACTGGGCTTTATTGCCGGCGTGCTGCCGGGCGCCGGGGCGTCCCTGGGCAGCTTTATCAGCTATACGCTGGAGAAGCAGTACCTGGGCAAGAAAGGCAATTTCGGTGAAGGTGACCCGCGCGGTGTGGCCGCTCCGGAAGCCGGTAACAACGGCGCGTCCTCCGGTGCCCTGGTCCCCATGCTGACCTTGGGCGTACCCGGCAGCGGCACCACCGCCGTCCTGCTGGCCATGCTGATCTCGCTGAACGTCACGCCCGGCCCGCTGATGTTCACGCAGAATGCCGACATCGTCTGGGGCGTCATCGCCGCCCTGCTGATTGGCAACGTGATCCTGCTGCTGCTGAACATTCCGATGGTGGGCTTTTTCGTCAAGCTGCTGTCCGTGCCGCCGATGTACCTGCTGCCGATGGTGACCATGGTGGCTTTCGTGGGCATCTACTCCATCAGCCACAGCACGTTCGACCTGTACTTCATGATCGCCTTCGGTGTCGCCGGCTACATCCTGCGCAAACTGGAAATCCCCCTGGTGCCGATCATCCTGGGGATGCTGCTGGGCCCGGAAATGGAGAAGAACCTGGGCCACGCCCTGGTCATCTCCGACGGCGACTGGAGCATTCTCTGGGCCAGCCCGCTGGCGCTGGGCCTGTGGATCGTTGCCGGATTGGGCCTGATCCTGCCGTATATCGTCGGTCCGTTGCTGCGCAAGCGTATGCGGGCAGCCATCAAGGAGAACCCGACGTCCGATTAGTCTTGTGGTGTGCTCTCTACTGATGATCTGTCATCGGTGCTTTTGGGGTGTCCTGCCTGTCGGACACCCCTTTTTTTTCGATTGCAATCCAGACGTCGTCATCCCGGAATGTCGGTGGTGGCAGGCCGTTCCAGGCCAGAGACAAAAAGCCCCGCAAGCGCGGGGCTGAGGTGCCTATCGGTATTGTCGATCCCGGACAATCAGGGGCACATCGTTACCGAAGAAGTAGTTGAAGGCGACGCCAAAGACGTCATCGTCCGGTCTGGACGAATAGCTCAGCTCGACACTCGCCGCCTGTGCCAGGAACTCCGGCTGATACTCAAAGTTGAAGCCGTAGTTGTCCTTGGCATCCATCCCGCTGGCCGAGAGACTCAGTGAGGCATCAAAAGGCAGATACCCTGTCGCGCCCAGCGACCAGCTGTTGTAATTGCCGGTACCCTGGCTCTCGACATGACTGACCGTTCGGGAGGCGGAAAACGTTATCCGATGGATGTAGTAGCTTGCGAATGCGCCATAGTCATGGGCTTTGAAACTCATATTTGGATTAGCAAGTGAAGCCGGCGGGTTATCCAGTTCACTGTGACCGTGCGTCCAGTGGTAACTGACGCCCACCTTTCCAAGCTCGAAATCACGCGCGAAGAGAGAACCACCGACGCTTCCATTCGTTGTGTCGATATCGAAGTCGCCCACATCCGTTTCAGTGCGGCTTGCGCGCGCGGAAAGGCTTGCGCCAACATACTCGACCAACGGCAACCGATACACACCATTGACCAATAGCCGGTCTGAGTCCCGACTATTGGTATAGCCAGCGCCCGCCTCTCCGTTGGCGGATTTCACACCTCCCTGCTCACCCGCAAAAACACACACCGGCAGCAACATGGCCACCGCGATCATCCTGGCTGACATCCCCACTCCCTATACTACCTGACTAAAAAAAGCGCCGAACAATCGCCGCCGCCGACATCGTTGCGAAGCGGGAGACTAGCAAATACGTACACAAATAACACGTATCGCCACGTGATCAGTGCCATTTACCGGTTTCCTTCCAGCCAGGCACACACCTCGGCCGCGTGATCCGCCGGCGGGAAGACCGGATAGAAGACTTTCGTAATCCTGCCCTTCTCGACGACCAGGGTCAGGCGTTTGATCAGCGTCCTGCCCTGGAACTCGAACGTCGGCAACCGAAGGGCCTGGGCCAGTTGCAGGTCGCTGTCACTGAGAAGCTCGAAACCCAATCCGAGTCGATCCGTCGCTTCCTTCTGTTCTTCCAGGGATTGCGCGCTGATGCCGAACACCCGCGCACCCAGGGCATGCATTTCGGTCAGGTGGTCACGAAAACCACAGGCCTCGGGCGTGCAACCCTTGGCACCTGGGATATCCGCCCAGCCCGGCGCAGCCGGCTGGGTCGGGTTACCGATGCGCGGATAGAAATAGGCAACGATGGTCCCCGTCTGGGCCGACAGATCCACCGTCGTTCCGGAGACGCCCGGCAAGGCCACCGATGGCAGCGCCCCGCCCCGGAGATGATCGCAGGCACCGTCATCCTGCGGCACAGGCAGCGTTTCTTCTGCGTTGTCTTTTGTACTCATCGCCCGCTCCTGTTGTGCATAATCGAGTAGGAGGGGGAGTTGCCTCCCCCGTCCTCTCACACCACCGGGCATACGGTTCCGTACCACGGCGGTTCATGATTGGCTCTGAAGCCGGTTTATCGTATCCAGCAAACTGACCAGAGACAGGCGGTCGAACACCTTCTTTGGCAGTGCGGCGTTCATATGTGACGCGCCGCTGTTCCACCAAGACCCCCGCCCATTCGTCGCACTCGTCCAAGCTCTAGGCTCGCTCAGACCTAACCGCATCAGGTTGCGGGCCCGCGTGTGGGCTCGCTTCCATTGCTGCCACAGAATCAGGCGAAGTCGCCGCCTTATCCAGCCATCCAGAGCCATGACCGAACGCTTCGAGGCCGGCAGGCGATAATAATTCGCCCACCCCCGTAGCACCGGATTCAGGTTCCGGATTGTGGTTGTCAGCGACTGGCCCCGCGACCGCTTAAGCAGCGGGCGCAGCTTGGCCATGTAAGCCTTCAGACTCTTCGGCGCGATCCGCAGCCGTACCTGTTTATGCCAGCTCACGCTGTAGCCCAGAAAACTGCGACGCCAAGGGCGATCCACGGCACTCTTCGCCGCGTTCACCGTCAGGCGCAGGCGTGCTTTCAGGAAGTGGGTCAGACTCGCCATCACACGATGGCCGGCTCGCTCGCTTCGGACGTAGATGTTGCAGTCGTCCGCATAGCGGCAGAACCG
>NZ_SJDL01000002.1 GCF_004327985.1 Marinobacter halodurans
CACCACCAACCGCGGTCAGGTTGCCAATGTGATCGGCATTGACCGTCAGGTTGCTACCGCTCGTGGCATCCAGCTGGGACACCTCCGGGACCGTCAGCTCCAGGGTCGCATTGTCCACCACCAGCTTCGGCACACTGGCGACATCCAGTTTCACTCGCGCGTTGCTGATCCGGATCTCGTCCAGTCCTTCCGGCAGGCTGTCGATCTCCGTCCAGTTGCCATTGCGGTGGCGGTTGTGGATGATCAGAATGCGCTCGCTACTGTCCTTGTCTTCCAGAAGGACCGTCCCGGCACCACCACTGCGGGTATCGTCATAATATCCATTGCCGTCGGCTGAGGTGACCGAAGCCAGATCGCCGTACAGCGTCGTGTACTGCACGTGCACTCGGCCACCGCCTCCAGCACCGTAATATCCATATCCACCTTTCGCGCCAATGGCGGCCGTTTCCGACACCCGCAACGTGCCCGCATCAATCCAGACCGAGCCGCCCGCGCCCGAGCCATAGTACTGGCCCATACCATGACTGCTGATCTGGCCCGCCAGGTCCAGGACATCCGCCCGGATCTTCAAGACCCCGCCACCGCGGACGGTATCGCTGGAACGGCCCCCATAACCCAGAGTCGCCGGCTCGGCAATCGAGCCATAACCCGCTAACGATGAGCTGTTACTGTAGTTACCGCCTCGTCCTCCGTGACTGCCTCCGACATACCGGGGCTGGCCGTCCGCTAACTGGTAGCCCGCCCCGTTGGCATCCAGTATCCCATCTTCGGCAATGACCAACTCGCCAACATCCAGATCCAGCGTGCCGCCAGTCCCGGCCTCATCCTCATAAGGCGCCAAATGCAGACGACCACCCGATCCGATTTCCAGACGGTCGTAGGTGTAGCTGCCCCCCGGTATCGTCAGGGTATAGCCTGTGACGTTCAGCGAGTTGGGATCGGCCTGTGGCCGGGTCCAGGCGCCGCTATTGTCGAAGGTGCTGTCCTGGAAGGAATAATCATCGACTGCCAGGCTGTAACCGGCTTGTTCCCAGCGGCTGCCATTGCTCAGGGTCAGCGTGTTCACTGTCATTGGCTGGCTTTGGGTCACCGTGCTTCCGGTCGCCTCGAGTGTCTCGACGTTGCTCGTCGACAAAGACACTGTGCTGCCATCCAGTTGCAGCGACGTGATGATCTCCGCCGTTAACGCCAACTCGCCACCGGCGGCGGTCAAGCTGCCGATGTGATCGGCATTGATCGTCAGGTTGCTGCCGCTCGTGGCATCCAGTTGGGACACCTCCGGGACCGTCAGCTCCAGGATCGCGTTGTCCACCACCAGCTTCGGCACACTGGGGACATCCAGCTTCACTCGCGCGTTGCTGATCCGGATCTCGTCCAGTCCTTCCGGCAGGCTGTCGATCTCCGTCCAGTTGCCATTGCGGTGGCGGTTGTGGATGATCAGAATGCGCTCGCTACTGTCCTTGTCTTCCAGAAGGACCGTCCCGGCACCACCACTGCGGGTATCGTCATAATATCCATTGCCGTCGGCTGAGGTGACCGAAGCCAGATCGCCGTCCAGCGTCGTGTACTGCACGTGCACTCGGCCACCACCACCGCCCGTCTGACGCCCATACCCACCTTTCGCGCCAATGGCGGCCGTCTCCGACACCCGCAACGTGCCCGCATCGATCCAGACCGAACCGCCGGCGCCCGAGCCATAGTACTGGCCCACACCGTGACTGCTGATCTGGCCCGCAAGGTCCAGGACATCCGCCCGGATCTTCAGGGCACCGCCACCGCGGACGGTATCGCTGTGTCGGCCGCCGTAACCCAGAGTGACCGGCTCGGCAATCGAGCCATAACCCGCTAACGATGAGCTGTTACTGTAGTTACCGCCTCGTCCTCCGTGACTGCCTCCGACATACCGGGGCTGGCCGTCCGCTAACTGGTAGCCCGCCCCGTTGGCATCCAGTATCCCATCTTCGGCAATGACCAACTCGCCAACATCCAGATCCAGCGTGCCGCCAGTCCCGGCCTCATCCTCATAAGGCGCCAAATGCAGACGACCACCCGATCCGATTTCCAGACGGTCGTAGGTGTAGCTGCCCCCCGGTATCGTCAGGGTATAGCCTGTGACGTTCAGCGAGTTGGGATCGGCCTGTGGCCGGGTCCAGTCGCCGCTGTTGCCGAACGTGCTGTCCTGGAAGGAATAGTCGTCCACCGTCAGGCTGTAACCGGCCTGCTCCCAGCGGCTGCCATTGCTCAGAGTCAGGGTATTCACCGTCATCGGCTGGCTTTGAGTCACCGTGCTTCCGGTCGCCTCGAGCGTCTCGACGTTGCTCGTCGACAAAGACGCTGTGCTGCCGTCCAGTTGCAGCGACGTGATGGTCTCCGCCGTTAACGCCAACTCACCACCAACCGCGGTCAGGTTGCCAATGTGATCGGCATTGACCGTCAGGTTGCTACCGCTCGTGGCATCCAGCTGGGACACCTCCGGGACCGTCAGCTCCAGGGTCGCATTGTCCACCACCAGCTTTGGCACACTGGCGACATCCAGTTTTACCCGCGCGTTGCTGATCCGGATCTCGTCCAGTCCTTCCGGCAGGCTGTCGATTTCCGTCCAGTTGCCATTACGATACCGGTTGTGAATGATCAGGATTCGTTCGCCGCTACCCTTGTTTTCCAACAGTACTGTTCCGGCACCACCACTGCGGGTATCGTTGTAATACCCATTGCCATCGGCTGAGGTGATCGAAGCCAGATTGCCGTCCAGCGCCGTGTACTGCACGTGCACTCGGCCACCACCACCGCCACCACCACCGCCGCCATAAACTCGTGAGTACCCACCTGTCGCGCCAATCGCGGCCGCCTCCGACACCCGCAGCGTGCCCGCATCGATCCAGACCGAACCGCCGGCCCCCGAGCCGTAGTACTGACCAATACCATGGCTACTGATCTGACCCGACAGGTCCAGCACATCCGCCCGGATCGTCAAGGCACCGCCACCGCGGACGGTATCGCTGTATCGACCGCCGTACCCCAGCGTGGCCGGCTCGGCGATCGAGCCATAACCCGCTAACGATGAGTCGTTGCTGTAGTTGCCCCCTCGCCCTCCGTGGCTACCGCCAACATAACGAGGCTGGCCGTCCGCCAAGCCATGGCCGCCGCCCGTCACACTGACTTTCGAGGTACCGTCAACGAGAAAGTCCTCTGCAATGTTTAAATCTAACCACCCTTGTTCCCCATAACTCCCCTCTGGCAAGGACACATGGCCGCCGTTGACAATGCTCAGGTTCGCAAACGCGTAACTCCCCTGGAGATATAGATGCGCGCCATCAACCTGAATGCTTTTTCCCGTGTATGCCTCATCCCCAGCTGCAATGGTTGTGTCTTCGGAGATCGTGTAGTCGAACGATGTTTCCGCCTTTGCGCTGGGCACCACGGCGATGGCACAGAGGTGGGCAAGAACAAACACAATTCCGGCTGAATAGTGGCTGGTCCGTTTACAACTGGAGATACGAGCCACGGCGGCTCTACTACTTTTCGAAAACAACATCCTGTCGACGATTCCTTTTTTCACGGCGAGGAAAGCGCTCTAGCGCATCACTGCTTTGATTCTTGAGTCAGAAACACTGAAACGGCGTTTACCCAATAGGTCTTTCCTGGATTCCAAAACAGCAAAAGCCACGTACCGACCTGGGGTGTATAGCGATTTATGATTGAAAGAATCGGCGGCATACCAGTTGCCGCCATCTTTCAGATACGCCCAGTTGTGCAAATCTTCGGAGCGAAGACGAACGCTATCTGAACTAATGGGAAACCCTACTGCTCCAATTACAGGCAACTGCTTTGTCTGAGCCAGGGCTATAAATGCACTCATCATCTCTGTGCAGTCACCTTGAAGATTGGACAAGGCATACATCGCCCCGCGATTTTCGGCGTGGTAGCTGGTCTGAGCGATGTGTTCATGCAACCAAGTCTGTGCCGCATCGGCCCATTGAGCACCCTCAGCACCAGGATGATTGTTGTCGATTTCGGCAATCACGGTGCGCAAGGTGGGATTATCCATCGGCATCAGGCGACCAGAGATTCCTTTCCCAAAGGTCAGCCCAGGCCTTTGATACCGCCAGATCTTCAACTCTGCAGTAACGTTAATAACCCGCTGTCCAAAAGGAGGAATGGCGTCAATTTGAAAGTCTAAGCTGCGATTGCCTGACGCCCCCTCATCAATGGCGAAGCCTACATTTGACCGAATCGATTCAACTTCCTGGAAAGGCGTACTGCGAATGGGAGCGAAGGCCCTAAAATGAACCTCTTCAACTACGGCATTGGAGGTGTTTTTGAGTAAAAAACTGTACCGAATAAGAACGTTGGATGCCTGCACCGAGGTGGCATGACGGTCGCCTGCCCCTTCCTCTATGAAAAGCGGGAGTACGAAAAGCACCAACATTGGGGCCAACAGTAGAGCCAATCCAATCCGCTTCACAGGTGCACCATTGCTTTCACAAGCAGATGTCGCCTAACACCCGCCAGGTTTACATCCTTTCGACCAAGAGGGTCATCCAGCGGTTGCGCATTGCAGCCACAACCAGAAAACACTGCATTGGGATAGTTGAGCGGTTCGCTGACAAGGGATGCCTGAATCTCAAAATTTGCAGCGCTGAATCGCCTGGAGAAACGAATGTTGTCCGGAACAGCTGTTGAATAATTGGGGGGCCTAACAGAACTAAAACACGAAAAGCTTTCTGATCGCTGCTTGGGGCCGGAAGGGACTCTCAGCCGCCTCAAACAGGAACGGTCGGCCCGAAACTGAAGCACCCGCTCTCCAACCGGCAAAACGGAAGGTAAGGAGAAGAAAGGAATTGTCGTTGCGGCCAACGCTCTTGTTAACCTGCTCCGCCACGTCACCACTGCATACTCCGATGCTTGGGGCGGGTATAAGGCTTACTCTCCGCCACAGTTCCATTGGAGGGAAGAAATTAACAAACGTTAAGGTTGGCATACACCACTAAACTGTCACAGATTGTAAAATCTCCAGGTTTTCGGGAACTCCATCTCGTTACTGGGCAAATCGAGACAGGAAAGAAGCACATACATTACCGGCAATAGGGAACCGTCTTCCGGTAGCAAAGTGCAGTCTCACGAACACGCCTATCAGTCTCCGGAGCACCCGGGGCGGAATTCGGCGCCAAATATTGGAACGCACCACTCACCTCTTACCCAGAGATCTCTCCGCTACGGTTAAACCTACGAAGGATCTTCCTACCTATCCAATCAGCCAAACCCGGCTCGTGAGCCGGGTCTTTTATTGGCGGAGAGGGGGGAGCCAGGCCTTCATTGCGAACATCGTTCGCAACCTGGCGAACGCCCCCGACCTCTGGGCGGGGGCTGGACGGTCACCGACCGAGCCGCCATAAAAAAGCCCGGCATTTGCCGGGCTTCCTTAAATTTGGCGGAGAGGGAGGGATTATTCGGCGCTGCGCGCCTCACCCCTTCGGGGCCGTCGTCGCTTTGCTCCGACGTTCCTACGCAGGCTTCGCCTGCTCCGGTCGAACCCGCGAGGGTTCTTCTACCCACCCAATCAGCCAATAAAAAACCCGGCTCGAAAGCCGGGTTCTTTTATTGGCGGAGAGGGAGGGATTCGAACCCTCGATACGCTATTAACGTATACACACTTTCCAGGCGTGCGCCTTCAGCCACTCGGCCACCCCTCCAATAAACGGGTTCAGATGGGCTGCCCCGATCTGAGGGCGCAAACTCTAATGGTTTTATTCGGGTTTGGCAACTCCCTTTCGATATTTTCGTGTAAAAACAACAGGGAGTGCAGTTTTTGACCAACCTACTTCTTGCGCGCCCGATAGATAATCCCCGGCTGGCACTGGACCATTTCGTAGTACTCAGGCAGCCCATTGAGGGATTCCGACGCCCCCAGGATCAGGTAGCCGCCCGGCACCAAGGCGCTGTGCATGCGGGTCAGGATGTCTTTCTTGAGGTCCGCGGAGAAGTAGATCAGGACGTTGCGGCAGAACACCAGGTCGAATTTGCCCATGATGTAGCGGTCCAGGAGGTTCAGCTCCTTGAACTCGACCATGTTCTTGATCGCGGGCTTGATCTGCCAGCCGCCGGACGGCGAGGCCGTGAAGTAGCTGCGCTGGCGCTCCGGCGAGAGGCCACGGCCGATGGCCAGCATTTCATACTCGCCGCGACGGGCCACTTCGAGGACGCTGCGGGAAATGTCGGTCGCGACGATACGGACGTCACCCCGCAGGCGCCCCGGCTTCAGCCGGCGGAACTCGTCGATCGCCATGGCGATGGAATACGGCTCCTGCCCCGTGGAGCAGGCTGCCGACCAGATGCGCAGCGGCTGGCTTCCTTTCTGCTCCGCCAGTTCTGGTAGCAGGCGCTCGTTCAGGATGCGGAAAGGATGGGTATCGCGGAACCACAACGTCTCGTTGGTGGTCATGGCGTCAATCACCACCTCTCGCAACGGGTCCCGGGGGCGCTGCAACTGCTTGATCAGGCCGCCAAGGGTGTCAAAACCGTTCTCTTCGAGGATTTTACGAAGGCGGCTTTTGACAAGGTACTGCTTGTTGTCGCCCAGCAAAATGCCGCACGCATCCTGCAGGAACGCCTTGAATGCCTCGTATTCCTGGGGAGTAATCTCTGATTTCATGGGCTCTTGCAGCGATTCCGGTCCTTCTCGGTGCGGATCATAACTGATCCAGCACTTCCATCACCCGCTCGGCGAGTTCATCAGGGCTGAACTTCGCCATGAAGTCGTCAGCGCCGACTTTCTTCACCATGGCCTTGTTAAACACACCGCTCAACGACGTGTGCAGCATAATGTACAGCGACTTCAATTGGCTGTTTTCCTTGCAGCGGGTCACCAGGGTGTAGCCATCCATTTCCGGCATTTCCACATCGGAAATCATCAGGCACAAGTGGTCACTGATGTCGGAGCCGTCGGCCGTCAGCTCTTTGACGTAGTCCAGGGCCTGTTTGCCGTCGTTACGGGTGACCACCGCCAGTCCGATTGCGGTCAGACAGCGTTCGACCTGGCGTCGGGCCACGCTGGAATCGTCCACGACGAGGACTGGACGGGTGGCGGTGCGGTCGGTTTCGGAACTGCGCCCCACCAGCTCTTCCCCCACTTCTTCCCTCAGCGGTGACACCTCTGAGAGGATCTTCTCGACATCGATGATTTCGATAAGCTGGTCATCAATGCGGGCAACGGCGGTCAGGTACACTTCGCGACCGGCCCCTTTCGGCGGCGGGGACACCTCTTCCCAGTTCAGGTTCACGATGCGGTCGACGCTGCCAACCAGGAATCCCTGGGTGCGGCGATTGTACTCGGAAATGATGACAAAGCTTTCGGCCAAATCGCTGGCGGGAATTTCCGGCATGCCGATGGCCAGGCTCAGATCGATAATCGGGATGGTCTCACCCCTTATATGCGACACTCCCCGGACGACAGAGCGACTGTTCGGGATGGACGACAGCTTCGGGCACTGAAGGACTTCCTTCACCTTGAATACATTGATCCCGTAAACCTGCCGGCCACGCAAGCGAAACAGAAGCAACTCGAGGCGGTTCTGCCCAACCAGTTGCGTTCGCTGATTCACACTATCCAATACGCCTGCCATAACGCTCGTACCTGTCTTTATTATCCGATCCGCGTCCGGAGCAATAGCTCTTGTCAACCATGTCTATCAAATCGGCACAGTTATTGCGACTTTTACCGGAAAGTGCCCGGCATCATCCGCCGGTGACGGAAAGTCGTCAATAGGCCATGGGGGTTGTCGATAGCGACCCTGCCCCCGTATTTAACCGTAAGCATAGGTCATACAGTCCAAAATGCGCATAGTCATTTTCCTCCTGGCTGCTGGCATGGCGATCACTTCGCCCTCCCATGCCGCCGAAAAAACGACGGCGGCGATGATCCGGCAGGCCGCGCAACAGTTCCTGGATCACTATGCGGCGGACCGCGAGGAAACCGGCCAGACGGTCACCTACTCCCTGGGACCACTGGATTCACGACTCAACCTGGCGGCCTGCCCTGACGGGCCGTCGGTCAGCTTCTCCAGCGATCCGACGGAAACCACACAGCCGACCCTGTCGGTGTCCTGCGATGGGCAACGGCCATGGCGTCTCTATCTGTCGACATCGCTGGAGATCCGGGGCCAGGGCCTGGTCGCAGCCCGCCCCCTCAGCCGGGGCGAGCGCATTACCGGCGACATGATTGCCACCCAGCCGATTGTCATCAACTCCGTCCGGCGCGGCGCTATCACCCAACGCGATGCGCTGGTCGGGCTGGAAGTGCGGCGCTCCGTGAATTCCGGGACGATTTTCACGCCCGACATTGTCACCCAGCCCGAAGCGGTGTCCCGGGGCGACCATGTTATTATCATTGCCCGCAGCGGCTCGATTTCGGTCCAGTCGCGGGGCAAGGCGCTTTCAGACGGGCGCGTCGGCGAACAGATCATGGTTCAGAACCTGCGCTCAGCAAAGACCTTGCGGGCCCAGGTGACCTCCCCGGGGCATGTGGAAGTCCCGATGTAAGCACGGCGGCACGTCCTTGCCGATTTCCGGCAGGGATCTGCCGCAAAAAAATATTTGCTGATTACCCTAAAGATCGATCAAAGCCGGCCGATACAAAATGTAACCGGTTTAACTCACTTATCCGCAGGTACCGTTATGACAGTTGACTTTAATGGAATTGGCCCCGGCCAGGTCAACTCCAAGACCACCTCCACGAACACCAACAAGGCCAACACGCAAACGCCGACCACGCCGACGCCAAACGAACAGGCCCGCAGCCAGGGTACTCGTCCGGACAACGTCAGCCTCAGCAGCCAGGCGCGCGACCTTAAAAAGCTGGAAGAGCAAATGAGCAGTTATCCGGAAGTGGATGACGAGCGCATCGAGCAGATCAAGGCGGCGCTGGCCGATGGCAGCTACAAGGTGGATGCAGAGAAAGTGGCCCAGAAAATGCTTGATATGGATAAAAGCATTTTCGGGTGAGTAAATCATGGCCGCCATCGATGAATTGAAAGCACTGCTACAGAAGGACATCCAGCAACTCGAACAACTGGGCGGATTGCTGGCCTCCGAGAAACAACTGCTCAAGACCTCTGACATGGCGGGGCTCGAAGCCCTGACACGGGAAAAGAACCACCTGCTCAACGAAGTCCGTGAGCGGGCCAAGCGCAAGATCCACGCGCTGGTCGCGATGGGGTTCAATCCCCGGAACGGTCAGCCCTCCACGTTTATCCGGGCCGCCGGTGTCGAAGAGCTGACGCAGCTCTGGAACGACGCCGAGAGTCGCCTGAAAGCCTGCCAGCGCCTCAACCAGGTCAACGGCCGCATCATTGGCAACCTGCAACAGCGGCTCGGCCGCCTGACCGAGATCTTCAGGGGCTGTGCCGACCAGGCCAAGCTTTACGGAGCCAAAGGGCAATCCACCGCGGTCAGTCACAAGACCGTACTGGCGAGCGCCTGATCACCAGCACGGCAACTGTCGAGCAGGTGTTAGGCCCAAGAGAGGAAAAGCCGGGCTGGACAACACACTCAGACCCGGAAATGCACGCGTTATGGCCGCGTGTAGATCGTCATGTGGGACTCAGGCGCGAAGCGGATGTTATGCAGGCTGACGTTGCCCATTGAAGGCCCCCGGGTTCCCGACACCCGGATATCGTTCATCTCCACACTTTCGATACGCTCCGGCAGCGCCATTCTCAGGCCGCCGTCGGCCAAAAGCTCCAGCCTCAGTCCATCTTCCCGGTAGTGCACACCGCTGATCGTGAGATCGGAATCCAGGAAGTTCAAAACGGGTACGAAAGTATGCGCGACGAGCTTGAGTCCCTCGATGGCGTCGGCTTTCCCGTCCTCGCCGGCGGCGACGGCATCGGGCATTCTTGAGACCTGATCGATTCGTGCCAGCAGGTCATCGGCCCCCTGGCCGGAGACCCCGCTCATCTCGGCCTCGGTCAACGGCCGGAAACCGCTGCCATCCAACATTTCACCGGAAGTGACGGCGCCCTCGGCCTTCTCCGGCGCCGCCGACGCCAACGTCACCGCCGGCTGCAGCGGTAATGTCACCATCGCCACGACGGCTGCGGCCCGGCGATAGTGCCGCTGTTGTCGCAGCGCCCGGGACAGCTCCCTTTCCGTGACCCAGCCTGACGCGACCAGCAACTCACCCAGCAGGACACCGGATGTACGTTGCTCGGCCAGTGCCTGCTCCAACTGAGCCTCACTGATGTGACCACGGTTGACGAGCAGTCGCCCGAGACGCGACTTCTCCTGGTAACCCTGATGGTTCTTCACCTGTTTCCTCCATGTGGCGGGACGCGTTTCAACGGTTTGCGAAACCACACGCAGCGCCGGGCACCGCATGCCGGATGTCGTATTCGCGTGTATCACCCCATGCAAAGCATGGATCGGGTTATCGAAGCTGTACAGAAACCGATCGAATCGATACGTAACGCCTGGTGAGACTATCGCGCCCTATTGTTGTCATTGTTCCTGCGCGGCCTGGACCGTAATCCATCATGTCCGTTTCGTGACAATCCGCAATCAACCTGCAAACGGCTGATTCGCCTGAAGTCATGCGGAATTCTGGTAAACTGGCCGACATTCCGATCAAAGCACGAGGATCCTGTCTTGACGAGTCTCCCACTCAAAAACAACGTTAAATATGCCATTGATGTGATCTTCCTCCGGGTCCTGCCCGCCGTCCTCCTGACGCTGGGCTTGGCCACGGGCGCTCAGGCGGCAAAGACCGACAACGACGCACTCCCCAAAGTACGACTCGATACAACGGAAGGCGTCATTACCATCCGCCTGCGCCCGGACATAGCGCCCAGGACGGTCGCCAACTTCCTGGAATACGTCAGGGCCGGATACTACGACGGCACGATCTTCCACCGCGTCATTCCCGGCTTCATGGTCCAGGGCGGCGGCTTCACGTCCGATATGAATCGCAAGACCACCCGTTCCCCCGTTCCCAACGAAGCCAGCGCCACGTTCGGCAATGTGCGGGGTTCCGTGGCGATGGCGCGCACCAGCGACCCCGATTCGGCCACTTCGCAGTTCTTCATCAATCTCGTCGACAACCACTTCCTCGACAAGGGCGTTCGCGGCGCCGGCTACACCGTCTTCGGCACGGTCACCGACGGCATGGGCGCCGTTGATGCCATCGGCAATGTACCTACCGGACAGCAGTCCGGCAGGGCTGACGTTCCGACGACGCCGATCGTTATCCGCTCTGCCACCGTGGTTGAGCCGGATCAGGACGCCAAACCCTGATGGGCGAGGATCTTTCCCGGTCGGTTCCTTCCCTGCCGCCAGCTATCGAATCCGCCGACCTGGAATGGCGGGACGGGCAACCGGTGTCAAAGCGATTCGGCGACGTTTACTTCAGCCGGGAGAACGGGCTGGAGGAAACCCGCTACGTCTTCCTGGCCCACAACCGGCTTGAAGAGCGCTTCCAGGCATTGCCCAGCGGTTCGACATTCGTCGTGGCGGAAACCGGCTTCGGCACCGGGCTGAATTTCCTGGCCACCTGGCTCGCCTGGCGTGAGCAGGCCCCCAACGACGCCCAGCTCCATTTCATCTCCGTGGAGCGTTTTCCGCTGACCCGCTCGGATCTTCGCCGGGCCCTCGCGCTCTGGCCGGAGCTGGAGCCGCTGGCGGACGCCCTGCTTGTGGAGTACCCGCCCCTGGTCGCGGGCACCCACCGCCTGATCTTTGACGGGGGCCGGGTGCGGCTTACCCTGTACTTCGGGGAGGCTCGAGAGGCCTGGCAGAGCCTTTCCTTCCAGGCCAACGCCTGGTTCCTCGACGGTTTTGCCCCGGCCCTGAATCCCGATCTCTGGGCTGAAACCCTGATCCAAAGCGTCGCTGAACACAGCCAGCCGGGAACGACGTTTGCCACGTTCACCGCCGTCGGAGCCGTCCGTCGCGCCCTGCAGGCACAGGGCTTTACCGTCCGCAAGGTGCCGGGATTCGGCCGCAAGCGGGAAATGCTGAGTGGCGAGCTGGACAGCGACAGCAGGCTCGATGCCATGACCGATGCAGCGAGCGCTGATGGTGAGATCCTGGTGATCGGCGCCGGTATTGCCGCGTCACTGGTGGCCCGGAACCTGGCCGACCGGGGACGGCGCGTGCGGGTGCTGTCGAAAGGTACGGGCCCGGCTGACGGCGCCTCCGGCAATCCCCAGGCTGCCCTCTATGTCAAACTCGGCGTCGATTACGGCCCCGAGACCCAACTGGCCCTGCACGCCCTGCTGCACGCCCAGCGCACCTACGCCCGCTATGACCAGCAATGCGCATCGGATGGATTCTGGCATCCCACCGGGCTCCTGCAACTGGCCACCACCGAGCAGGAAGTGTCCCGCCAGGCCCGTTTTCTTGACCGTACCGACTATCCAGCCGACGTCCTGCGCCCGGTCTCCGCCCGCGAAGCCGGCGAGCTGGCCGGTTGCCCTGTCGACCATGGCGGCCTGTGGTTTCCAGCCAGCGGTTGGCTGGCACCGGCGATGGTGTGCTCCGCCCTGCTCGATCACCCCGGCATCATCTGTGAATTCGGGTGCAAAGTGACCGGGATCGCACCACGGAATGACGCCTGGCACGTGACAGATCAACGTGGCCGGCAGTGGCGGGCGGACCAGGTGGTCATGACCGGCGGGCACGAAGTCAGCGACCTGTTGCCCGGTCCGGCCCACTACCGCTTCCGCGCGATTCGCGGCCAGGTCACGCAGTTGCCGGCGGAGGCCCTGCATGATCCGAACACGGTGCTGTGCGGTCAGAGCTACGTGAACCCGGGACATCAGGGCTATGCGGTGACCGGCGCCACCTTCGACCTGAGGGACAGTGATCCCGAAGTGCGCCCGTCCTCCCACCGGGAAAACGTCGAAAAGCTGGATAGCTGGCTGCCCGGCATCTGGCGTGATGGCGTTCACCCGCCGATCGAGACCCTTCGCGGACGCACCAGTTTCCGGTGCACCACCCATGACTATCAACCGGTTGTCGGCCCGGTTGGCGCCGGGCCGGAAGGCCTGTTCGTGCTGACGGGCCTGGGCAGCAAGGGTTTCGCTTTAGCCCCGCTGCTGGCCGAATGGCTGGTGGATCGAATCACCGGGCAACCGGCATGCCTGACCGCGGCGCTGACCGACAGGCTCACTCTTTCCCGCTGCGTGTCAGGAACCCGGTGATCGCCGGACTTCCATGGGTTGCGGATTGTTACGATAATATCATTCAGTTCCACAACTATCGGTCGATAAGCTAACGAAGGGCCCGCCCTGACCGCGGGCCTGCCTATAGCCGTTAGCAGTATGAGGATGCCCCATGCCCATATTTGTCACCGAGCCAGGACGTCCGCAGCCGACCCGTTTACCCGAGGCTGCCCGGGGGCAATCCATCGGGGTGGTGGATGAGCTCAACGAGAGCCAACCCATCCACGAGAGCCGCAATGAACCGGTCGATCCCACCCGGAGTCGCCAGCAACAGGCGGCCGTCAATCGGGCGATGGCGGAGTATGGCGAACAGGCCCAGTCCGACTCGGACCCGGCCGGCAGCTACCTGCCGGTCTCACGTATCGCTTCGGGTACGGTATTTTCACTGCCTGCCGGCGCAACACTGGTTGAGGGGCTGAAGGAAATGCAGCGCCATGACGTCCATCACCTGGTCATTACGTCCGAAAACACGGTAGTCGGTCTGGTGGACAATCGCTGGATTCTCAACTGGCTGTACCAGCACCGCGATGACGAACGGCTGGTCCGCTTCGCCGGTGTCGAACTGCCCGCCTTCCTGACGGCCACTCCGGAGACCGACGCCCATCAGTTGGCGCGCCTGATGCTGGCCCATCAACTGAGCGCCGCCCTGGTAATCGGCCCGGAGAACTTCCCCCGGGGCATCGTCACCAACACGGATTTCCTGCGACTCTATGCCGAAAATAGCGTGCAGGAAGGGAATGTTTGATCCCATCGCGCCCCTGGAGCAGCTCTAGGGACTGTTCAGCAGTTGGCCGTCGCCGTTAATCAGCAGCACATTGTAGACGCGGCTTCCTGATGCTCCGCTGGAGACCAGCGCAACGATCTCGGCGTCCTGGTAGGCCGTGAGTTTGAGCAGCTTGATATTGGCCCCCAGTGACGGATACTGCTCCCGGTCGTCTTCAACCAGTTTGGTAAAGTTGTGCTCGATCGGGTCGTCGTCCTCGTTCTCGGCGGGTTCTTCCACCACCTCGCCTTCACTGCGGATTCGCGCCAGGATCATACCGGCGCCCTGGCCCTCAACGAAGGCACCATTGCTGTTGCCACCGGCAATCATGTCGTCGTCGAACGGCGTCAAAGCCGTGAAGCTTTCTCCGGCAACATCGCCGGCGTCATTCAGGGTGATCGCCGCCTTAAAGTTGCCGGAGAGGTCGTAGGACAGCAGATAGCCTTGCCTGGACGTATCCGTTGAGTCGGTGACCAGCTCGGCAACGTACTCGTCCATATCGATATCGCGACGATACCCGAAGTTGCCATCGCCCAGCATCCAGTATGCGGAAAGCGCGATGCTGGCCGTGTTAACGGTGTCGTTCCCAGATGTACCGGCCTGGACAATGGTGGGTGAGCTTTCTGTGCCACCGGCATAGTTCGACATGAACAGGTCGCGGCCACCCAGAGGAGTGGTATCCCCCATTTGCCCCAAGGTCGTACCCGCAAGATAGGTGGTCGAGCTGGAGACGCCAAGCCCGGCGAGCGAGTCGCTGGATGACGAGCCTTGCTGGCTGGTCCAGGCGATCACCGGAGACTGGATGGAGTCCTCTGTCCTGGTGTCGATCCGTTGGGCGTAGACATCCACGCCGCCGGCCCGGACTTCACCGGCCCAGGTGCCTGTCGTTTCACCGGCAATGAAGACCCGGTTGCTGGCATTGATGCCAATCCGGAGAGGCGTGTCGTCACCGCCGGATCCGAACTGGCCATGCCAGAGTTCCGTATAATCGGCGTCGCCGGCGTCCCGGCGGAACAGGTAGACGGCTTCATCCGTTCCGCCCCGGTTACTGGCGCTATCGATGGCACCATCGGTGGTAAAGGTCAGCGCCAGCGAATTGCGCACCCGGGATGTCGTGCCGGCTTCCACCGTAGAACGCACAAAGGCCAGTTTGGGTTGCGGGTTTACGGCGCTGTCAGCGCTTATCGTGAAGGTTTTCTCCGGTGCACCGCCGAAACGATTGTAGATGTCGACCACCACGTCATAGTGGCCGTCGCCTGCATCCCGGAGCGCACTGGCCACGAACAGGCGGCCGCTGTCGCCGACAACCACGTCACTCACCGTTCTTCCCGGCGCTTCGTCACCCACCTCCAGGGGATCATCCAGCTCGTTGAACCAGACCCTCAGGTCCCCCTCACTGGCGGCGTAGTTGGCGCGACCATCCTGATAGTCCGAGTCGACACTGATGCTGAGATATTCGTCGTTGTTGTCCGGGCCATCACCGGCCGGGTCCTCCGAGGCCGGTGGCGCCGAGGAGTCGTCGATGGCCCTGACCTGGAACTGGACGGTATCCACCCCGGCCGTAAACGTCAGTTCATCGCCGACGACGTAGGTCGTTGAATTCGGCGCGTCCGGGACCAGGAATTCGTAATCCGGATCGGTGGCCGTGGCATTGTCGCTATCATTGGCCAGGCGCACCGTGTACCGGGCGTTATCCGGCTCCTGCTTCCGATCCAGCACCGCCTTGAAATTTTGTGTATCGCCTTCGTTGATGGCGCTGACACGGTGCCCTTTCAGACTCTGGAAGGTGACTGCCGGCTGATTGTCGATAATGGAGAGCGACTCTGTAATCCCACCGTTGTCGCCACCCAGTGCCACCAGGCCCTGGCGAACTTCGGTCAGTGCAATCTTGAACTGCTCGGTGGGCTCGGCAAATTTATCATCGACGACTTCCAGTCGGATAAAGCATTCGGTGATGCCTCGATCAATGGTCAGTACACCGGAGGTGTCGTCGATGACCTCGACATAGTCCGGCTGCGGCAGGCGCTCTTCGCCACCACTGCTGTTCCTGTTGCCAGCCAGGACGACGTCCTTGCCCAGTTGCGCTTGCTCCCGGTTACGCAGTGAAAACTCACAGTCCTGGCCGGATGTAGCGCCATCGTCACAGGCGGTGGGATCAAAGTCCGAGCGCAGTTCGAAGGCGATCTTCGTGGTCTGGACAGACGGCTGGTCCAACAGCACGCGAACGATCACCGGGTAGGTTTTCAGGGTCGCCGTTTCAGACCCGGAAACCGTGCCGTCGTCGTTAAAGGTGTCATAGGTGACCTGGTGCAGCCCCGTGCCCTTCATCGGCGGCATGGCGCAGGTCTCGCCGTCGCCGGCACCGTCCACGTCATCCGAGCGCTTGCCTTCCGTGAAACTATCCGCCGAGGCGGAGACGAGGTTCCGCTTCACCTCGATATCGAACGGCTGGACACCCACCCGGGAGCCATCCGTTGCCGTCAGGTTGATGTTGTTGGTGGTTCCCAGGTCCGCCTCACCGCGGTTGCCGCCGGTGACGCCCGGCACGCCGCGAATGATGATGCCCTCACGGGCCTTGTTACTGGTGTTTTCCATGGCCAGCCAGGGGGGCGCGTTGGTCAGCGAGTAGTCGAGGATGGCGTCTCCCCCGTAGGCCCCGAAGTTGTAGTAATACTCCACGCCCAGGTAGGCGGTTTGCGCGGGTCGCCCGAGAACGGTCGGGTTGTCGGGGGCCTTCTCGGTCTTGCAGCCGGCCAGCGCCATCAGCACCGGGATCAGGACAAGACCGGCTACCGGCCACCGGCATCGCCGCGGTGAGGCGTTCTCGCTTGACCATGGGAATTGGGAAAGCTCGGACCGCAAGATCGTGCTGACTCGCATGCAAACATCCATTTACCGACGTTGTTGTTGTCTTTGCGCGGCAACGACTGCACCTATCGGGGTTACAAGCCGTTACAGACAACGTCATGGTAAAGAAAATGCGATCCACGCAATCTGCACGAGTTCTCAGAATGGAGGGGTTCAGGAGGCCACGAGGACGGAATCCTCCGATTTCGCAGCCTCCGTCACTCAGACTTCCTGCGCCTCCAGGAAGGCAATAAAGTCAGCCTCACCCATCACCGGCACGCCCAGGGATTCGGCCTTGGTCAGCTTGGAACCCGCCGCCTCGCCGGCCACTACGTGGCTGGTTTTCTTGGACACACTACCGGACACTTTAGCCCCCAGCGCCTCCAGGCGCTCCTTGGCTTCCTCCCGCGTCATCTCCGAGAGGGTGCCGGTGAGCACGAACGTCTGGCCCTTCAGCGGTTTCGGTGAGGCCGATGGCTCAAGGGTCTGCCACTGCACACCGGCCGCCTTGAGCTCCTCCAGGATCTCCTGGTTGTGTGGTTGCTCGAAGAACAGGCGAATGTGGCCGGCCACCACCGAACCCACGTCCGGCACGTCCATGAGGGCGTCCTCGTCGGCTTCCATAATCGGTGGCAGGTCACCAAAGTGGGACGCCAGGCCCTTGGCGGTTGCCTCCCCCACTTCGCGGATACCCAGGGCGTAGATAAAACGCCACAGTTCCGGGTGCTTGGAGTCGGCGATGGCGTTGACCAGGTTGCTGGCCGACTTCTCGCCCATGCGATCAAGGGTCTTCAAATCGTCGACGGTCAACGAATACAGATCGGCGACGGTCTTGACCATACCCCGTTCCACCAGGATATCGATCCATTTCTCACCGAGCCCTTCAATGTCCAGCGCCCGGCGTGAACCATAGTGGCGGATGGCTTCCCGTTGCTGGGCGCCGCAATAGAGGCCGCCGGTGCAACGGGCAACGGCCTCGCCTTCCAACTGGACCACTTCGGAGCCACAAACCGGGCAGTGCTCCGGCCGCTTCACCGCTTCGGCATCTTTCGGCCGTTTTTCAGGCACCACTTTGACCACCTGCGGAATCACGTCGCCGGCCCGGCGGATAAACACCGTATCGCCCACATGCAGGTCCAGGCGCTCGATTTCGTCCATGTTGTGGAGCGTGGCGTTGCTGACGGTGACGCCACCGACGAAGACCGGCTTGAGCCGGGCCACAGGCGTGACGGCGCCGGTACGGCCGACCTGGAACTCGACCGCCTCAACCACCGTCATCTCTTCCTGGGCCGGGAATTTATGGGCGATGGCCCAACGGGGCGCCCGGGACACGAAGCCCAGTTCCCGCTGCAGCGCCAGCTCGTTCACCTTGAAGACAATGCCGTCGATTTCATAGGCCAGATCATTGCGGCGCTCCATGAGGTCTTCGTAGGCGTCCTGGCACGCCTCTACCCCAACCGCCTTGCGCATCTCGGGATTAATCCGGAAGCCCCATTCCCTGAGCTTCTGCATGCCGTCCCAGTGGTTGTCCGGAAGCAGGCTTTCATCCTCGACCGCCACGCTGTAGGTACACAGCTCCAGCGGACGGCGCGCCGTGACGCGGGCATCCTTCTGGCGCAGGCTGCCGGCGGCGGCATTGCGGGGATTGACGAATGTCTTTTCGCCCCGGTTGGCCAGGTCCCTGTTCAGCTTCTCGAACCCGGTCTTGGGCATGTAGACCTCTCCGCGCACTTCCAGCTCGGCCGGATACCCTTTGCCGCGCAGCTTCAGCGGCACTGAGGGAATGGTCCGGATGTTGGCCGTGATGTCCTCACCGGTGTAGCCATCCCCCCGGGTCGCGGCGCGGTCCAGCACGCCATCCTGGTAATGCAGGCTGACCGCCAGGCCATCGAGCTTGGGCTCGGCGACGTATTCCACCGGTTCCTCCCGCTGTAGGCGATCCCGCACACGGCGGTCGAATTCGATCATCTCTTCGGCACTGAAGGCATTATCCAGCGAGAGCATGGGGACACGATGGGCCACCTCGGCAAAGGTGTTCGAGGGCATGGCACCGACCCGCTGGGTTGGCGAATCCGGCGTCACCAGTTCGGGATGTTCGGCTTCCAGTTGCTGGAGCTCACGCATCAGTTTGTCGTAGGTGGCATCGGGTACGGCCGGTTCGTCCAAGACATAGTAACGGTAGTTATGATCGTTGATCTGATCCCGCAACTGCTCGATGCGCTGGGTTACCTTGTCTGCCATGTGTCTCCGCCTGTTACAAAAATGCCCGGTGAAAACCGGGCATTATGACATACTCTCTTGTGTTCGCCGTGAGCGTCATCCCACCCGCTGGGAGCGGCGCTTGCGCTCGAACTCACGGATGCGTTGCCGACAATGCTCAATCGTCTGCGGTGTCATGACGCTCCGGCGTTCATCCTTCAGCTCGCCGCCCAGGTTATGGACCACGCATTGGGCCGTTTCCACCATGAACTCGAACGCCTTCAGGGAATCCGACGGTCCCGGCATGCTCATGAAGAAACTGATGCCCGGCGTTTCCATCCCGTCCAGGTCCTCATCCCGGAAGGTACCGGGCTCGACGGCATTGGCCACACTGAACTGCACCGGGCTACGGGTGTCGCTCTCCTCGTGGCGATGGTAGATGTCCATGTCACCAAACTCCAGCCCACAGCCTTCAAACAGCTTGCGCAGTGCGGTGCCATCGAAGGCCTTCTGCTGGCGGGCCAGCACATTGATCACGATAACTTCCTGGGCATCCGGGCGATTGGCGCCGGCCAGCGGGGCACCGTCATCCCGTTTGATCGGACGCGGCGCCGGCTCGACGGCCACCTCCTCCTCGGGATCCGGCGCTTCCTCGACCTCAATATCCCGGGCAACGGGGGGCTCCGGTTCAGGTTCGACGTCATACGCCGCCTCCTGGCGCGACACCCCTTCCCAAGGCTCTTCGACACCATCCGGGGACTCGTCGAACGCACTCATATGCTCGACCGGCTCTTCCAGCTCCTCGGCGCGCTGACTGTCCATTTCAGACGGCTGCCAGGGCTGGCCAGCGGGCGCTTCTTCGTCCCCGGCGGTGTGGGAGGGCTGGTCGGCGACAACCGGGCGCGTCGGCTTCTGGGGCGGTGGTGCAAAACGGGATTTGCCGGACCTGCGGACATACCCCCGCTCTTCGAGGGTTTTCCGGGTTATGGGGCGGGAACCGCCGTTGGGCAGTTCCGGATTGAATTCTTCATCGATGGGCGACGATTCGATGTCATCGGCGCCCATACCGGAGGAAATCGCTGCCGCTTCCTGGCGGGCACGACGCATGCGACGTAAACCGTCGATCACGATCCCCAGGATGATCAGGGCCCCAATGGCAATTAACCATTCACGCAGAGACATAAAAATGCAGTCCTGTTCTTTCTTCTAATCCGTCTGGTTGCGTCACGTCTTTCCGGGAATACGGGTTACAGGGATGACAGGTATGCAAACAGTGTCACATCGTGCCCTGCCGGCGCTCTCGGCTCCCGAATACTCTAAGCAATGACCGTCAGGAATACAACGCGCCGCCCGGCCACATGGCAGGATTGTCATCATAGGCGGCATAATTTTGACAAAACCGGCCCATTCATCCGAGTCCGGAAACCGGCAACAGCGTTAATCAGGCTTCCGCCAGCGCGGCGGCTTCCTCCACATCCACCGACACCAGGCGCGAACAACCCGGCTCGTGCATGGTGACCCCCATCAACTGATCGGCCATTTCCATCGCTATCTTGTTGTGGGTGATGTAGATGAACTGCACCTGCGACGCCATCTCCTTCACCATGTTGGCATAACGCCCGACGTTGGCGTCGTCCAACGGTGCATCCACCTCGTCCAGCATACAGAACGGTGCCGGATTCAACTGGAAGATCGAAAACACCAGGGCGATCGCCGTCAGGGCCTTTTCACCACCGGACAGCAGATGGATGGTGCTGTTTTTCTTGCCCGGCGGCCGGGCCATGATCGCCACGCCGGTTTCCAGCAGGTCCTCGCCGGTCAGTTCCAGGTACGCGCTGCCGCCGCCAAAGACTTTCGGGAACAGGGCCTGCAGGCCGCCGTTGACCTTGTCGAACGTCTCCTTGAAACGCTGGCGGGTCTCCCGGTCGATCTTGCGGATGGCGGATTCCAGGGTCTCCAGCGCTTCCACCAGGTCGGTGTGCTGGGTGTCCAGGTAGGTTTTGCGCTCGCTCTGGACCTGGTATTCGTCGATCGCCGCAAGGTTGATCGCCCCCAGCCGCTGGATCCGGTTGCCGATTTTCTCCAGCTCGTCGGCCCAGGCTTTCTCGGTTGCGTCTTCCGGCAGGGTCTCGATCACTTCCGCCAGCCGGACATTCAGCTCCTGCAACTGCTCCAGATGGTTGCCGGCGCGGATCTCAAGCGCCTGGGATTCCATCTTGACCTTCTCCAGGCTGGCACGGACGTCCTGGATACTGTGCTCGACGCGGCTGCGGCTCTGTTCCAGCTCCCGGACTTCGCGGTCGATTTCCTCCAGTGCGTCCCGCGCGCCGCCCAGCTTCTCTTCTTCGGCCAGACGCCGGTCCAGCAGGCCCTCAAGCTGGAGTGACAGACCCTCGATCGGTTCCTCGGCCACCTCGCGGTTTTCACGCAGGACCATGATGCGCTCTTCCAGCCGCTCCTTTTGCAGCTGCATCCGATCCAGGGTCTGCTTGAGGCCGTCGTGCTGGCTTTGCAGGGACTGGATCTGCAACTCCACCTGGTGGGCGTGATCCCGGTCGTGCCGGGCCTGGTGGCGCATCTCGTCGAGCCTTTCCCGCACCGAGTCGCGGCGGCTGAGCAGGGACTCCTTCTCGTTGGCGTGGTCTTCGGTGGCATTCAGCGCGTCCTGCCACACGGCCCGGATCTCTTCGAGCTTCTCCAGCTCTTCTTCCTGCTGCTCCCGCACATCGGCGGTATCATCGTCGATCCGGGCCAGTCGCGATTCAATCTGCTCGGCGCGAGCTTCCAGACCGCTCAGTCTGGAGGCCACGTCGCTCAGCTCGCGGTCGGCGCCGGAAAGTTGCTGCTGGGCGTCATCCCGCCGCGTTTCCGCGTCCTGGGTCCTTTCCTTGAGCTCCACGAGACGGTCGCTGGCCTCATCCCAACGCGCCGTCAGTTCCTCGACTTCGGCGGTCAGGGTATCAACCTTCTCCTGACGGGCGATCACGCCCACCTGCCCTTCGGCGGATTCCGGGGTCCTGAGCCAGTAACGTCCCAGCCAGACGCCGTCCCGGGTCACGATGGATTCGTGTGGCGCGAGCCTGTCACGCAGTGTCAATGCTTCGTCCAGCGTACCCGCGGTGTGCACCGTGTCGAGGAAACCGCCCAGGCCGCCGGCGTTGTTCACCTCCGCCGAGAGACGACCGGAGGTGCTGGCCGGGGCCTGGTCCGTCGCCGCCATCAGCGACAGTCCACGAGGCGCCTCGCCCAGCGTGTGGCTGAGAAAGTCCACGGAGTCCACGCACACGCTCTGGGTAAAGCTGCCCAGTACCTGCTCCACCGCAAACGCCCAGTCGCCGGAGGCTTTGATCTGCTGGGCGTAGCGCGGCTTGTCGCTCAACTGCTGGGCGTGGAGCCAGTCCTGCAGGGCATCGTCATTGCTGCCCAACTGCTCCGCCAGAAGGGCTTCCTGGGACGTAAGGTTGGCCTTGGCCGTCTGCAGTTGCTCGCGCAGTTCATTGCTGGCCGTTTCGGCCTCCAGTTGCTGGTCCCGGGCGTCCTGAAGCTCGGCGTTGGCGGATTCGATCTGCTCCTGCGCCTCTTCCCGACGCATCTGCAGGATTTCCCGCTGCTCGCGCAGGCTGTCCAGCTCATCCCGCTGGATCTGGCCTTCCAGCAACTGGCGTTCGTCGAACAGGCGTTGCAGGCGGGTTTTCAGGCTATCGATCGCGTCTTCCGTCGAGCGGATGCGAGACTGGGCCAGCTCCGCCCGCTGGCGGGCCTCGGCGGAACGGCTGCTGAAGCTTTCCCACTCCTGTTGCCAGTCGCTCATCGCCTGTTCGGCGGCGTGCAGGGCGTCCGCAGAGGTCTCTGACCTGGCCGCGAGCTCTTCGCGCTCCGGCTCCAGCATGGCCAGTTCTTCCGCGACGGTATTCAGTTTGTCTTCATCGGCACCCAACTCTTCGGCCAGTTCCCGCTGGTTGGCCAGGGCCTGATCGAGTTCGGTCGCCATCTGGCGGGAGCGTTCGCGCTGGTGTTCCAGGCTCTGCTCGATGCGGGCGATATCGGCGCCAGCCTCGTAGTAACGGGCCTGGGCGCGGTTGAAGTGTTCGGTGCGGTCCTGGTGGTCTTCCCGCAAGCCTTCCAGGCGGGTTTCCAGGCTGACGCGTTCGGTCAGCAGCCGCTCCAGCTCCAGCTCCGTTTCGCGGATCTTTCCCCGGGCCGTCTGCAGATCCGCATCGAGGGTCTGCCAGCGCAGCACGGTCAGCTCGGCCTTTTTCTGGCGCTCCTCCTGCTTCAGTGCCTTGTAGCGCTCGGCGGCCTGGGCCTGACGCTGCAGGTGCTGAAGCTGGCGCCCCAGTTCGTCTCGCAGGTCGGTCAGACGCTCCAGGTTCTCGGTCGTGCGGCGGATACGGTTCTCGGTTTCCCGCCGCCGTTCCTTGTATTTGGAGATGCCCGCCGCTTCCTCGATATAGACCCGCAGTTCTTCGGGCTTTGCCTCGATCAGGCGGGAGATCATGCCCTGCTCGATGATGGCGTAGCTGCGCGGCCCCAGGCCTGTCCCCAGGAACAGGTCGGTAATGTCGCGCCGGCGACACTTGGTGCCGTTGAGGAAGTACTCGGACTGCCCCTCCCGGGTCACCCGGCGTTTGACGGAAATCTCGGTAAACGCCGCATGCTGGCCCGGCGCCGAGCCGTCGGAGTTGTCGAATACCAGCTCGATGGACGCCTGGCCGACCGGCTTGCGGGCGCTGGAGCCGTTGAAGATAACGTCGGTCATGGATTCGCCCCGCAGGTACTTGGCGGAGCTTTCCCCCATAACCCAGCGGACGGCGTCGATGATGTTGGATTTACCGCAGCCGTTCGGCCCCACCACCGCCGTCATGTTCGATGGGAATGGGACCGTCGTGGGATCGACGAAGGATTTGAAACCGGCGAGCTTTATCGATTTTAGACGCATACCTGCCCGTTAACCTGCTCTGTCATTGCCTGCTGCTCAGCCCTGACGGGCAGCGTCGTGGTCGAAGTCGAGGGTCTTTAGCACCAGTGCACGCTGATGCTCGCCAAACTGCTGGATACTGCGAACCAGCGCCTCACTGTCGCGTTCGGCGGCGGCCGCGGCCAGTGACCGGAAGAAGCAGCGGGTTTCAGCCACCTCGCCCCGGAAATGATCCATCGCCAGGTAGTAGGTCCGGCTGATGGCCGGTCTGAAATTCTCCAGCGTCTCTTCCAGGAACGGATTATCGACCACGCGGTAGGCGCGCCGCATGATTTCAAAACCATTGTCGATGATGCTCTCACGGGTGGGTTCACCAGACTCGATCATCGCATCCAGCTTGCGAACCTGCTCCACCAGCGGCACAAGGTCCGCCCCTTCCGTCGTCTCGATCAGCCGCCGCGCCAGCATGCCCAGCAGCTCGATATAAATGTCGTAGAGGCTGTTGACCAATCCCGGGGTCAACTGGGAGACCACCGCTCCCTTGCGCGGGAAGATCTCGATCAGGTGACGCCGCTCCAGGATCAACAGCGCTTCCCGGACGGATCCCCGACTGACGTCCAGTTCACCGGCTATCCGCAGTTCCTGGATCCGGTCGCCGGGACGCAACTGGCCAACAATAATCTGCTGCCCGAGATGCTGGGCAATCTGCTCCGAAAGGCTTTCTGGCGCTTGAAACCGCATGGCTGACTTCACGACTCGCAAATAACGCCGGAGTGTAACACAACGCCCGTGCGAGCCCAGCCATCGCTTTTGCAGTTCGTGGCGTTACATCCTGCGATCGGACCAGGGACGGTCGTCCCGGGGCGCTTCTTCGCCAAATGGCGTAATGTCCCGCAGCGGCCGGATTTCGATGCTGCCCAGTCGCGCCGGCGGAATTTTCTCGGCCAGACGAATGGCTTCGTTCAGATCCCTCGCTTCCAGCATATAGAAACCCGCCAGTTGCTCCTTGGTCTCGGCAAAGGGACCGTCGGTGGTGGTCGTCCGCCCATCCCGGACCCGGACCGTAGTGGCGGTATCGACGGGCTGCAGGGCGCTGCCATCAAGGTAGTGCCCGCGCTGCTGAAGCCCGTCCACACAGGCCAGGCATTCACGGTTGAGGGACGTCCACTCGTCGCCCGTCATCTGTTTGATGATGTTCTCGTCGTAGTACACCAAAGCGAGGTATTTCATGAGGCTTCTCCCTGACGTTATCTCTGCTCGCTGTCTTGTCGAATGGCGTGGCCAGGAATCGACAGGCCCAGGCGGGTCACGCTGAAAGTTCGTCAATCCGGTGCTGCAGGAAACGCCGCTCCGGCGCCTGCCCGGCCAGTGACAGCGCCCGCCGATAGGCGGACAGCGCCTGCTCGGTCTTTCCCAGGCGTCGCAGCAGGTCGGCCCGCGCGGCATGTGCCAGGTGGTAGGCGTCCAGTTCCCTGCCGCCAAGCAGCTCGTCGATCAGGAACAACCCCGCCTCCGGACCATCGCGCATGGCCACGGCCACCGCCCGGTTCAGCGCCACCACCGGGGTGGCCGACTGTTGCATCAGCACATCGTAGAGCCCGACGATCTGGACCCAGTCGGTGGCCTCTGCCGTGTGCGCTTCGTCATGGACCGCAGCAATGGCCGCCTGCAACGTATAGGGCCCGAAGTGTCGGGCCTGCAGCGCCTCAGTCACCAGGACGGCGCCCTCTTCAATGTACGAGCGGTTCCAAAGACTCCGGTCCTGCTGATCGAGAGGAACCAGATCGCCCTCCGGGGTCTGCCGGGCCGACCGGCGGGCATCCTGCAGCAGCATCAGCGCCAGCAGCCCTTTCACCTCCGGCGCCGGGAGCAGGCTCAGCAGCAGGCGCCCCAGGCGAATGGCCTCATCGGCCAACTGGTAACGACTGACCTGTTCGCCGCTGCTCGCTGAATAGCCCTCGTTGAAGACCAGGTAGACCACGCGGAGCACTTCATCCAGACGGCTCGCCATCTGTGACGGCCCCGGCACTTCATAGGGGATACCGGCGTCACGGATCTTGTTCTTCGCCCGCACGATCCGCTGGGCCAGCGTGGCCGGTGTGGTCAGGAACGCCCGGGCAATCTCCTCGGTGGTCAGCCCGCAGATTTCCCGCAGCGTCATGGCGACCTGGGCTTCGGGGGCCAGTCCCGGATGGCAACAGGTAAAGATGAGTCGAAGCTGGTCGTCTTCCAGCATCTCGTCGTCGCTGTCTGCCACGGCATGAGGTGTCGAGGTAGGCTGGTCAAGCTGCCGGGTAATATCCTCGAACTTCACCCGGCGGCGAATCTGGTCGATGGCACGGAAGCGACCGGTGGAGACCAGCCAGGCACTGGGATTGCCCGGGATACCCTCTTCCGGCCATTGGGCCAGCGCGCAGGTGAAAGCATCGTGCAGCGCTTCCTCGGCCTGCTCGAAGTCGCCCAACAGTCGAATCAACGTCGCCAGGACCTTGCGGGAGTCCCGGGCATAGATCGCTTCGATTTCTTTGCGCATGGCTTATCCTTGCCTGCCATCGGTAGGTCGTCAGGTGCGCCGGGCACGAACGGAACGATCTTTCAATTTACCGGAAGAATGCTTCTCAATCACCTGTTTTTTAATGATAACGAGTCACCGCGACAGCGGAGTGCCGGGGATGATGTGGGCACCGATGCCATCGGCAAGGAAATCGAGTCAAAACGGCGCATCGAACCGGCCGATATCGCTATCCAGTTCCTCCCCGGAACAGAGCTGGTTCTTCTTCACGATCCGCCCTTTTTCCTTTCCCGTGAGTCGGATCTCCGGCACCCGACTTCCCGGCATTGACCTATATCTTGAACCGCCCGACGACTGAATCCAGTTCGTTTGCTTGTGACTGCAGACGCGCAATCTCTTGACGCACTTCATTGACCTCCGCAGACGCCTGGTCAGAGACCTGGCTGATACTGTCCATATGACGGTTGATCTCGTTGGCGACCGACGACTGCTCTTCGGTATTTACCGCCACCTGTGTGGCCATCGCGCGGATGTCCGCCGCGGCTTCCGTGACCTCGACCAACGCCCTGCCTGCCGTATCGGCCTGCTCTACCGCGGCCTGCGAAACACGAGACCCCTGCCGGATGGCATCGGTTGCTGCCGTGGCATTGGTCTGCAGCTTTTCAATAATACTGTGGATACTGGCAGTGGATTCGTGCGTCTGGCGTGCCAAATCGCGTACCTCATCGGCCACAACGGCAAACCCGCGACCGGATTCCCCGGCCCGAGCGGCCTCGATCGCGGCATTCAGCGCCAGCATATTGGTCTGCTCAGAGATCTTACCGATCACCTCCAATACGGCCCCGATGGCCTGGCTGTCTTCATCCAGGCGCTCGACAACCCGCGTGCCCTGCTCAACATGCTCGGCCACTTCGCGGATCTTCGCAATCACGCTATCGACCTCATGCTGCCCGTGCTGCGCGATCTCATCCACCCGGCTCGCCGAGTCGGAGGTGGCAGAGACGTTGCGCGCCACCTCCTCCAGGCTCATGGCCATCTCATGCACAGCGGACACCACCATATCGATCTCGCCTTTCTGCCGCTCCATGCCCTGAGTCATCGACTCGGTTTTGACGGCGGTCTGCCCGGTAGCACTCGAGACTTGTTGGCTCGCCGTCGAGGTCCGGAGAACCAACTGCTGGATCAACTCCACAAACGCGTTGAAGCGACTGGCGAGCGTGCCGATCTCATCGGTCCGCGCCATGCGGATCCTGGCCGTGAGATCGCCATCGCCATTGGCGATCTCATCCATGCGCTGGGCGATGAAATTCAACGGATTGACGATGCGCACCGTCAGCAGAAGACCCACCGCCAGCATCAGGGCAGCAATGATGGCACCACCGACCAGCATCTTCCGGTTGGCGCCCGAAGCCACCTCGGCCGAGGAAGCGTCGACCGCCTGGCGGATCGCCGCCGCTTTCGTGGACATGCTTTCGAGCTGCTGCATCACCGCGTTCATCGAACTGGTGAGCTGGTTCTGGATCGTGGTGAGCGTCGCGCGCTCCTGCAATTGCTGCTGCTTGACTTCGAACAGCGCCTGATCGCTGCCGCTTATCGTTGCGATGATGCTTTTGTACTGCTGCTTCAGCGCCTCAGTCTGCTGGCTGAGTTCGCTGTCGTCATGCAACAGCACACCGAGGCGATCCAGGTTATCGGAGAGGGATGTGCTTAACGCCGCGAAGTGGTCCTTGCGCAATGCAGCAAGCGCCTCGGCATCATTCACCAGCATGACCCGCCGCGACAGGGCCGTAAGCTTGACCATATCCAGGCGCACACGCTCGCTAAGCTTCAGTGCCTTGGGCTCGTTTCCGTATGCAATCTCCTGAAACCCCGACCTCAGATCATCCAGTGCCTGCGCATCCAGCCCGCTCAGGGAACGAATGTTACGCATGAACTGCCGACCATGGCGCGTTACGGCAAACCCCAGCTTGGTCGTCAACGCCTCTACCTGGTTAACCCCCTTATCGGTCTGCTGGTCGATCTTATCGATCAGAACGGGCATCTTCGCGTCAAGTTGCAGGATCTTCCGCGACTGACCGAACAACGCCTTTTCCTGGTCTCTGAAGGTATTGAAGCGGGCAGACAGTTCATCGAGATCCTTGCCGAGCGCCTTGCTCTTATCAGGACTTATATCCAGTTGGGCCATGATGCGCTTGTCCGCCTGCATCGCCTGGTCGAACAGGGGCACATCCGTGGTTTGTCCAATCTTGTCCAACTGTGCGACCGATCCGGCCGTCAAAATCCGACTGTTGTGCGCCAGCATCTGGCCAACGGCCTGGCTGATATTGCGCCCCTGCGCCTCGAACGAGGCGCTCAGGCTCAATTCCTTCTGGTTGCCATTGAGTGTTTTGATCGCCAGCAACGCGATCGCCCCGAGGAGAGCAAGAGACAGGATGTTGATAATCAACCCTGCGAACAGGGACTGCTTGATCGTTATATTCAGCTTCATCGCATCGGCGCCTCTATCTCAACTCAGCATTGGACGGGCAGGATTCAATGTAGAGAAACTCCGTCGTCGAATGGTTCCGGAACCCTCCGTCGGCGGGCCAGGCCGGATGCCCTGCCCGCCGACCAGGGGCCAGGCTAGGCGCGGATGCCGCGCAGGCGCTCATTGCGACGGCGCAGCAACTCCAGGACCGTCAGCAACAGCACCGACATGGCAACCAGGATAGTCGCCACGGCAAGGATGGTGGGACTGATCTGCTCACGAATACCCGCCCACATCTCCAATGGCAAGGTGCGCTGCTTGACGCCGGACAGGAAAATCACCACAACGACTTCGTCAAACGAGGTGATGAACGCGAACAACGCTCCGGAAATCACGCCCGGCGTCACCAGCGGCAGAATCACCTTGAAAAAGGTGTGGGAGGGGGAGGCTCCCAGGCTTGCCGAGGCGCGCGTCAACGAGTGATCGAATCCGGACAGCGTCGCGGTCACCGTGATCACCACAAACGGGATCCCCAGGGCCGTATGGGCCAGGATGACCCCCATATAGGTCTGCGTCAGATCGACACTGGAGTAAAAGAAGAACATCCCCGCCGCCGAGATGATCAGGGGCACGATCATCGGCGAGATCAGGATGCTCATGATCACCCCGCGAAACGGCATCTGCGGACGCGAAAGCCCCAGGGCCGCCAGGGTACCGAGCACCGTGGCCAACACCGTGGCCGCAGGGCCGATGATAAAGCTGTTCTTGATCGACTGGATCCAGGCCGGGTGCGACAGGATGTTGTGATACCAGCGTAGCGAATACCCGGCCGGATCAAACGTGAGCATCGCATGGGTAAAGGTAAAATACGGCTCCGCATTGAACGAGAGCGGTATGATGACCAATATCGGACCAATCAGGAACAGAAAGATCAGGCCACAGATCGCCAGATACGTATAGTGCCAGACGCGTTCGAGTGTACTCGTATAAGGAGGCAGTGCAGCCATGGATCACCCCATTTTTATTTTGTCGATGCCGATAAACTTGTTGTAGACCGAGTACAGGACCAGCACGATCACCAGCAGCAACAGGCCGAGCGCACCCGCAAGACCCCAGTTCAGGGACTCCTGCATATGGTAGGCAATCATGTTACTGATCATCTGGCCGGACTGACCGCCGACCAACGCCGGGGTGATGTAGTAGCCGATCGACAGGATGAAGACCAGCAGGCTGCCCGCCCCGATGCCACTGACGGTCTGCGGCACGTAGACCCGCCAGAACGCAACCAGGGGATTGGCGCCCAGTGACCGGGCGGCGCGCAGGTAGCTCGGCGGCACCGTTTTCATGACGCTGTAAAGCGGCAGGATCATGAACGGCAGCAGGATGTGCGTCATCGCCACCAGCGTGCCGGTCTTGTTAAAGATCATCTGTATGCGCCCCTGATCGTCGATAACATGGAGCCAGACCATCAGGTCGTTGAGCACCCCCTGCGACTGCAGCAGCACAATCCAGGTGGTGGTACGCACCAGTAACGAGGTCCAGAACGGCAGCAACACCATGATCATCAGTAAGTTACTGATTTTCAGAGGAAGATTCGCCAGCAGATAGGCAACCGGGTAGCCGAGCAGGATGCAGAACAGCGTGACCGTGGCGCTCATCAGCAGCGTACGGATAAACAGCGGCACGTAGATACGACGGTCCTGCGGCAGCATCGCGATGTCACCATTGTCATCGTAATGCGCGTCCAGCGCGGCCAGCAGGTAGGAGAAGGTATAGGGCGCCGACTCACGCTTGATCAGACGCCAGGTTGCGGGATCCCCCCAGGCCCTGTTGACGTGGATCATCGCCTCTTTGTACGGGCCGTCCTTCATTCGTTTGGCATGGCGCGCCGAACTCATGATGACGCTGCGCATACCCACTTTTTCGTAGTTCAGTCGAGTGGCAACCTTACCGATCTCCTTGCTCTTGTAACCGGCCTGGAGATCCGCGACCAGCGCCGCGTAAACCGGCTCGGCCGGCAGCCCCTCGCCATCCCACGCCTTCAGCGCGGAAGTGGTCTGCGGCATGATGTCATGAACCTGCGGGTTCTCGATACCACGCAAAGCCATATTGAACACGGGGACGATAAAGGTCACGAGAATGAACAACAACAGTGGCGCGACCAGAAGGAAGGCCCATATCCGTTGTCGTCGCAGTGCTCGTCGAAGGCTGACCTTGAGCGGCTTCCCATCGGCAGTGGTCATGCCTGAGTGTGTTCCCCCTCCCTGCCCTGAATCCATGCCGTTTGGGGTTCCGCTTGCGGTCTGTGCTTGAGTCATTGTTATAGGTACCTATTGGAACGGAAGGTAAAGAACGCGTCTTGGCCGGGAGAACCAGGGGCGGTGGTTGCCGCCCCTGGTTTGACGCTTACTGCGACAGCCAGGCGTTAAAGCGCTGACGCATTTCGTCACCGTGATCCGCCCACCAGATCGCATCCTTCTTGATCGGATTGAAGAAGTTGGCTTTGGCCGTCGGCAGATGCTCCTTCATGTCGACGCCATTAACCCCCTTGCCGATCAGCGGCACGGAGGACTTACGGGCAGGACCATAGGAGATGTACTTGGCCTGGTCTGCCAGACGCTGGGTATCCGTCGCGAAGCGCAGGTACTTCTTCAGCTCAGGTGTCAGCTTGCCCTGGGGCACGACCCAACCGTCCAGCTCGAACATCTGGCCGTCCCACATGATCTTGAACGGCTGATCCTCATTCACCTGGGCGTTGAAGATACGACCGTTATAGGCGGAAGCCATGACCACTTCCTTGTCAGCCAACAGCTGCGGCGGCTGGGCGCCGGCATCCCACCAGACGATATCGTCCTTGATGGTATCGAGCTTCTTGAATGCCCGGTCCACGCCCGCCTGGGTGCTCAACACGTCGTAGACTTTGTCCGGCGCTACGCCATCAGCGACCAATGCCCACTCCAGGTTGCCGTCAGGAATCTTCTCCAGCGAACGCTTGCCGGGGAAGTTCTTCAGGTCGAACAGGTCGGCCACTTTGCTCGGCTGTTTATCGGCTGGGAAAGCGGTGGTGTTGTACGCCAATACCGTGGAGTACACGATCTGGGGAATGAAACAGCCACTGAGAGAGCCCTCGATGAAGTCTTGACTCGGTGGCGTACCGTCCGGTGCCGGTGCCAGGATCTCGTCGTAGTCGATCTCCTCCACGAGCCCTTCGTCGCAAGCGGTGATGGCATTCCCTTCAAGCATGTCGACCAGATCCCAGGTCACCTTGCCGGCTTCCACCTGGCTGCGCAGCCCCGCCAGGCCCTGTGCTGACTTCGGGTCCATGTAGATCTTGTCGCCGGTCTTTTCGGTCCAGGGATCGTGGTAAGCGAGTTTCTGACTCTTCGAGTACGCGCCGCCCCAAGAGACGATCGTCAGCGATTGTTCAGCGTGTGCAACACCAACACCGCCCAATGCGGTGCCCAGAATGGCAAAGGTCATTGCGGATGTTTTAAACAAATGCTTCATCATCAGTCTTTCCTTTTTTTTGTTGCCGGGTTATCCGGCTCTTTCTGCTTTTACGACGGTTTCCCGTAACGGACAAATCGCCGCGAGCGATCCAGAAATCGGGAGAATCAGGCATCCAGTGCGCGACAGTCTTCCGTCGCCCAGCCGATATTGACGACCTCTCCACGCTTCAGTGGGGTATGGCGCTGGGTATTGGGTACCTTGGTAATAAAGTTGGAGTTGCCGGAGACGGTCATCCGCGCGCGGATGTGGTCGCCCAGGTAAATCAGTTCCTCGACCCGGGCCTGGCAACGGTTGGGGTATTGATCGCTATCGGGGTCGAGCACGACACGCTCGGGACGGATAGAAAGGGTGGTGCGGCCACCGACACCGTCGACATTGACCTTCAATGCCTTGACGATGCCGTCACTGCCTTCGAGCGCAACGCTGCAGGTGTCGCCCTCAACCGACTTGAGTTGCCCGTGCAGACGGTTGTTCTCGCCGATAAACCCTGCGACAAACGCGTTTTCCGGTTTCTCATAGAGCTGGTCGGGAGTGGCCAGCTGCTGAACGATCCCGTCCTCGAACACCGCGATTCGATCGGACATGGTCAGCGCTTCGGATTGGTCATGGGTCACATACACCATGGTGACGCCCAGGTCTTCATGTATGTGCTTGATCTCGTACTGCATCTCTTCGCGCAGGTTTTTGTCCAGCGCACCGAGAGGCTCATCCATCAACACCAGTTTCGGCTCGAAGACCAGCGCACGCGCTACCGCCACGCGCTGCTGCTGCCCACCGGAGAGCTGGGCCGGACGGCGGCTGCCGAAGTGACCCAGTTGCACCATCTCCAGCGCACGCTTGACCTTGCGATCGATCTCGCTTTTGGACATCTTGCGGACCTTGAGGGGAAAGGCGAGGTTTTCCGCCACGGTCATGTGGGGAAACAAGGCGTAGTTCTGGAAAACCATGCCGATGTCCCGCTTATGCGGGGCGACATTATTGATCGACTGGCCGTCGAGAATGATGTCGCCGTGGGTGGCCGCCTCAAACCCGGCGAGCATCATGAGACAGGTGGTTTTACCGGAGCCGGATGGCCCCAACATGGTGAGGAATTCACCAGCGGCTATATCGACGTTGAAGTTCTTAACCACCAACGTCTCGCCGTCATAACTTTTCTGTACGTTGAGGAAACGCACAAATTGATCAGGGTTGCCACCCATAAGATTGCTACCTCTTTGTTATATTGTTTTGGGCGCAATACCATTATCGAGTGTTTCAAGACCGATACACTCTCGGCCTCCTAACTCCGGGACATATCACCTCTTGAGCACAACTCATAAACCGGTACTGCGAACTGCATCTTCATGTTACCCCCATCGACAATTGCCAATGATCGTCCTTCGGTCCCAAGCCTTTTTACAGTTATTAAGGCATCGTCCATGCCAACTCGCACAACTCTGGCAGAAATCGCTCCCTCTCTCAAAAAATGCACTAAATTCCTGTAGGTTATGAGATAAGGGCCGAGTATTGACGCACCGAGTCTGTGCATAAAAAACAGCAGATGGAACATCAACGAGCACGCCGAACGGCTTGCTGCATTACCGCTTACGTTGACTGATAGGAAAGGAAGAACAGGTAACCTGGAGCCGCCCCGAGCTCGCTCTTGATCAGGGCTTGGGGATCGGCCATTACGGGTCTTGAAGCGGAGGATAGATGTAAGAATATGGGGATAATTTGAACCGACAGGAGCTTCTACAGCCTTAGAACAGGACTTCAGTTCAAAGCCCTGACAAACAATGTTTCGCATCTGTGCCATCACGGTGCTTAAACAGACAGACGTGAAACAGGCGCTTGAAATACAGCAGTTACGGCTCTTCATCGCCTTCTTCTTATAATTTATTGCGTTCAGTCTCATCCCCCCTTGTTCCGCTCAGCAAGGGGAGAAGCCTTCAACGAGGTTACCCCACCAAAATCAACACCACTTTCCCAATTACGACACTAATAGACCAACAACCACCACTTTAGTTCTATCACGCCCACTCCGCCACAGCGATTATACAAATAAGCTCTACCGGACCTTTGAATCGCTCACAGCGGCACGTCAGATGCGCCGGGCGCGGAAAGAGCGACCTTTTAATTTACCTGAAGAAAGCTTCTCAAGTGCCTGTTTTGCGTGATCACGCGCCACTGCAACAAACGCATTGTTATCGGTCACGTTGATCTTGCCGACGGCCTTGCCCGGCACACCGGATTCGCCCGTCAACGCGCCCAGTATATCCCCGGGACGCACTTTCTGTTTTTTGCCACCATCGATCTGCAACGTCACCATGGGTGGTTTGTAAGTCGTCTGGTGACGCTGATTTCCGGACGGAAGATTCGACTCTTCAATGGGTTGGCCGGTTTTCTCAGAAAGTTTCTCAAGTTTATAGCGTTCTTTTTCGGAGAAAAACGTGAACGCCAGGCCGTGACTGCCGGCACGTCCGGTGCGGCCGATCCGGTGAACGTGGACATCCAGATCCCGCGCCACATGGTAGTTGAACACCGCATCCAGGTTGTCGATATCCAGCCCCCTTGCGGCCACATCGGTCGCCACCAGTACCGTCGCACTCTTGTTGGCAAAGCGGATCAGCATCAGGTCCCGCGCCTTCTGCTCCAGATCGCCATGCAGGGCCAGCGCGCTGAACCCCATGCTGCGCAGCGCGTCGGCCACCTCATCGGTCTCCCGTTTGGTGTTGCAGAAAACGATGGCGGAGTCCGGCCGGTGCTTCATCAACAGCAGTCGCAGTCCCTCCAGTCGCTGGGCATCGTCCCGCACGGGGTAGAAACGCTGACGGATGGCCTGGTCGCTCTGGGAGGTATCCACTTCCACCCTCTCCGGATCACGCATCACGCGACCGGCGATCGCCTGGATCTCGTCCGGATAGGTGGCACTGAACAGGAGCGTCTGACGCTGAGCCGGCATTTCGGCAATGATGTCGTCCAGCACCTCCTGGAACCCCATGTCCAGCATCCGGTCCGCTTCGTCGAGTACCAGCGTTTCGACGTCCGCCAGCGACAGCGTGCGCTTGCGGAGATGGTCCGCAACACGGCCCGGCGTGCCCACGATGATGTGGGCACCATGCTCCAGCGAGCCGATCTGCGGACCAATGGGTGTGCCGCCGCACAAGCTCAGGATCTTGATGTTGTGGATGGCGCGGGCCAGCTTGCGCAGCTCCTGGGCCACCTGGTCCGCCAGCTCCCGCGTCGGGCACAGGACCAGGGCCTGGATGCGGAAACGCGAGACATCGAGCTTGTGCAGCACGCCCAGTCCGAAGGCGGCGGTCTTGCCGGAGCCGGTTTTGGCCTGCGCAATCAGATCCTGCCCGGACAGCACGATGGGGAGGCTGGCCGCCTGGATGGGCGTCATGGACCGGTAACCCAGGGAATCCAGGTTTCCGAGCAGATCGGTGCGAAGCTTGAGCGTGCTGAAATCAGACATAGCGGGAAATGAGCCTGTTGGTTGCGGTATCGGGGCGATCCACTGAATTGAGTCGGCGTCCATTCTACACCAAGCCGGCCCCTACCAATGTATCGGTCCTTTCCGCAGGTTCTTCACATAGCGCTTGTTCAGCGTGCGAAGGATCGGTGCAAACAGGAAGAACACGCTGCCGATGATGAAGAACCAGGTGGCCACGGTCTGCCACTTCTCCCACAGGAACAGGATGCTGCCCACCAGGAACAGTGTGGCCGAGACATAGTCATTGGCGATGTGGAGCCATTCATAGCGTTCGTGGATCTTCTTCTCGGCTTCCAGCAGCTCGTGATCGAGCTCGCCCGCAGGCTTGTTCATGATCGGGGTTCCTCCTCATCCGGTCGCGTGATTTCAGTTGGTCAGCCCATCACAGTGCCCGCGACACCCGGGGTTCGCAAGGCGAAGACGGAGGAAGGTCAAGTTGAATCCGCCCCCAACAAACGCATCCCGATAGCGGGCCGCCTCCACCACAGCGACGTCGCTGGCGTGGCCCGCCCCGCATGGAGCCTGGTTTAAGTCCCAGGGGCATCCAGGTTTCAATATCTCAACATATCTTGCATTATTGAAATATGGAACATTATGACGACAACCTGGCGACAGAAAAGCTTGCTGCCTTGGCGCATCCCGCACGCTTGGCCATCATCCGTATGCTTGTTCGGGCCGGTCCGGCGGGAATGCCTGCAGGCAAGCTTGGTGAACCGCTGGGCATGGCCGCCAATGCCCTGACCTTTCACCTGCAAAAACTGGCTCGAGTTGGCCTGGTAACCTCGCGTCGAAGTGGTCAATACATCCTCTACACGGCCGAGTTCGACACCCTGCTGAACCTGACGGGTTACCTGGTCGGTGCGTGCTGCACCGACTCGTCCGAGAAATGTGGCGGCTGCCCCTCGGCCGATTGAACCTCTGTGCCGGTTCCACCCATTGAATCCGAGGAGATAGGCATGGTGATCAAGCTGCAACCCAACCATCGAACCTGGATGGGGGCCATCGGTATCGGACTCGGTGTGTCCGTTCTCACCGCCATCATCATGGTGACGCTGCTAAAGACGGGGGTTTCCCCCTTTCCGAAACCGCCCTCCCTGGCCTTCGCCGAAACGGTGCTCGGCCGTGACCTGCCGTTGCCGGTCGGTCTGTTATTTCACACGGCCTACGTGACCTTCTGGTCCGTGGTGTTCGTGCAGGTCTTCCCCAAACGTGGCTTCTGGCCGGCCATGATGCTTGCCGGTGGACTCTGGATCGTCATCCTGGTCGTATTCTTCCCACTAATTGGCTGGGGGGTGGCGGGCCTTCTGGTCAGTCCCAAGCTGATCCCGGCATCCTTCGTGCCGCATGTGCTGTTCGGCCTGTTCTTATGGGCACTGGAGCAGTACGTTCCACGCCGGTCACCGACCGGCGGAAAGGGTTGAACCGATCGACACCCCGCCACCCGATGTTTTTGCAGGAGGCGCCTACCGGGCGCCACCTGCAAAGGGGCAGGATTCTCCGCCGGCTGTGGCCAACGGGGCAACGAAAAGCAGGCTATGTTAGCCGGCGCCTTAATCAGGGCCGTGATGTCCGGCATCACTCCACCCGTCCTTGATTAATCGGCGCTCCTGATCCGCGGTGAAAGCACCTCCGTCCATCATCCGGTCCAGCGCCCTATCCAGAACCGAACCGCCGCTGGCCGGACGATAGCCCGTGGCATCCGGTGATGCGGCGACTTGCTTTTCCACCGCCAGCGTCCAGTCCCCGCCGCGACGGCAGGCGATGTTTTCCGACGCCTGTCCCGTATCCTGCAGCTGGAACTGGCGGCAGAATTCGCCCTGATGGTTACGGAACGTCAGCCGTGGTGTGAGCGTGCGTCCATCCTCCAGCTCCAGGGCGGTACCGCTGGGGGCCGATTCCAGCGCCTGCGCCACCGTCTGCCAGTGGCGGTCGGGCGCTCCGGAAAACCACTGGGCAACCCCCAGCGCCATGACCAGCACCGCGGCGACGGCGATGCCGGCGTTACGGCGGATGCCTCGGGACCATCGACGCCATGCAGGGAACGCAACCACGTTGGCCGCCCCGGAGTCCGCCTGTGCCAGCAGATCCGTCACCGGGGTCGGCATCGGCTCATCGTCGATGGCGGAATAGTGTCGGGAAAGCTGACTGTCGACAGCCGCCAGCGCCGCCAGGCGGTCACTCAGTGCCGGATCGTTCCGCACACGCTCCCGGACGGCCTGCATCTCTGCCTCCGGCAGCTCGGCGTCGAGAAACGCGGACAGGGTTTCATCGGTGATCGTCATGCCTGTGTCCTCGCAGATTCAGTATGCAGCATCGCACTCAGGGCCGCGCGCGCCCGGGCCAGACGACTCATGACCGTGCCCCTGGGAATCTCCAGCGACTCCGACACCGCCTGGTAGGACATCCCCTGCACCGCGACCATCGCAATGATTTCCCGCTGGCCTTCGGGCAGCTTCGCCATGGCGGCGTCAACCTGGTCCAGTTCCACTTGGCTGGCCAGGGCGCGCTCGCCATCCACCACTTGGCCTTCGCTCAACTCCGGCTGCCGGGCGGCGTCCCGGCGAACCCTATGGGCCCGGCACTCGTCGATCCAGAGGTTGCGACACACCCGAAAGGCCCAGGGCTCAAACCCAACCCCTTCCGGTGGCCCTCGCCGAAGCAGCCGTTCAACGGTACCCTGCAACAGGTCATCCGCTTCCAGCCTGGAGCCGGTCAGGGAAAAGGCGAAGCGTCGCAGGCCGGGCAGCAGTTGCGTCAGTTGATGGTGCATTGCGCCATGTCTCGCTGTCATACTCCACTAACGGATCAGGAAACGGTTTATTCCACCCTGGGTGGAATTTTTTGGTGGCCGGGACGTTCTATCGGTATGAAAGCAACAAACCTTCTCATGTACAGCATCGCCATCGCCCTGGTCAATCTGGCGGTTATTCCACCCGGCCAGGCCCTGGACACCGGCAACCTCGCCCAACCTTCGCTGGAGCGTATCCAGCAACAGGTGGAGGACCGCGCCCAGCGCCAGGTGGAACAGCACATCGAGCGCCGCAGCGAACGGGCGCTGCAGGCCATACAGGACCGGCTCCCGCAGTCTCCCACTGACCTGCCGGACCGGCTGCCCATCCTGTCAGCGGACGGTTCGGAAGCATTTGCCGACGTCCGCGTCGAACATGGCTGGCGAGCGGTGGAAAGACAATGGCTGGCGATGCTCGCTCCCGGCGAACTGCAGCAACTCAAACAGCCCGGCATCCACATCATCGACACGACCCCGCTGGAACAGTTGGACCTCAGGGTGGTGCGGTTTCGGGTGGACAAAGCCCTCGACTCCCGCGAGGCCTTGAGCCGGATACTGCCGCCGTCACTGGTGGAACGCCTGGACCGCAATCACATCTACAGCCCCCAGGGGGAAGAAAGCGCGACAGGCGGCAACAACATGCCGTCAACCTCACATTCATGTGACACGCCGGTGACGGTCGGCATGGTGGATACGGCAATCCAGGCCGACCACCCGAGCCTGGCGGAAGCCCACATCATCCAGAAGCGCTTCCTGGGCAATACCCCGCTGGCCGACCGGTTCCGGGCTCCCCGAGGCCACGGCACCGCAGTGGCCAGCCTGTTGGTGGGTCGACTGCCGGAACGTGACGGCATCCCTCTGGCCGGGGCCACCCTGCTAAATGCATCGGTGTTCTTCAGCCGCGAGCAGTTGGCCTCCGGCGCCACCTTGCTGCACCTGGTAAAAGGCCTGAACTGGCTGGTCTCGCAACAGGTGGATGTCATCAATATCAGCATGGCGGGCCCCGACAACCGGTTGCTGGCCACGGTGGTCGACCGACTCAATGCGGCCGGCGTACCTTTGGTGGCGGCCGTGGGCAATCGCGGTCCCGCCGCACCGCCGCTGTATCCGGCGGCGTACCCGGGAGTGATCGGAGTGACCGCGGTGGACCGGGCGCACCGGATCTATCGGTGGGCCAATCAGGGGGATCAGGTGGATTTTGCCGCCGCGGGCGTGGACGTTTCCGTGGCGGAGAGCGGCGGCGGATTTACCGCGCTGAGCGGCACCTCCATGGCGACGCCCGTGGTCACCGCGCGGCTGGCGTGTCAGTTGGCCGGTTCATCGGCCAGCCTGCCAGAGATCCTCGACCACCTCGCTGCCCAGGCCCTCGACCTGGGGAAAACCGGGCGGGACCCGGTATTCGGATACGGGGCTCTATGAACCGACGCGCCCCTCAGAAATCGGCCCGCAGTGTCAGCGAAGAGACGGTCTTACCGTAATCCGCCGAGTCCAGCGACGACCGGTGATCGGTCCGCTCAACCTTGGCCTCGGTGGTCAGCCAGTCGGTCAGCCCAACCGCCCAGCGAACATTCGCGACGAGAATCCGGTCGCTGCGGGTCTCGGTGGTGGTCACGGACGTCCCCACCACGGGCAGACGCGGTTCCTCCACCGTCGAGATCGCGTCGTCGTAATCCCGGTCCTCGTAACGCACGCCTACCTGAAACGTATTGTCATGGCCGGCCACGCTGAACCGGTGCTTGAAACGTGCACGCGCCGCCAGCATCCGGTAATCGTAGGCGTCCGATGCGGCGTCCTGGCGATCACCCTCCAGCCCAAGGAGCAGCAGCGTGCGGTTCTGGTTGTAAAAGAAGTAGCTGTCCAGACTGATGCCGCGGGTGCGCGCATCGCGGGCGTCGCTATCGTCGAACGCCTTTTTCTTGCGCAACAGGCTGAGCATCAGGTAGACGTCATCATCCACCAGCTTGCCCAGATAGACGCTGGAGCGGTTGTAGTCGAGAAAGGGATCCGAATCCAGGGTGGCGTGGGAGTAATGATGGCTCGCCCCGACGGTCACCACATCGAAGTCGTAGTTCAGGTCCAGCGAGGCCAGATGAATGGTCTGGTCGAACGCGTCGAAGGTGGTGTAGTTACGGGAGGTGAAGTCGTAGGTTCCGGTCAGCGTCAGGTGCTTCACGGGGTGACCGCTGGCCTCGGCGCCGGCGCCCAACAGCAGCGACTGATCGCTTTCGCCGGACGCCTGGTCCAGCTCATCCACGTTCAGGTTGCTGTCATACTCCGCGCCGGTTTCCGCGTAGCCGTCAAAACTGGCGGCCTGTACCGGGACCGACGCACTCGCCGTAACGAAGGCCAGCGTCAGCCACCTGGTTGATCGTTGCATGACGTTACTCCTCAATCACAGCAACCGGGCCCCAGGGGCCCGGTCGATTGGTCAGCGTGTTTATAACGTACCGCCCTGGACGGTATCGCGCACAGAGCCGCTGACGCTGCCACTGACTTCGGACTGCACGCTGTCGCTGATCTCGGATTGCACACTATTGGAGACCGTGGCATCAACGTCCTGGCTCATTTCGGCCCGAATAGCGGATTGCTGCTCAGACTGGAGCGCCTCCTGCGTCTGTTCCAGGCGTTCGGCACCCTGACCCTGTGCAGCCTGGGCCCGGCTTTTTGCCTCGTCCGCCAGACGCTGCCCCTGAGCCCGGCCCTTATCAGCCAGCTCTCGGCCCTTCTGCCGGGCCTGGTCCGCCTGGTTGCGGGCCTTGTCGCGGATGCTCGCAGCGCGGGTCCGGGCTTCATCACGGGCACGTTCGCCCCTGGACTGCGCTTCGTCGGCAATGGCCTGGCCCTGTGCCTCTACGGCACCCGAGTCGGCTTCCGCGCCGCCGTCCGCCTCGCTATCAGCAGACATCCCGACCCGGTCACCGTTGGGCGAAGTGGCCGACAGCCCACCGGACATCCCGGCCTCGCCGTCGAATCCACCGCTGGCGCCGCCTCCGTTGGCACTGCCCTGGACGTTCATGTGCATCCCGACGCTGCCGCCGGCACTGCCGGAACCCTGGGGCTCCGCCGCCTGGGCCGAGATGGCCAGTACAGAACAGATCGCAAGTGTCAGTGTCCGTTTCATCATCGTTAAACCTCCGGGTTTTCTGCTGTGTTCACCCCGTTAACGAATGACACCGGGTTTTATTCCCTGAATCTCATAAAAACGGCTGGAGGCCATGGATATGAAGGCCGGCGACAGCCATCCATGACCTGGACCACCTGTGATGAAGCGCAGGAGATTGAATACTGGTGGCTTATCCTGAGAATGTGAGAGACTGTGACGGCGACTGAGGTGACAGGAGAGCGCTTCATGAATCCAGACGCCCTAGCCTTTATTTCCAGAGCGCCGGCTCTTGTACTCACCGGCGTGCTGGTCTGCATTATTGCGCTGGCTGCGTTCATTGTTTTGTTCCGACAGGTACGTCGGCAGCAGGAAGAAGTCGACCATCTCGAGCGGCGCATCAGCACGCTCTGGCACGAAACGGATGCCCAGCAGGCCGGCGAGGATGGCGACAGGACCGATGCCGCCCCGGTCGATGTCAGGCCCAGGGCCGGCATCTCTGCCTCGGAAAGGGCCGCCTACGACACCCTGTGGCCTCTCGCCTGGGAACTGCACGATCGGATTGGCACTTTCCTCCGCGCCATCGATCATCACGAACCGATCAGCGACCCCCGCCTTGCCGCCCGTCATGCGGCGCTGGACCTGCGCCGCGAGACCAACCGGCTGCGCCCATTCATCGACGCCGACATCGATCATCTGCTGCACCAGCTGCTGGATGCCGAGGTAAAAGCCCACCTGGCCGCCTGCCAGTTCCTGGACAACCGGGACGCACGGGCGCGGGAAGGCAGCGAAAACAGCAGCCGCTGGCAGTGGCAGGAACACCATGAGCAGGAGGCCGTCGAGTTGATGAATCAATTGGTCGCCGGTATCCGGAAGCGAGTGCTCTAAGCCGGATTCCCTGCGCTCCCGAGCTCATCGTTTTTTTGAATGGCTGGCACGCAGGGCCGCCGCGTAGGCTTCGTTCCCCCAGGTCGTCATCTGTTCAGGATCCTCGAACACCTCCTCCGGTGCCTGACGGTATGACATGGCAACCGGCTTGCCCTGACGCCGGAAGGTAAACGGCTCCAGGCCGCGCGCCACAAATGCCGGTTCGCTCTGCGCGTCCGCTTTCAGGTATAGGGTCTGCCCGGTGATCAGGGCAAACATGATATCCCCCAGGAAGAGACCGTGGCCGCCAAACATCTTTCTGGCCCGGACCGGCCCCACCCCCTGCAACTGATCAACGACAAACGTGACAAACTCCGTTTTCTGAGCGCTCACCCCGGCAATCCTCTTCCGCCTGTTCCGGATCTACTCCGTCAATAAATTGTCTTATTGGCATGGGCATTACGGCAAGATACCCCACTGGAGACAATAAAACCTTGTTTAAAAACATGTTTATAGACCGGGCACAATACTTGCTTAAAACACATTATTGCGAGCGAGAGTACCGTTATGCCCTCTAACCCCACATCCCTGACAAGTCCTGGCCCCGAACGCGCCCAGGCGCTGGCCGACCTGGAGCGGCTGAGCCTTCAGTGGCAACGCGATGACGACATTTTCACACGTCTGTGCCGCCGGATGACCACGACGCTGGATCTCCAGGAACTGATGGCCATCTTCGCCGAAGAACTGGCCTCCGTGGTTCCCTTCGATCGACTGAGCTATCAGCACACTGTCGAAGACCAGCCAGTGGACATCCAGATCGGCCAGGGCGGCAACCATCGCTGTGAGTATGGACTGAATCTGGGTGGCGAGCACTTTGGCGTCCTAACCCTCTATCGGCGACTGCGCTTCGCCAAGCAGGAACAGACCGTCATTGAGCAAATGCTGGGTACCGCGATCAACTCGATCCGCAACGCCTGCCGCTATGACGCCATGTGGCGCGCCTCGCTGACCGATGTGGTCACCGGGATCCCCAACAAGCGTGCGTTCGAGGACGCGCTGGAACGGGAAGTGTCGTTGGGCAACCGCCATGGCGATCTCTGTGGACTGATCCTGTGCGACCTGGATCGCTTCAAGTCCGTCAACGACCGCTACGGTCACATGACGGGCGACCGGATACTGCGAGCCACCGCCCTGGCGATCCAGGGTGCCACGCGTAGTACGGATACGGTCTATCGGATTGGCGGGGAAGAATTCGGAATCATACTGCCGCACATTGGCGACAGGGAATGCATCCTGGTGGCCGACCGGATCCGCAACGCCATCACCCAAATCAGGCTGGACAGCGATAGCGGGCCGGTAAGCGTTACGGCCAGTGCCGGCTTTGGCATACAGGCCCGGGGCGAGTCCGCCGCCGCCTGGTTCAAGCGCGCCGACGAGGCCCTATACCGGGCCAAGGCCGACGGTCGGGACTGCACCCGTCAGGCGGAACCGGCCCAGAATACCGACATCGCCTTTATCGACGCCCGTCGCCGCAACGACTGCCCCCACATCGCCCATGGATCGGGCGCCCAAGAGCTCAGGACGACTTACGCCCTTTTCCGGCCAACGGCTTGCGGCGACTCTTCGGTTTGTGGTCCTGACGCTTCTCCGCCTTTTCTTCAGCCCGCGTAAAGACGCCTCCCTTGCGGAGACCACCAGCGCCTCGACTTGCGGGCTTCTTGCGCTGTAGCCGACGCTGGCTGCGGGCTTCGCCCGGCGTTTTGGCGGGTAGTGCCAACGGCTCCAGTCCAACCGTGCGGCTCAATGCATCGACCCCACGCTGGTCCATCTCCTCCCAGCGCCCCATGCTCAGGCGGCTCGGCAACATGGCCGGGCCGAAGCGGACGCGTTTGAGCCGGCTGACCTTGACACCCTGCGACTCCCAGAGGCGTCGAACCTCGCGGTTGCGGCCCTCAAACAGTGTGACGTGGAACCAGTGGTTGATCCCCGTACCGCCGGCATGGGAAATGTCGGAGAATTTCGCCATACCGTCGTCGAGCAGCACCCCTTCCAACAGCCGCTCGGTCATGGTCTCGTCCACCTCGCCGAACACCCGCACCGCGTACTCACGGTCAACCTGGTACGACGGGTGCATTAACCGGTTCGCCAGTTCGCCATCGGTGGTGAACAGCATCAGGCCGGTGGTGTTGATGTCGAGACGGCCGATGGCAATCCAACGCTGGTCCTTGAGGCGCGGCAAACGGTCGAACACCGTGGGCCGGCCTTCCGGGTCATGCCGCGTGGTGACTTCCCCTTCGGGCTTGTTGTACATCAGCACCCGACGAACCGGCGCCTGGGCCGCTTCGATGCTGACCGGCTTGCCATCCAGGAAAATGTGATCGTCCACGGTCACCTTCTGACCCGGAACCGCGACCGCCTTGTTGACCGTAATCCGGCCTTCCTCGATCCACGCCTCAACCTCACGCCGTGAGCCGACGCCGGCCCTGGACAATACTTTCTGCAGCCGCTCAGGCGGCAACGCCTGACGTGTGGGTTTTTGCTTGTCGGCGGCCGGCCGATGACCTCGACCGGACTGTGCGTCGCGCTTCTGCGACATGGTTTGCTTCCTTCAGACTGCCGGGGCCGCTCTAGTGAACGGTCCCGGAAATGGATTCGTTATGGTCGTCGTCGGGCGAATCATCGCCGTCCCGGTCCGCGGTTTGTTCGGGCCCGTCGAACTGGATCTCGGCCTGGATCTTTTCCTCGATCTCGCGACCGATCTCCTCAAGGTCACGAATCTCGGACAACGGTGGCAGTTGCTCCAACGACGTCATGTTGAAGTAATCGAGAAACTGGCGTGTGGTGGCATACATCGCCGGCCGCCCCGGAACGTCCTTGTGCCCGACAATCCGCACCCATTCTCGCTCCATGAGCGTGCGGATGATATTGCTGCTAACCGTAACCCCTCGGATATCCTCAATTTCCCCCCGAGTGATGGGTTGGCGATAGGCGATCAGCGCCAGGGTCTCCAGCAGCGCGCGGGAATAGCGCTGCGGCTTTTCCTCAAACAGGCGCCCCACCCAGCGGGCGTAGTCCTCGCGGATCTGGAAACGGTAACCACTGGAGACCTTGCACAGGGCATAGCTGCGGTCTTCGCAAGCCTGTTCCAGTTGGCTGAGCGCGTGTTCCATCACCTGGCGGGCCGGGCGCTCATCCTCGGTGAAAAGCTCTCGCAGCTGATCCAGATTCAGGGGTTTTCCAGCCGCCAATAGCGCGGCTTCGATAATCAGCTGTATACGACGAATCTGTTCTTCGCTCATTCAGGTTGCCCTGTCCTTCAGTTTGCCGCCCTGGCCCGCACATGGATCGAGCCAAGCACCTCTCCCTGCACGACCTCGATCAGCTGCTCCTTGACCAGCTCCAGTGTCGCCAGGAACGTCACAACCACGCCCAGGCGCCCTTCCTCGATGGTAAAGAGGCTCTCGAAGCGGACGAAGGCGTCACCCGACAGGCTGGACAGGATATGCGACATCCGCTCGCGCGTGGACAGCTTCTCCCGCTCGACATGGTGGTTGGTGAACAGGTCGGCCCGGCGGATAACATCGCGCAGGGCCAGCAGCATATCGCGCAGCTCCACATCCGGGTGAATCTGGCTTTGCGGCAATCGTGGCAGCGAGGCGGATGTGGCGAACGTGTCCCGTTCCATACGCGGCAGCTCATCCAGATCCTCCGCCGCCTTCTTGAAGCGTTCGTATTGCTGGAGCCGGCGGATCAATTCGGCGCGGGGATCGACTTCTTCCTCATCTTCGCTCTCCTGGCGCGGCAGCAACATCCGCGATTTGATTTCCGCCAGCGTTGCCGCCATCACCAGATACTCCGCCGCCAGTTCGAAGCGCATGGCTTCGATGGCGTTGATGTAATCCATGTACTGTCGGGTAATCTCGCTGACATCGATATCCAGGATATCCATGTTCTGGCGGCGAATCAGGTAGAGCAGCAGATCCAGCGGTCCCTCGAACGCTTCCAGGAAGACCGCCAGGGCATCCGGCGGGATATAGAGATCCTGCGGGATGTCCTTGACCGGCTTGCCAAGCACACGGGCAACCGACGAGGCATCCGCCGCCGTATCGGGTGACACCTGTTGCTCACCCTCTGGTCCCTGGGACTCCGCTGTGTCCTGCACCTGCTGATCGTCAGTCATCGCTGCTCCCGGGCCAGCGGTCGTCCCGCGCCATCAGCGGTAGGACAGTCCCATGGCATGACGGACCTCGTCGAGGGTTTCCCGCGCGGCGTCGCGGGCACGCTCGCAACCTTCCTCGATGATCGAGCGAATCAGCTCCGGATTGCTCTCATACTCGCGGGCGCGTTCATGCAACGGGCGCTGTTCTTCGACGATGGCATCGATCAGCGGCTTCTTGCAGTCCAGGCAACCGATCCCGGCACTGCGGCAGCCGGTCTGCACCCACTCCTGGGTATCACTGTCGGAATAGACCTTGTGCAACCCCCAGACCGGACACTTTTCCGGCTCGCCCGGATCGGTCCGACGCACGCGCTGTGGATCCGTCTGCATGACACGGATCTTATGCGCGACGGCATCCGGCTCTTCCCGCAGGCCGATGGTGTTCTGATAGGATTTGGACATCTTCTGTCCGTCCAGGCCCGGCATTTTGGAATCCGGCGTCAGCAGTGGTTGCGGCTCCGGCAGAATGACCTTACCGCCACCCTCGATGTAGCCGTAGAGGCGCTCACTGTCGCCCATGGAAATGTTCTGCTGCTCCTTGAGCAAAGCCCGAGCCCGGTCCAGGGCTTCCACATCGCCCTCTTCCTGGTACTTGCGCTTCAGCTCGCGATAGAGCTTGGCGTTCTTCTTGCCCATCTTGGTGATGGCGGCCTCCGCCTGCTCTTCGAAGCCCGGCTCACGACCGTAGATGTGATTGAAACGGCGCGCGATCTCGCGGGTGATCTCCACGTGCGACACCTGATCGGCGCCCACGGGCACCCGGCCGGCCCGATACACGAGAATATCGGCACTCTGCAGCAGCGGATAGCCCAGGAAACCATAGGTCGCGAGATCTTTCTCACGCAGTTTTTCCTGCTGATCCTTGTAGGTCGGAATACGTTCCAGCCAGCCCAGTGGCGTGATCATCGACAGCAGCAGGTGCAGTTCCGCATGCTCAGGCACCTTGGACTGGATAAAGATGGTCGCCGAGCCCGGATTCACACCGGCGGCCAGCCAGTCGATCACCATTTCCCAGACGCTGGACTCAATACCGCGGGTATCGTCGTACTGCGTCGTCAGCGCGTGCCAGTCGGCCACAAAGAAGAAGCACTCGAATTCATGCTGGAGTTTGACCCAGTTTTTCAACACGCCATGGTAATGACCAAGGTGCAGCTTTCCGGTGGGACGCATACCAGACAGCACGCGCTGCTGGGGATCTACAGAACTCAAAGCATGAACTCCTTACTGGATGATACCGGGATGCCCGGTGACGCATCGAAACGGCCGGACCGAACATGGTCTTCGCCGGGATTATAACGAATGTGCCGGTCAGGTTAACGCTAAAACGGACTGCGTCACAGACCTGCGCGCGGCGAAGCCCGCCCAGTTTAAACGAAAAAACCCCCGCTCTCTCCCCGAAAGGAGAAAACAGGGGTCTATTTTCAGGCGATGGCCCTTACCAGCCAGTCACTTCTTTCAGCGCCTGGCCGATCTCGGCCAGACTGCGAACGGTCTTGACGCCCGCATCTTCCAGGGCCGCAAACTTGTCGTCTGCCGTGCCCTTGCCACCGGCAATGATCGCACCGGCGTGGCCCATGCGCTTGCCCGGAGGCGCCGTCACACCGGCGATGTAGGACACGACCGGCTTGGTCACGTTGTCCTTGATGAAGGCAGCCGCCTCTTCCTCGGCCGTACCGCCGATCTCACCGATCATGACGATCGCTTCCGTCTCGGGGTCTTCCTGCAGCAGCTTCAGCATGTCGATGAAGTTGGAACCCGGAATCGGGTCGCCACCGATACCGATACAGGTGGACTGACCGTAGCCGAAGTCGGTGGTCTGCTTGACCGCCTCGTACGTCAGGGTGCCGGAACGCGAAACGATACCGACCTTGCCCTTCTTGTGGATGTGGCCCGGCATGATGCCGATCTTGCACTCGTCCGGGGTAATCACACCCGGGCAGTTCGGGCCGATCATGCGAACGCCCTTGCGATCGACGTACTCTTTCGCGTAGAGCATGTCGATGGTCGGGATGCCTTCGGTGATACAAACGATCAGTTCGATGCCGGCATCCGCCGCTTCGATGATGGCATCCTTACAGAAAGGCGCCGGCACGTAGATAACGGTGGCCTGCGCGCCAGTGGCTTCAACCGCTTCGCGAACGGTGTTGAAGACCGGCAGCCCCAGGTGCTCGGTACCGCCCTTGCCGGGGGAGACACCACCAACCATTTTGGTGCCGTACTCGATTGCCTGCTCAGAGTGGAAAGTGCCTTGTGCACCGGTGAAACCCTGGCAGATCACTTTGGTGTCTTTATTGATCAGGACGCTCATTACTTACCTCCCGCGGCTTTAACGACTTGCTGTGCAGCATCCGTCAGACTGGTAGCCGCGATGATGTTCAGGCCACTGTCTGCCAGGACTTTGGAACCCAGTTCGGCATTGTTGCCTTCCAGGCGAACCACGACAGGTACTTTAACGCCGACTTCTTTCACGGCGCCGATAATGCCTTCCGCGATCATGTCGCAACGGACGATACCGCCGAAGATGTTAACCAGAACCGCCTTGACCGCGTCGTCGGACAGGATGATCTTGAACGCTTCGGTGACACGCTCTTTGGTGGCACCGCCGCCCACGTCGAGGAAGTTGGCCGGCTGACCGCCGTGCAGCTTGACGATGTCCATGGTGCCCATGGCCAGACCGGCACCGTTGACCATGCAGCCGATGTTGCCTTCGAGAGCCACGTAGTTCAGCTCCCACTTGGCCGCATCCGCTTCGCGCGGGTCTTCCTGGCTCGGATCGTGCATTTCGCGGATCTGCGGCTGACGGTACAGCGCGTTGCCGTCAACGTTGATCTTGGCGTCCAGGCAGTGCAGGTTGCCGGCCGGCGTGATAACCAGCGGGTTGATTTCGAGCAGCGCCAGGTCCTTGTCTTCGAACAGCTTGGCCAGACCCAGGAAGATCTTGGTGAACTGCTTGATCTGGTCGCCTTTCAGGCCCAGTTTGAAGGCCAGCTCACGCGCCTGGTAGGGCTGGGCGCCGACCAGGGGATCGATCTCTGCCTTGAGGATTTTCTCAGGGGTTTCCTCGGCGACTTTCTCGATTTCTACACCACCTTCAGTGGAGGCCATGAAGACAATGCGGCGGGAACCACGGTCGACAACCGCGCCCAGGTAGAGCTCCTGGTCGATGTCTGTCAGGTCTTCAACCAGGATCTTGCTGACCGGCTGGCCTTTCTCGTCCGTCTGGTAGGTGACCAGGTTACGGCCCAGCCAGTACTCCGCAAACTCGCGGATTTCGTCCTTGCTGCTCACCAGCTTGACGCCACCGGCCTTGCCCCGGCCACCTGCGTGAACCTGGGCCTTCACAACCCAGCGCTCACCGCCAATCTCAGCAGCTGCAGCAACGGCGTCCTGCGGAGTCTCGCAGGCGATGCCCTTGGATACCGGCAGGCCGTATTCAGCGAACAGCTGCTTGCCCTGATATTCGTGCAAATTCATAGCGTTGTCCCACTCTTATATGGAGGATAACCATTTCAGAAGACACTGGCCGACCGGGCTCTTCCGCCCCACCCGCCGGTGGCTTCACTCTGGGATACGAACCCGCGTGGTGCGAATTCTGATCGGGCGCATCAGTCTTTGATACGACACACCCAGGCAGGCCCTGAGCCGCCGCCCCGGCGACTGACGATGCTGACGGCTGTCAGCACCATGGACCCATGCCGGAAGAGTTCGTCCACACTGAGCGCCTCGTTGCGCCCCTCTCCGTCTGTACAAGTTGGGCCGGATAAACCGGCCCACTGCTGCTTCTTATTTTTTCTTGCGTCTGTTGGCAACGTGGATTGCCCCGTCGCCCACCGCAAGGGCTGCCTCGTGCACGGACTCCGACAGTGTCGGGTGCGCGAAACAGGTCAGCGCCAGATCTTCGGCACTGGAACCGAATTCCATGGCAATCACACCCTGGGCGACAATTTCTGACGCCTGCGGACCGGTGACATGGAAACCGAGAATACGATCGCTCTTCTCGTCGGCAATGATCTTGACCAGGCCCATCGCCGCGTTCGCGGCCATGGCACGGCCGTTTGCCGCAAACGGGAAGGTGCCCACCTTGTAGGCCTCACCTTCTGCCTTGAGCTGCTCCTCGGTCTTACCAACCCAGGCCACTTCCGGGTGGGTGTAGATAACGTTCGGGATGCAGTCATAGTTGACCTGCGGCTTGTGACCGGCAATGCGCTCGACCACCATGACGCCTTCTTCGGAGGCCTTGTGTGCCAGCATCGGGCCGCGTACCACGTCACCGATGGCCCACACGCCGGGCGCGTCGGTCTGGCAGTAGTCGTCAACGAAGATGAAACCGCGCTCATCCAGGTTCACGCCGCTGTCGGCGGCCAGCAGGTTGTCGGTGTTCGGCCGACGTCCAACCGCAACGATCAGCTTGTCGAACTTCTGCTCCTGTTCGCCCTTGGCGTCCTCGTAAGTGACGTTGACCAGGTTGCGCTTGACGCTGGTGCCGGTAACCCGGGCCTTCAGCTTGATGTCCAGTCCCTGCTTCTTGAACTGCTTCAGCGCGTCCTTGGCCACCTGCTGGTCGACTGCCGGCAGGAACGTGTCGAGCGCTTCCAGGACCGTCACTTCAGAACCCAGACGCGCCCAGACGCTGCCCAGTTCCAGACCGATAACACCGGCACCGATCACACCCAGGCGCTTGGGCACCTTGTCGAATTCCAGGGCACCCTCGGAGTCGACGATGAAGCCTTCGGTCATTGGCGCCGGCGGAATCTCGATCGGGTTGGAGCCGGTGGCAATCACCACGTTATCGGCTTCGTACGTCTTGGTGTTGCCGTCGTTGTCGGTCACTTCCACCTGACGGTTGGCCAGCAAGCGCCCACGACCGTGGATCGGGGTCACGCCGTTCGCTTTGAACAGCTGCGCGATCCCGCCGGTCAGCTGCTTCACGATGCCGTCCTTGCGCTCCATCATCTTGGCAACGTTGATGGACGGATCCTTAACCTCGATACCCTGCTCGGCGAAGCCGTGGTTGGCTTCCTCGAACTTGTGGGAAATTTCAAGCAGTGCCTTGGACGGGATACAGCCGACGTTCAGACAGGTACCACCCAGCACCTGCTGTTTGCCGTCCTTGGAGGTCCAGTTCTCAACACACGCAACTTTCAAACCCAACTGGGCCCCTTTGATTGCAGCGACATAGCCGCCAGGCCCGGCACCGATGATGATGACATCGAACTTATCAGACATGTTCTATCCTGTTTCTCTAAATGTGTTGATTAACCGGTTCAGACATCCAGCAGAATACGCGCCGGATCCTCGATCATTTCCTTGATGGCCACCAGGAACTGAACAGCTTCCTTACCATCGATCATGCGGTGATCGTATGACAGCGCCAGATACATCATCGGCAGGATTTCAACCTGACCGTTAACGGCCATCGGGCGCTCCTGGATCTTGTGCATACCCAGGATAGCGGTCTGCGGCGGATTCAGGATCGGCGTGGAAATCAGGGAGCCGAAAATACCGCCATTGGTAATGGTGAAGGTGCCACCGGTCATTTCCTCAATGCCCAGTTTGCCGTCACGCGCCTTGGTACCGTACTCGATGATCTTCTTCTCGATATCGGCCAGCCCCAGACCGTCGACATCGCGAACCACCGGAACCACCAGGCCACGATCGGTGGAAACAGCGACACCGATATCCTGGTAGCCATGGTAAACCATATCGTTGCCGTCGATGGACGCGTTAACGGCCGGGAAGCGCTTGAGGGCCTCGGTGGCGGCCTTGGCGAAGAAGGACATAAAGCCCAGTTTCACCCCATGACGCTTCTCGAAGCTCTCCTTGTACTGCTTGCGCAGCTCCATCACCGGCTTCATGTTGACTTCGTTGAACGTCGTCAGCATGGCCGCGTCCTGCTGGGCATTGACCAGACGCTTGGCGATGCTGGCCCGCAGACGGGTCATCGGCACCCGCTTCTCGGGGCGTTCGCCCGGAGCCAGGTCGGCAGCCGGTGCCGCCGTCGGAGCAGCCGCGCTCGGTGCCGGCGCCGGTGCCGATTCGCCACCTGAGGAGATGTGCTTCTGCACGTCTTCCTTGGTGACACGACCGTCCTTGCCCGTACCCTTGATCGCGTTGGGGTCGACGTCGTTCTCTTCAGCCAGTTTGCGCGCAGCCGGGCTCAAGATGGCTTCGCCGCCGGAAGACTTGCCGCCTTCCTCAGCTTTCGGCGCGTCGGCCTTGGCCTCGTCACCGGAAGACTTGGCATCGGACTTGTCGGCGGAAGCCGTACCTGCCGCGCCCTCCTTGAATTTACCGATAACCTCACCGCTCTCCACGGTGTCGCCTTCATCCTTGACGATTTCGTCAATGACGCCGTCTGCCGGCGCAACCACTTCAAGGACAACCTTGTCGGTTTCGATATCGACGATCAGCTCATCACGTTCACAGGCTTCGCCCGGCTTCTTGTGCCAGGTCGCGACTGTGCCCTCGGCAACAGATTCTGGAAAAACAGGGGCTTTGATTTCAGTTGACATCTCGGATCCTTAAATTCGGTAACTCGTCAAACTTCGAACGCGTCGTTAACCAGTTTTTTCTGCTCTTCAATGTGGACCGAGAGGTGCCCGCATGCCGGTGCGGCGGACGCGTCCCGACCTGCATACTGAAGATACAGTTTCGGATTGTGGCGGTGGAGTGCCTGGCGCATATGGTGCTGACTGGAATACCAGGCGCCCTGGTTCATCGGTTCTTCCTGACACCAGACCGCATGGGTCAGTTTGGAGTACGGTTTGAGAACCTCGTCCAGATCGTCCGCCGGGAACGGATAAAGCTGCTCCAGACGCACGATGGCGACATCATCCCGCTCGTCGGCTTTCTTCTTCTCCAGCAGGTCGAAATAGACCTTGCCACTGCAGAGAATCAGGCGACGGGCCTTCTTCGGATCCGTCGGCTCCTTCTCCGGCAATACCGTCTGGAAGGTGCCCTCGGTCAGGTCGTCCAGGCCGGAAGTGGCTTCCTTGTGGCGCAGCAGGCTCTTCGGCGTGATGGCGACCAGCGGCTTGCGCAGTGGGCGCTTCACCTGGCGGCGCAGCATATGGAAAACCTGGGCCGGCGTGGTGGGTACGCACACCTGGATGTTGTGCTCGGCACACATCTGCAGGAATCGCTCCAGACGCGCGGAGCTGTGCTCCGGCCCCTGGCCTTCGTAACCATGCGGCAGCAGTAGCGTCAGGCCGCACAAACGTCCCCACTTGTGCTCGCCACTGGTCAGGAACTGGTCAATGACCACCTGGGCACCGTTGGCGAAGTCACCAAACTGGGCTTCCCAGACGATCAACGCATCCGGCGTGGTGGTCGAGTAGCCGTATTCAAAGGCCATAACCGCTTCTTCAGACAGGAGCGAATCGTAGATCTCGAACAGGGGCTGCTTGTCGGAGATGTTCTCCAGCGGGACGTAGGTCTGGCCGTCCTTCTGGTTATGCAGCACGGCATGGCGGTGCGAGAAGGTACCGCGGCCGACGTCCTGGCCGGTAATACGAATCGGGTGACCTTCGTTGAGCAGCGTGGCATAGGCCATGACTTCGCCGTAGCCCCAGTTGATGGGCAACGCCCCCTGGGTCATCTTGTTGCGGTCGTCGACAATCTTGGAGACCTGCCGCTGGACCGCAAAGCCCTCAGGCAGTTGCCCCATCTTCTTGCCGAGGCGCTGCAGGGTCTTCAGGCCCACACTGGTCTTGCACTTGGCCGTCCACTCGTGACCGAGGTAAGGCTGCCAATCCACGTAAAGCGCCTTGTTGGGCTCTTTCACCAGCGACTTGACGACGTGATCACCCTTATCGAGCGCATCGCGATATTCAAGATCCATCGACTTGGCTTCGTCTTCGCCGATCACGCCGGCCTCAACCAGCCGATTGGCGTAGAGTTCGCGGGTCGTCTTACGCTTGCGGATTTTCTCGTACATCAGCGGCTGGGTCGCTGACGGCTCGTCGGCCTCGTTATGACCGCGGCGCCGGTAGCACACGAGATCGATAACGACATCGCGCTTGAACTCGTTGCGATAGTCCATCGCCATCTGGGTGGCGAACATGACCGCTTCGGGATCGTCACCGTTCACATGCAGGATCGGCGCCTGGACCATCTTGGCGGCGTCGGTACAGTACTCGGTGGAGCGGGCGTCTTCCTGCTTGCTGGTGGTGAAGCCCACCTGGTTGTTGATGACGATATGGATGGTTCCACCCACCCCGTAGCCCCGTGTCTGGGACATCTGGAACGTTTCCATCACCACGCCCTGACCGGCGAACGCCGCGTCCCCGTGCATGATGATCGGTACGACCTGGCTGCCATCCGGATCCTGGCGGCGCGTTTGCCGTGCACGGACCGAACCTTCGACCACAGGCGACACGATCTCCAGGTGCGACGGGTTGAAGGCCAGTGCCAGGTGAATCTCGCCGCCTTCGGTCATCACGTTGGATGAGAACCCCTGGTGGTACTTCACATCGCCCGATCCGGCGTCGGCCAGCTTCTTGCCCTCGAACTCGTCGAACAGCTCACGCGGGTTTTTGCCCAACGTGTTGACCAGGACGTTGAGACGCCCCCGGTGCGCCATACCGATCACGATTTCCTTGGCACCGTAACTGCCGGCACGCTGGATCAGTTCGTCGACGCAGGGAATCAGGCTTTCGCCGCCTTCCAGGCCGAAGCGCTTGACGCCGGGATAGCGGGAACCGAGGTATTTCTCCAGGCCTTCCGCAGCAGTCAGACGCTCAAGGATATGACGACGCGTCTTGGCTTCATACTCGGGATTGGAGCGAACCGGCTCCATACGCTGCTGGAACCAGCGCTTGATGCGGGTATCGACAACATGCATGTACTCTGCGCCGATACTGCTGCAATAGGTCTGCTTGAGACCATCAACAATATCGCGCAGTTTCATGGTTTCCCTGCCGAAATTCAGCGACCCGGTCTGGAATTCCAGATCCATGTCTGCGTCACTGAGATCGTGGAATCCGATGTTCAGGTCTTCGACCTGCTCACGCTGCCATACGCCCAGCGGGTCCAGGTCAGCATGCTGGTGACCACGGAATCGGTAGGCGTTGATTAACTGCAGGACTCGGATCTGCTTGCGATCAGCATCGGAGGTTGCGGAGGCAGGGACACCACTGGCAGCCAGGCGGCGCTGGTTGCGGGAAATATGCTCAAACTGTTCGCGGATTGCGGAAAGGGAGACATCCCTACCCGATGAACCATCTACACGGGGCAGTTTGTCGAAATAATTGCGCCATTCTTCGGGAATGGCATTGGGATCGGTCAGATAGGTTTCGAAAAGCTCTTCAACATAGGTCAGATTCCCGCCCTGCAGGTGGGATGTCTGCCATAACTGCTCCATGATGCTTTCATGCATTTTGAATAGCTCACCTCGGACTGGAGCGGGGAGCAATTCACTGATGGCAAGGGGTTAACGACAGTCATCCTGAGGGGATTCCGATGACTGCTGCCACCACTGAACTGGCGCGGATGTTTTCCGTTCCCCGGTGGTTAAAACTCAGCAAAGCCGCGACGAAGACTTTTCAAGCCCACGCCACGGCTTCCGTAGTGTGCCTCCCCCTACCCCACACTGGGTATTAGCCAATGGTGTAAGTCCTTATTTTGACTTCACCTTACGCCAGGGAAGGCTGGATACATCAGAACAGTATAGCGCCTGTGCCAGCCTTTGCTGATCAGGTCGCCCGCTGAAGGAGCAGGTTCCGGATATGGCCAATGGCCTTGGTCGGATTCAGCCCCTTCGGGCAGACACTGACGCAGTTCATGATGCCCCGGCAGCGGAATACACTGAACGGGTCATCCAGATTGGCCAGGCGCTCTTCCTTCGCCTGGTCCCGGCTGTCAGCCAGGAAGCGGTATGCCTGCAGCAGGCCTGCCGGACCGACGAACTTGTCCGGATTCCACCAGAAGGACGGACAGGACGTGGAACAGCATGCACAGAGGATACACTCGTACAGGCCGTCCAGCTTCTCCCGCTCTTCTGGGGATTGCAGACGTTCGATGGCCGGTGCCGGATCACGATTGATCAGGTATGGCTGCACCTTTTCATACTGCTGGTAGAACAGGCTCATATCGACGACCAGGTCGCGGATGACCGGAAGCCCCGGCAACGGCCGAATGACGAGCTTGCCCTTCTTGACGACCTCGGAAATCGGCGTGATACAGCCCAGACCGTTCTTGCCGTTCATGTTGAGACCGTCGGAACCACAAACACCTTCGCGGCAGGAGCGACGATAGGCCAGGGACGGATCCTTCTCCTTCAGGAGATTCAGGACGTCCAGCACCATCAGGTCCTTACCCTTAGGAATTTCCAGCTCAATATCCTGCATGTAAGGCGCGTTGTCAGTTTCGGGATTGTACCGATATACGCTTACTAACATTTCTGCGTCACTCCTTAGTAAGTCCGAATCTTCGGCTGGAAGGTATCCACCGTCTTCGGCGCGAAGTTGACATCACGCTTGCCTACACGCTTCTCAAGCGGGAAGTACAGCGAGTGCTTCAGCCAGTTCTCATCGTCGCGCTCGGTAAAGTCGTTACGTGCATGGGCACCACGACTCTCCTTGCGCTCAATGGCTGAAACCGCAGTGGCATAGGCGACTTCATACAGGTTGTCCAGCTCCAGCGCTTCGACACGATCGGTGTTGAACGCGTTGCTGCGGTCGGTCAGCCTGGTCTTGCGAACCCGCTCGCCGATCTCGTCCAGCTTCTTGAGCCCTTTCTCCATGCTCTCGCCGTCCCGGAACACACCGAAATAAAGCTGCATGGTGCTCTGCAGATCCTTGCGGACTTCGGCAACACTCTCCCCTTCGGACGCGCTATTGAGGCGATCAAGGCGAGCCATGGCACGCTTGATGTCCTCCTCGGTCGGCTCCATGACCTCGGCGCCTTCACGCAGCTGCTTCTCGATGTGCAGACCGGCAGCACGACCGAAGACAACCAGATCCAGCAGCGAGTTGCCACCCAGGCGGTTGGCGCCGTGTACAGACACGCAGGCGGCCTCACCGCAGGCAAACAGCCCTTCAATGAAGACATCGTTGCCATTCTCGTCCTGGGTAATCGCCTGGCCACCAACGTTGGTCGGGATACCACCCATCATGTAGTGACAGGTCGGCACAACCGGGATGGGTTCCTTAACCGGATCCACATGCGCAAAGGTTCGTGACAGCTCACAGATGCCCGGCAGACGCAGGTTCAGCGTCTCTTCACCCAGGTGATCCAGCTTGAGCAGAACGTGGTCCTTGTCCGGACCAACACCGCGGCCTTCCAGGATCTCGATGACCATGGACCGGGCAACAACATCACGTCCCGCCAGGTCTTTGGCGTTGGGCGCGTAGCGCTCCATGAAGCGCTCGCCTTCGGAGTTGATCAGGTAACCACCCTCACCCCGACACCCTTCGGTGACCAGCGTACCGGCACCGTGGATACCGGTCGGATGGAACTGCCACATCTCCATATCCTGAACCGGGAAGCCGGCGCGCAGCGCCATACCGATGCCGTCACCGGTGTTGATCAGGGCATTGGTGGTCGAGGCGTAGATCCGACCCGCACCGCCAGTAGCCAGGACCGTGGCCTTGGCCTTGATGAAGGCCACTTCGCCGGTTTCGATCTCGATGGCGATAACGCCCACCACCTGGCTCTTGCTGTTCTTGACCAGATCGACGGCGTACCACTCGTTGAGGAAGGTCGTACCGCCTTTCAGGTTGGCCTGGTAAAGGGTATGCAGCAAGGCGTGACCGGTACGGTCAGCCGCCGCACAGGTACGGGCCGCCTGACCGCCTTTACCGTAGTCCTTGGACTGTCCGCCAAACGGACGCTGGTAGATGCGGCCGTTTTCGGTGCGCGAGAACGGAAGCCCCATATGCTCCAGCTCGAAGACAGCCTGCGGACCCACCGAACACATGTACTCGATCGCGTCCTGGTCACCGATGTAGTCGGACCCCTTGACGGTGTCGTACATGTGCCAGCGCCAGTCGTCGTTCGGATCCGCACTGGCGATGGCACAGGTGATGCCACCCTGGGCGGAGACCGTATGAGAACGGGTCGGGAACACCTTGGTAAGACAGGCCGTGTTGACGCCGGATTCGGTCAGCTGCAGCGCCGCGCGCATGCCGGAGCCGCCACCGCCGATAACAATTGCGTCATAAGAAATTGTCTTCATATTAGACATAAATCAAAGCCCCCAGAGAATCTGTACACCCCAAACCACATAGACGAACATCACAGCACCACAGAACGCCTGCACCAGGAAGCGCGGCGCGGTGGCCTTGATGTAGTCGGTTGTCACGGTCCAGAGCCCGACCCATGCATGGCCGCCGATCGAAAACAGCGCCATCAGGCTGAAGATCTTGAACCAGGTTTGATCGAACAGACCCGCCCAACTGGCATAATCCACGTCAGTGAACAGCAGGAAACCCAGCATAAAAAGGGTGTATAGCGCCAGTACGTAGGCGGTGACGCGCTGGATCATCCAGTCATAGACACCACTGCGACCCAGGTTCGTTACGCTGCTTACCATACCCAAACCCCCGCGAGAACGATCAGGATGACGGAAATAACCACGGTGGCTTGCGCGGCCAGTCGGCCGGACTGCAGTTCTTCGCAGTACCCCATGTCCATGATCAGGTGCTTGATACCTGCCACCAGGTGATACAGCAGAGCAGACAGGATGCCCCAGATGATCAGCTTCGCCAGGAAGCTGTCCAGCAAGTTACCAACCGCATTGAAGCCGTCCTCCCCCGACAGGGAAAGTTGCAGACCGTACAGCATGAACGCAATACCGACGAAGATAATGATTCCGCTGATTCGGTGCAGGATCGAGGTGATCGCTGGCAATGGGAAATGGAACTTGCTGAGATCGAGATTTACTGGTCGTTTGCTATTCACAGCTCTCTCACACTCTCTTCTTGTCCGGTTCACCGTAAGCTCGCCGGACGGATGGTTGGTGTAGTTGGGTGTTCTTTTGTGGATCAGAACAATGGAGGGAGAACACGACACTGACGAAACGTCGTCATTGGCGTTCCAGACTGGCATGTCCCCGATTCCGGGCTAGGGATTATAAGGAGTGGCCCCTTGAATTACAAACCGGCAATCGACCGAAACCCCTCAGTGAGCGGGCATTTAGCCACCAACAAGCCTCCTGGCTTGCATTAACATTTAGGAACCTACAAAACTTTTCAGACCAAGGTCCAGTCTCGGCAATTCCCTATCGCTGATCCCTCAAATTACCCATTTCGCCACTATACATCATTGCGAATTCCTGCTTCATCCATTGACAATAAAAGCCAACTCCCTATATTTTGCCGCCACGCTTCAAAACTGTGTGTGTGCCCGACGCTGGGCGTGAAACACCGATCTGACGGTTTTTGCGGAATAACCAAGCAACTCACCCCCTGCACCCCGGTGCAGCCCGGAATGCCGCGCCCAGAGGCGTTCCGTCCGTGACCTCACGGAGTGATGTTGCAATAATATGCGTTTTCAAGAGAGCAACCGGCGGCGGGCAGAACATCCATTCAGCCTGTCCTGCAGCACCGCCTGCGGCGTCTCCGGAAACCTTTCTAACGCTGGAAATGCTGATATAGGAGAGCACCATGACCGACAGGAAAGCACAGCTTTCGGTGGGTGATAAGTCAATTGAGCTGCCCGTATATGCCGGCACGGAAGGTCCAGATGTCATCGACGTCAGAGGTCTCGTCCAGGAAGGCGTCTTTACCTACGATCCAGGCTTCGTATCCACCGCAGCCTGCGAATCCAAGATCACCTACATTGACGGTGCCAATGGTGTTCTTCTGCACCGCGGGTACCCGATCGAACAGCTGGCAGAGAAGTCCGACTACCTGGAAGTCTGCTACCTGCTGCTCAATGGTGAACTGCCGACAGCCGAGGAAGATGCCCGCTTCCGCGACACCGTCAAGCACCACACCATGATTCACGACCAGATGCGCCATTTCTTCAGCGGTTTCCGGCGTGACGCGCACCCAATGGCCATCATGTGCGGCGTGGTCGGCGCCCTGTCCGCCTTCTATCACGACCAGATGGACGTGACCAACCAGGAGCAGCGCGAGATCACCGCTCACCGCCTGGTCGCCAAGATGCCGACCATCGCGGCCTGGTGCTACAAGTACGCCAACGGGCAGCCTTTCATCTACCCGCGCAACGACCTGAGCTATTCCGAAAACTTCCTGCAGATGATGTTCGGCAACCCCTGCGAGGAGTACAAGGTCAATCCGGTCCTGGCCAAGGCCATGGACAAGATCTTCATCCTCCACGCCGACCACGAACAGAACGCCTCCACCTCCACCGTACGCCTGGCCGGCTCCACCGGCGCCAACCCCTACGCGTGTATCGCCTCCGGGATCGCCGCCCTTTGGGGCCCCGCGCACGGCGGTGCCAACGAGGCGGTACTGGACATGCTGGCCGAGATCGGCGACGAAGCCAATATCGAGAAGTTCGTGGCCAAGGCCAAGGACAAGGATGACCCCTTCCGCCTGATGGGCTTCGGTCACCGGGTCTACAAGAACTTCGACCCGCGCGCCAAGGTCATGCGCGAGACGTGTCACGAGGTCCTGGCCGAGCTCGGCCTGGAAAACGATCCGCTGCTGCGCATCGCCCAGCGTCTCGAGAAAATTGCCCTGGAGGACGACTACTTCGTGGAGCGCAAGCTCTACCCGAACGTCGACTTCTACTCCGGCATCATCCTGAAAGCGATCGGCATTCCGACCTCCATGTTCACGGTGATCTTCGCCATGGCACGTACCATCGGCTGGTTCTCCCACTGGAACGAGATGGTCAGCGGCAGCTACCGTATAGGACGGCCGCGCCAGCTTTACACCGGCGCCAGCAAGCGCGACTATCCTGCAAAGTAATCGCTTCGCAGGATCCGGTGAAAAGGGCTGCACAGTGTGCGGCCCTTTTTTGTTGGTACAGACTCGAGACTCAACCGTCACCCCCGCCGGGGTGCAACTCTGGATATCAGGAGGCAGAATCATGTCCAGCAAGGTGACCTTCATCGGACTGGGTGTCATGGGCTACCCGATGGCCGGACATCTGGCCAACGCCGGCCACGACGTCACCGTCTTCAACCGGACCAGCGCAAAAGCCGGGGAATGGACCCGGGAGTACAAGGGGAAGGCCTGCAGCAGCATTGCCGAGGCGGTGGCTGAAGCGGATTTCGTGATGACCTGCGTCGGTGCCGATCCCGACCTGCGCCAGGTTTATCTCGGTCCCGGGGGCATCATTGCCAACGCCCCGGACCACGCCATTCTGGTTGATCACACCACGGTCTCGGCCGGTGTCACGGCGGAGATCGCCCAGGCGGCCTCAGAGCGCGGCCAGTCGTTCATAGACGCCCCGGTCTCCGGTGGGCAGCAAGGCGCAGAGAACGGCAAACTGACGGTCATGTGTGGCGCCGACCCGGCGGCTTTCGAAAAGGCCAGGCCCTTGATGGAACTTTACGGCAAGGCCGTTACCCGGATGGGCGAACCGGGTAAGGGCCAGCTCACCAAGATGGTCAACCAGATCGCCATAGCTGGCCTTGTCCAGGGCCTGTCCGAGTGCCTCTACTTTGCTGAAAAGTCAGGCCTCGACCAGCGCCAGGTGATCGATGTCATTTCACAGGGCGCCGCCCAATCCTGGCAGATGGAGAACCGTGCAGACACCATGATTGCCGGTAAGTACGACCACGGATTCGCCGTCAACTGGATGCGCAAGGATCTGGATATCTGCCTGACCGAAGCCCGGGAGCGCGGCATCACCCTGCCCGTCACCGCCCTGGTGGACCAGTTCTACGCGGACGTACAGAGCATGGGCGGCGAGCGCTGGGATACCTCCAGCCTGCTGGCCCGCCTGCGCAAGCTGGGCGGCCTTCAATAACTTGATTCAGGGCAACAAAAAAGGGCCTCGCAAGGCCCTTTTTTGATTGTGGCGATCAGGATTTCTTGTCTTTCGGCTGCCATTTTCCGTTGGCGTAGAACGCGCTCCAGCCGGTGGCCTTGCCGTCCTTCTCGCTCATCACGTACTGCTCCCTGGTCTTGCGGCTGTAGCGGATGACTGTCGGGTTTCCTTCGGGATCCTGCTCAGGTGCCTCCATCAGGAACGCGTACTTTGGATCGATCTCGTCGCGATGAGGCTTGATCTCCTTCACCAGCGGCGCACGGGTTTCCCGGTTCTTGGGAAACTTGCTGGCCGCCAGGAACAGTCCGGATGCGCCGTCACGCAGCACGTAGGTGTCATCGACCTTCTCGCACTTGAGCTCCGGCATGGGGACCGGGTCCATCTTGGGGGGCGCCGGTTCACCGTTGCGGAGCAACTTACGGGTGTTCTTGCACTCACTGTTGGTGCACCCGAAGTACTTGCCAAAGCGGCCGGTCTTGAGCTGCATCTCGGAGCCGCACTTGTCACACTCCAGCGTCGGGCCGTCGTAGCCCTTGATGCGGAAAGTCCCCTCTTCCACCTCGTAACCGGAGCAATCCGGGTTGTTACCACAGACGTGCAGCTTGCGCTTCTCGTCGATCAGGTAGCTGTCCATGGCGGTGCCGCACTTCGGGCAACGACGTTTCTTGCGCAGCAGGCGGCTCTCACCCTCGCCTTCCACATCATCATCGGCGCTGACGACATCGTCGCCGGAAACCAGATTGATCGTGGTCTTGCAGCGTTCCTTGGGCGGCAAGCTGTAGCCGGAACACCCCAGGAACACGCCGGTGCTGGCGACACGGATCTGCATCGGGCGCGAGCAGCTGGGGCACGGTATGTCGGTTTCTGTCGGCGTGTTGCCACGCATACCACCCTGCTCGGCGTCACTACCCGCCTCTTCCAACTGCTGCCTGAACCGGCCGTAGAAACCGTTGAGCACCTTCTTCCAGTCGATTTCGCCGGATGCGATCTCGTCCAGTTCCTCTTCCAGGCGAGCCGTAAAGTCGTAGTCCATCAGGTTCTTGAAGGATTCCGACAGTCGATCCGTAACGATATCGCCCATCTTTTCAGCGTAGAAGCGGCGATTCTGCAGCCGTACATAGCCCCGGTCCTGAATGGTCGAGATGATCGACGCATAGGTCGAAGGCCGCCCAATACCCCGCTTTTCCAGCTCCTTGACCAGGCTTGCTTCGGTGTAGCGCGGAGCCGGCTTGGTAAAGTGCTGGGTCGGATCCAGCCTGGCCAGGTCCAGCACCTCATCCACCTTGATATCCGGCAACGCGACGTCTTCATCCTTCTTGGAGGACTGCGGCGCGGCCTTGAGAAAACCGTCGAAGCGGATGATGCGCCCGCGGGTACGCAGCTCGTATCCGCCTGCCTCGACGGTGATGGACGTACTGATAAATTCCGCATCCGCCATCTGACAGGCCATGAATTGGCGCCAGATCAGCTCATAGAGGCGCTCAGCGTCTTTTTCCAGGCCCTTGATATCGGCGGGACGACGCTTCACATCGGTGGGCCGGATGGCCTCGTGGGCTTCCTGGGCGCCTTCCTTGCTGCCATAGACCCGGGGTTTCTCCGGCAGGTATTTCTGACCGAACTGGTCGCCGATATAGTCCCGTACCGCAGCGACAGCATCCTGACTCAGGTTGGTGGAGTCGGTACGCATGTAGGTGATGAAACCCGCCTCATACAGGCGCTGGGCCAGCATCATGGTCTTCTTGACGCTGAAGCCCATCCGGTTACTGGCGGCCTGCTGCAGCGTGGACGTAATAAAGGGAGCGCCTGGCCGCGAGCGGGTCGGCTTGTCTTCCCGCTTGGCGACACGGAAATCCGACGCCTTCAGCTTGTCGACGTGCGCCTGGGTTTCCTTCTCGCTGGTCGGCCGGAAAGCCTTGTTGCTGTCGTCCCGGGTCACTTCGAAGCGGACCGGTGATTTCTCGCCTTTCGCTTTCAGATCCGCATGCACCTGCCAGTATTCTTCCGGCACAAAGGTGCGGATCTCGCGTTCGCGCTCGACAATCAGGCGCACCGCCACAGACTGTACCCGACCGGCCGAAAGCCCCCGGGCGAGCTTGCTCCAGAGCAGCGGCGACACCATGTAGCCCACGACCCGATCGAGGAAGCGGCGGGCCTGCTGGGCATTGACGCGATATCGATCCAGTTGCCCCGGCTCCTTGAAGGCTTCCTGGATCGCCCGCTTGGTGATCTCGTTGAACACCACGCGGCGATACTTGTCGGACTCGCCGCCAATGGTTTCCTGCAGGTGCCAGGCGATCGCTTCCCCCTCACGGTCCAAATCCGTCGCGAGATAGATGCGATCGGCAGACTTGGCCAGGCGTCTCAGTTCGCTGACCACCTTTTCCTTGCCCGGAAGCACCTGGTAGTTGGCTTCCCAATCCCTTTCCGGATCGACGCCCATACGGCTGACAAGCTGCTCGCGCGCCTTGCGCTTCTTGTACTCCGCCTTTTCCTCGGGATTCATCTTCCGCGTCTGGGCGGCCTGGCGCGCACGTTCCTTGGGATCGCTCTGGCTGCCACTCCCACTGACGGGAAGGTCGCGAATATGCCCCACACTGGACTTCACCACATAGTCGGAGCCCAGGTACTTGTTGATGGTTTTCGCTTTTGCCGGTGACTCGACAATGACGAGACTTTTGCCCATATCGGAATCGGTTTCCTCGAAATGCGGCTCGACCCCCTAACGGAATCGGCCACCTGAAATTCTGGATTTGAGAAACACTGAACAGGTGTCAGCCCAATATCGCCGGCAGAACAGCTCTTCAGTGCATCTCAATACTGGCTACAAATCAGGCCGCTAGCGCTCCCTGGCGCTCGCAGGTCTTATAGGTGCTCTGTTTTACAGGGTCAAGGTTATCAGCACAACCCATGATTGGGCCGCGTTACAGGAATACAACCCAATCGGACACAGCATTGCGTCGCTGACCACCTATAAAAAAGCCCGGCGCTGGGCCGGGCTCCTGTCACTCACGCCAAGGCGATCAGACCCGCTCCCAAACGGTTGCGATGCCCTGCCCCAGGCCGATACACATGGTCGAAACGCCCAGCGTACCGCCCTTGGCCTGCATCACATTCAGCAGCGTGGTGGAGATCCGGGCGCCGGAGCAGCCCAGTGGGTGACCCAGGGCGATCGCGCCGCCGTTCAGGTTCACCTTCTCGTCCATCACGTTCAGCAGCTTAAGGTCCTTCAGCACCGGCAGCGACTGGCCCGCGAAGGCCTCGTTCAGCTCCCAGAAGTCGATGTCCTCGACCTTGAGACCGGCACGCTTGAGCGCCTTCTTGGTGGCCGGAACTGGACCATAACCCATGATCGCGGGATCACAACCGGCAACCGCCATGCTGCGAACGCGGGCGATGGGCTTCAGCCCCAGGGCTTCTGCCCGCCCGGCGGACATCAGCAGCATGGCGGACGCGCCGTCGGTCAGCTGGGACGACGTCCCCGCAGTCACCGTGCCGTTCTTCGGATCGAAGGCCGGACGCAGCTGGGCCAGCGACTCGGCCGTGGTTTCCGGACGAATGGTCTCGTCTTCCTCGATCAGCTTCACGAAACCGTTCTCGTCGTGACCCTGGATGGGCACGATCTCGTTCTTGAAGCGACCTTCCAGCGTAGCTTCGTGGGCCAGACGGTGTGAGCGGGCACCGAATTCATCCTGCTGCTCACGGGTGATGCCGTGCATCTTGGCCAGCATTTCCGCGGTCAGGCCCATCATGTTGGAGGCCTTGGCAGAGTACTTGGACGATGCCGGGTTGTGATCGAAGCCGGACGTCATCGGTACGTGGCCCATATGCTCCACGCCGCCGACCATGAACACGTCGCCGTTGTTGGTCTGGATGGCCTGGGCAGCCGTATGGATCGCCGTCATCGCCGAACCGCACAGGCGGTTGACGGTCTGGGCAGCGGATTCATGGGGAATACGCGTCATCAGGGAAATCTGACGCGCCACGTTGAAGCCCTGCTCTTGGGTCTGGTTCACACAGCCCCAGACAACGTCTTCCACTTCTTTCGGGTTCAGGTCCGGGTTGCGCTCGAAGATCGCATCGATCAGTGCAGCCGACAGGTTTTCCGCACGCACATTGCGGAAACATCCGTTCTTGGCACGACCCATCGGAGTCCGCACGCAATCGACGACGACAACGTCTCTCGGATTAAGGCTCATAGATCTTTCTCCGTTCGGAAATCTCGTTCAGGGTTAGCCAAAGAACGTTTCGCCATTCTTGGCCATTTCACGCAGCTTCTCGGTCGGGTGATACAACGGACCCAGATCTGCATACTTGTCTGCCAGTTCGACGAACCTGTCGACACCCATGTCGTCGATATAGCGCAGCGCACCGCCACGGAACGGCGGGAAGCCGATACCGTAGATCAGGCCCATATCGGCGTCAGCCGGGGCTTCGACGATGTTGTCTTCCAGGCAGCGGACGGTTTCGAGGCACAGCGGGATCATCATGCGGGCGACGATCTCGTCTTCCTCGAACTCCTTCCTGCCCTGAACGACCGGCTCGATCAGCTTGTAGGTTTCCTCGTCGACGACCTTCTTCTGCTTGCCCTTCCTATCGGTCTCGTACTTGTAGAAACCCTTGTCGTTCTTCTGGCCGTAACGGTTGTTCTCGAACATCACATCGATGGCGGACTTGTTCTCGTCCTTCATCCGGTCCGGGAAGCCTTCGGCCATGACTTCGTTGGCGTGCCTGGCGGTGTCCATGCCCACCACGTCCAGCAGATAGGCCGGGCCCATCGGCCAACCGAACTTCTCCATGACCTTGTCGACTTTCTGGAAGTCGGCGCCGTCACGTACCAGGCCGGCAAAGCCGCCGAAGTACGGGAACAGGACGCGGTTGACCAGGAAGCCCGGGCAGTCGTTGACGACGATCGGCGTCTTGCCCATGGCCTTGGCGTAGGCGACGGTGGTCGCAACCGCCTTGTCGCTGGTCTTCTCGCCACGGATGACCTCAACCAGCGGCATCATGTGCACCGGGTTGAAGAAGTGCATGCCGCAGAAGTTCTCCGGACGCTTGAGATTCCGGGCCAGCGTATTGATGGAGATGGTGGAGGTGTTGGAGGTGAGGACGGTGTCTTCGCGAACCATTTCCTCGGTTTCGCGCAGGACCGCATCCTTCACTTTCGGATTTTCAACGACGGCCTCGACCACCAGGTCTACGTTCTTGAAATCGCCATAGTTCAGGGTCGGCGTGATGCTGTTGAGCACGTCGGCCATCTGGTCGGGCTTCATCTTGCCCTTGTCGATGCGCTTGGTCAGAAGCTTCTTGGCCTCTTTAAGCCCCAGGGCGATGCCATCCTGGTTGATGTCCTTCATAAGGATGGGGGTGCCCTTCAGCGCGGACTGGTACGCCACACCGCCCCCCATGATACCGGCACCCAGTACGGCTGCCAGTTTCACGTCGTTCGCTTCCTTTTCCCAGAGCTTGGCCTTCTTCTTCAGTTCCTGATCGTTCAGGAACAGGCCAACCAGGCAGGCCGCCACGTTGGTCTTAGCCATCCTGGCGAAGCCCTTGGCTTCCACTTCGATCGCCTTGTCGCGGGTCAGGCTGGCATGCTTCTGCATAACCTTGATGGCCTCGACCGGCGCCGGGTAGTTCTTGCCCGCCTTGCCGGCCACGAAGGCCTTGGAGATCTCGAACGCCATCATGCTTTCCATAGCGTTCAGCCTGATCTTGCCCTGCTTCTCTTCACGACGCGCCTTGTAGTCCAACTTGCCGTCGTTGCACTGGTTGATCAGGTCGATCGCAGCATCGACCAGCTTGTCGCCCTCCAGAACCGCGTCGACAGCGCCTTCTTTGAGCGCTTTGTCGGCACGGTTCTCGGTGCCGCCGGAAATCCACTCGATAGCGTAATCCACACCGATCAGTCGGGACAGGCGGACGGTGCCACCGAAGCCCGGGAAAATCCCCAGCTTCACTTCCGGCAGGCCGACTTTCGCCTTCGTGTCCATGACCCGGTAATCGGTGGCCAGGCACATTTCAAAGCCGCCGCCCAGCGCCATGCCGTTGATGGCGGTCACGGTCGGGAACGGCAGGTCTTCAATCGTGTTGAACACCTCGTTCGCCTTCAGGTTGTTGGCAACGAGGTCTTCTTCCGAACCGGCGAAAAGCTCGGTAAATTCGGTGATATCAGCACCAACAATGAAGCTGTCCTTGGAACTGGTCACCACCAGCCCCTTGATATCCTTCGAAGCCTTCAGCTTGTCAGCCGCGGCGCCCAGCTCTTCGATGGTGAGGCGATTGAACTTGTTTACCGACTCGCCTTGCAAGTCGAAGTTCAGCTGAGCGATCCCGCCTTCGATCTCTTTAACCGTGATGGCTTTACCTTCGTAAATCATCAACTGATCTCCAGTCTGTGTTTGGAACTGCACCAATGACCCGATCCGGCATACCGGCGGGCCGATTCATGCAGAGAGATTTCGGTCACTGCCCGATCATTCGATCCAGAATTCATACAGTCGTTTGAATCGAGTGCGCACACGATGAAAAAAAACCGTTCGTTTGTCAATTTGTTTCTTGCCCGGCGTCCCCCAGAGTCAACCTGTGGATCACCGAAACAGCGGCAGAAACGACCAGACAAATTGCGATTACAGCGGCTTAGACCACGGGCCTCAAGCGAACTGCCAAGGAGGAATCACACGTTCCTGAAAACGGGCGATTTACGGGATGTGCCAGGCTGTAAAAGCCTGTCAAAAGCGCTTGATTGGCACGCGGAGTTACTTTAGCCTCGAATTCAAACAAGCGTCCAACTGCCGATGGCACGATCAAACCAGAACAACGGATTCAACGCGGCCAAAAGCTTGCATCCCTGCCCGACGCCATGGACGCAAAACAACAACAAATGACTCTACAGACAAGACAATAAGAACGGAGATCCAGTCGATGGTCCATCCCGGTAAGTGGTTCAGGGCGTCAGTTATGGCGCTGCTCGCGTGCGTCGTTCCTTTCGCTTCCATGGCGGTCTATGCCGCCGAAAATCCGCTGCTTGCAGCCTTTCACCAGTTCCGGATCAGCAACTTTACGGCACTGAATGCCTACTACCGGTTCAGCGTCAATGGCGATACCGACACCCTTAACGAAATCGTTGCCGCCATCAACGACGCCAACAGCCAGATCAAGCAGGTCGATGCCGTGTCCGACGATATCCTGAAAGCCGACCAGATCGCCGGCCTCAACACTGAATTCGACAAGTACAAGGACCTGATGCGCCAGAACATCAACGATGTGCGCAAGAACGGCTACCCCGACCTACGCCTGGTATCGGATATGGCCAACCAGGCCCAGGCGCTGAGCAGCACATCGGCCGAACTCTACGACATCGTCCGGACGAACAATAACGTGAAGACCGATGAACGGGTGGAGGCGGCCCGTGCAGCCGCCGTATTGATGGCCCAGATGATGAGCAAGTATTCGGCCCGCTCCACATCATCCGTATCCCAGACGTTCCAGGGGGCAGACACCGAGCAGCCACTGGACGAACAGGCCCATGCATTCGATGAGCAGATGTCGAAAGTGACCCGGGGCAACCCCAGCGGCGAGTTGCGGGCCGCGTTAAGCAACGTGGCCTCGAAGTGGGCCTTTATCCGCGGTTCCTACATCAACTACAACGACAACAACGTGTCGTTCGTGATTGACCGTTACTCCAAGGAAATACTCAAGCAACTGGCCGAAGCCATCGCCCTGATGACCGACTCAGGGGCACCGCAACAGGCGACCGCCCAGGCCTCCGGCAATTGATGACCGTGCCGGACGCCTCAGTGTCCGACACCTTCCGCAATCTTCAACGCCCAGCTCATGGGCTTTTCCAGATCGTCGATTGTCGCCGATTCGTCCCAGACGAACCCAATGCCCCGCTGATCGGCCAACCAGCCCTTGAAGGCGCCGGACAGCTCCGGCAATGCCCCGGCTCCCGGAAAGGCACTGTTCTCCTCACCCGGCTCGATCCGCCGCGGGATCAGCAACGCCCGCCGGTCCACCGCGGCCTCGGCCGACCAGGGCGCCCAATAGAGCATCAGCAGTCCGCCCTCCCCCGACTTGGCAAAACGCTCGCGCACCTGCCCCTTGACGGATTCCACTTTCAGGCCCTTACTGATGGCCCGGTTCCGCAGGCGCACCCTGCGCCGTTCGTCCGCCGTCGGTTTGACCCAGGACCAGGAACCAATCAGGAATGCGAGGATCAAGACAATTATAAGCCACTTGGTCAATGCACTATCCTTTTACGAACAACTTGAAAAATTTGACGCATATCAGTGATATCACGCTTCCAGTGATCTAGATTGATAATAATACGGCAACCCGCTGAAGCGAGAGGAAATGACCATGTACAAGACCATTCTTGCTGCGATCGACCTGACTGAAGAAGCCGATCAGGTGATTACCCGTGCCAGTGAACTGGCGGGCATCCACCAGGCCGAACTGGTTCTTCTGCATGTCGTCGAGCCTGTTGGTTACGCCTATGGTGGGGACATTCCCATGGACCTGACCGAACTGCAGGAGCAGCTGGACAAATCGGCCCGGGATCAACTGACGGATCTCGGCCACAAACACGGTGTCGAGGACAGGAACCTGCTGGTTACGGTAGGTCGGCCGGAAGCCGAAATCCACCGGGTCTGCGAGGAACGCGGTGTGGACCTGGCGGTCGTCGGCAGCCATGGCCGCCACGGTATACAGCTGCTGCTGGGCTCCACCGCCAATGGCGTACTTCACGGCGCCAAGTGCGATGTGCTTGCCGTGCGCATCAATTAACCGCCCATCCGAGGTGTGGTACCGGATCTATGGCGCCACACCCATACCGTGTTCATCCAGCTTGGCTTCGAGCTTGCGCAACTGGGTTTCCAGTGAATAGGAGACGCTCGACGCCATGGAAAAGAAATTCAGCAACGCCTTCAGGTTGCTGTCACCCCGACAGAACGTGTGAACCCGTTGCCAGAGCGCCTGGTTGACCAACTGCAGTCGCTGGTTGCGCTCTACCAGTCCCTGCAATTCCCAATCCGGCGTCTGGTGATGGCGCTTTCCGAAATACTGCTGCAACAGGTATAGCGAGACACTGCGCATGATGAACTCGTCGCTACTGGCGAAGGGCATGTGATGGACCGCCATGGCGCGCAGCTCGCCCAGGATCGGACACTGACTGGTGGCCATGATCAATCCCAGCAGCGAGCGCAAGGCCTCTTCCAGCGTCGTTTCCTTCTCGTAACGCCGGCGACCGTCGTCCACGCGAACCGTCACTTTCTCGTAGGCATTCTCGTCTCGAAATGCATCGACGACCGGCAACATATCCGCTGCCGCCGGGCAGTGACTGACATCCGTTTTCTTGAGGGGGCAATTACTGCACTGACAGTGCCCAAGACGTGTCCATTCAGGCAGGCCGGCTGTGTCCGCCACCGGCCTTGCATCCATATCCACCTGGAAATCCCGGGTGTCGCCTTCGCGCAGGGCAAAAGAATAGGTAATGCTCATTCAGGACCCTTTATCAACTTCTGGCCATCGGGAATACCCAATCGAGTGTACTGGATTACAACGGCCGACAGCGTGATATTTGGTTTGATTTTGCAATTGCGGGCCTGAAAATTGAATCAAGCCATCATGCGACATTCGTCGTGTTGATCAGCCCGCCATTTCCTCCAGTTCCATCCAACGCTCCATCGCCTGCTCCAGCTCCTGCTCCCTGGTGGCGAGGGCTTCCAGCGTCTTTGAAACCTCGTCATGCGGACGGGCGTAGAATGCCGTATCGGACACCGTGGCCTGCAACGACTCGATTTCACCCTCAAGGGCCGCGATCCGCTCCGGCAGTCCTTCCAGTTCAAGCTTGAGCTTATAGCTCAGCTTGCGGCTGCCACCGCCGGAGGGCTTCGCCTTTGGCGCTTCGGCTTTCGCGGATACCTCTGCCCTGGGCTTCTCCGGCGCCGGTCGTTCCGAAGGGAAAACACCACCCTGCCGACGCCAGTCCTCATAGCCACCGACGTACGTACGCACGCGACCGGAACCGTCCAGGAACAGCGTATCGGTCACCACGTTGTCGAGGAATTCACGGTCGTGGCTGATGACAATAACCGTGCCGTTAAAGGCCACCAGCTGCGATTCCAGCAACTCCAGCGTCTCGACATCCAGGTCGTTGGTGGGCTCGTCCAGCACCAGGATATTGGCCGGTTTGCTGAACAGCTTGGCCAGCATCAACCGGGCCCGCTCGCCGCCGGAGAACACCCGCACCGGTGAGCGCGCCCGTTCCGGCGAAAACAGGAAGTCCTGCAAATAGCCGAGGACATGTTTCTGCTGGCCATTGATCTCGATGAATTCACGACCTTCCGCCAGGTTTTCCAGGGCATTCTGCTCCGGATCCAGCTCGCCGCGCAGCTGGTCGAAGTACGCCACCGAGCGGTTCGTACCCAGGCGCACCTGGCCTTCCCGGGGCTCCAGGTCGCCTAACAGCAGACGGACGAGCGTGGTCTTCCCGGTGCCGTTCTCACCGATCAGGCCCAGTTTATCGCCCCGCATGATCGTCAGGTTGAGATCCTGGATGATCGGATCCTGGTCGCCATAGGCAAACACGGCATTCTTTGCCTCTACCACCAGCTTGCCGGAGCGGGCCGCGTCCTCGATGGCGAAACTGGCGTTGCCTCCGCGTTCACGTCTCTGGCGCCGTTCCTCGCGCATCGCCTTGAGGGCGCGGACGCGCCCCATGTTGCGGGTTCGCCGTGCCTTGATGCCCTGCCGGATCCAGGCCTCTTCCTGGCGCAGCCTGCGGTCGAATTCGGCATTCTGGCGCTCCTCTTCCTCCAGCGCCTTTTCTTTCAACTCCAGATAACGGTCATAGGTGGCCGCGAAGCTCACCAGTTGGCCACGATCCAGCTCCACGACCCGCGTCGCCAACCGGCGGATAAAGGCCCGGTCGTGACTGACAAACAACAGTGCACCGGGGTATTGCCGCAGCGTCTCTTCCAACCAGGCGATGGCCGGTACATCAAGATGGTTGGTCGGCTCATCCAGCAGCAACAGGTCGGGTTCGGCCACCAGGGCCTTGGCCAGTAGCACCCGGCGCTGCCAGCCGCCTGACAGGGTGGCCAGCACCTGGTCCGGATCAACGCCGAACTGCGCCAGGATAGCGTTCACTTTCTGGTCCAGGCGCCAGCCATCCAGGACTTCCAGTTTTTCCTGAACCTGCATCAGACGCTTCAGGCTGGCCTCATCCGCCTGCTGGGACAGGGTATGGAACTCCGCCAGCAACAGCCCCGTCTCCGGAAATGCATCGGCCACCACCTCATAGGTCGTGCGCTGATCATCGGAGGGCAGCATCTGCGGCAGCACGGCCATGACAGCGCCATCCTCAAGCCGAACGGTGCCGCCATCGGGGATGACTTCGCCGAGAATCACTTTCAGCAGGGTCGACTTGCCCTCCCCGTTACGCCCCAACAGGGAGACCCGCTCACCCCGCTCAATGATCAGGCGTGCGTCGTCCAGCAACGGGTGCAGGCCGTAGGCCAGGGAGACGCCCTCAAGACTCAGCAATGGCATGAATTAGTGATCCTCGCGTAATGCTACTTCGAATGTATCGCCGACGCGGATGGTGGCCGGACCGGAATGAACGGCGTTCACACCGAACAGGACACCGTCCGGGGTTCGCCGAAAACGCCCCAGCTCCCGCAGCGGCTGCAGGCTGTCGGAACGGACGCCTTCGTCCGGATGGACCGTCGTCATCAGACAGCGAGAGCAAGGCTTTACCAGATCCAGCGAAAGGCCGTCGCGATGTAACGCCGCCCAACCGTCCTCATCAAACGCGTCGCCTCCGGAAACCACAATATTGGGCCGAAAACGACGCATATCCACCGGCTCGCCAATCCGTTCCGAGAGGGCTGCCAGCGACGCCGTATGCGTAATCAGAAAGGGAAACCCGTCGACGAAGCTGACCCGCCGCTCTTCCGATACGTAATTCCGGTCAACCGGGCGGATGCTGGACTCGGGCATATACGCCAACGCCACCCGGAGACCCAGCCAGTCACTCAACAACTCGGCAGGTCCCGGCTTGGCCAACCGGGCCTTGACCCAGTCCCGCCATACCAACACACGACGCTCGTCCTCACCGGCCATGACCGGTACCGGGGCTTCCTGCCCAGGAATCGACAGCGTCAGCACGCCATCCCGGAGAGCCGCATGCACCTGGGCCAGTCTTGGCTGCTCGCGCTGTGTCACGAAGCGACCGTCTTCATCGACCAGCATCCAGCGACGATCACCGGCCGGGCCAAAATCGTCCAGTGTCACGGCGTCGACTTCAACGCCGTGCAACGATTTGACCGGGTAGTAGAAGAGCTGTTCAACCGTCAACTGCGCCATGATGTAGCCTCCGTGCAAAAGACGAAGGATAACAGCGGCGTGGATAAACTGTCAGTGCAGAAACGAAAAAGCCCGGCACGAGGCCGGGCTTTTTCTGGAATCTGGAGCGGGAAACGAGATTCGAACTCGCGACCCCAACCTTGGCAAGGTTGTGCTCTACCAACTGAGCTATTCCCGCTTTTCATTGGACCTGACAATTAAGTCCGGAACCGGATCTTTCGGGGCATCCGATCGAGCACGCTCTTTATCGTGCTCATCCCTGCCTTCGCTTTTTCAATCGCTGTGGTATCAGCGATTGGCTCAGGCGTTGGCTGCGGAGCAGCTCACCCAACTGAGCTATTCCCGCTCGTTTTGTGAGGGCTATCCCCGTCAACGGCTGCGTATTCTACGGATTCGACCGTTTCCGTCAACCACTTTTTTGATCTTTTTTCTGCAGGACAACCACCGTGGCACGGGGCAACGGCATCGAGTCTCCAAAGCCGCGCCATGATGGTGAATCGCCCTGAATGCCAGAGGCGATCCAGGCGTTCATCGGAGGCGCCTTAGTAATGAGCACCGCCCAGGTTACCGGCATCGGGCGATGATACCGAAGGCGCCACCCCCATCAACATGCCAATGACCCGCTGCAGGGATCCCTCGACGAAGCTGGAACTGAACCGCTCCCGAAACAGCAGGCCATCGTATCCCATACCCGAGACCACACTGATCAGGAGTGCCGCATCCCGGCGCGGACTGTTCGTGCCCAGCCGTTTCATGATGGCTTCAACGCCGTCCAGCCAGGCCTTGCGATATTCCTTCGCCAGCGACTCCAGCCCCGGTTCCCGCATGGCCTCCGCCAGGAACGCCTGCTCGGTCAGGACCGAGGAGGTGTTATCCCGGATCTGCTGGACGAAATAACGGGCGATGTAGGCGGCAAGTTCCACGGCCAGCTGCTCCCGCCCCTGCAGGCTATGCAGGCTGCCCCGCACCAGGGCCCGGTCGATCAGACTGTTGAGTCCTTTATAGAAAGCTTCCAGTTCCCGATTCGCCTTTTCTGCAAACAGCATGAAAGCGTCCTGGATCAGCTCTTCGATATCCTTGAAGTAGTATGTCGTCGAGGCCAGGGGTACATCCGCCCGCTTGGCAACCGGTCGGTGTTTGATACCTCTTACGCCCTCGTGGGCGGCTATTTCCAGCGCTGCCTCCAGAATCTTGCGTCGGCGGGTTTCACTTTTAGCTCGTGCGGCCTTGCGGCCGTGGTAGTGAATGGATTCCTGCAATGCCCCGCCGACAACAGACTCAGCTTCCGGCTTGTCGTCCGTCATCGTTCCGTTCCGTTCTTGCTTGTCGAGTCCAGGGGATTTTTATTTTTCTGCACGCCCTGTCCGTTGATTTATGGGGAAATGCTTAGCCATTATCGCCTCGCTTGATCGTGGATCAAGCCGGCGGGAATGGGCAAGGCCCCCAGTAGCACCCCTCACTATTCTATTCTGACGAAAATTACGACAGAAAATAGTGACCGGGATCATCATTGTCCGAATCGTTGACCGTCATCGGCCAGGAAAGCCTCCTCCGCTTCCGTGGAACGCCGCCCCATCAACGCATTGCGATGGGGGAACCGGCCAAATCGGGCGACGATATCCCGATGCTGGCATGCAGACTGGTAAAAGGATGACAGCACGTCACGCAAACGACCATCCGCCGTCGCCATCAACTGCTCGTACAACGCCACGCCCCTGGCCTGGTCCGTCAGCCGCTCTGAATGCTGTAACGGCATCAGGAAGAAAGCCCGCTGGATCAGCGGCAGCTGTACATCCAGCCCTTTGTCCAGCCCCTCCAGGCAACAACGCCTGGCGAGTGCATCGTTATCAAAGGCCATTGCCCGGCCACGGTGAATGTTTCGGGAGAACTGATCCAGCAACAGGATTTCAGCCAGTGCTCCTGTCGCGTCTCCCCGCCATTCCGCCAGGCCTTCCTCGGACGCGACCAGCACCAATGACAGGAATCGACGCCGGATTTCCCAATCGAACGAGCGACTCGACCTGAACCAGCGGCCGCGATGATTGGTATCGGGCACGCCATCGTGATCGAGGTCGCCGAACCAGAAATGAATGACTTCCTGCGCTGACAGCATCACCCTTCTCCTATCGCTACCAACCATGTCCATAATGCGCCAATCCGGCATACTATACGTAGAGCATTGGGAAACGTCAGTTCGGGCCGGCCATGGCCCGCCATCCCATCTAAATAAGGAGTGACCTGCAGAATGTCCGATCACCGCGTCCTTTTGCTCGCCCATGGAAGCAGCGACCCCAAATGGTGCCAGACTTTCGAAAGACTGGCCGCGCCGAGTCTGGCCTCGGTACCCGACTCGGCCATCGCCTACATGGAGCTGAGCGAACCTTCGCTGGATGACGAAATCGCACGGGCGGCACGGGAAGGCGTATCACGGATTACGGTGCTGCCGCTTTTCCTCGCCGCTGGCCGACACCTCCGCAAGGATGTTCCGGCCATGCTGGAGCGCTTGTCGAGCGAACACCAGGTCGAGATCACGCTCGCCGGCCCGGTCGGTGAGCATCCTTTACTGGGGGATGCCATCCGACATATCGTGGAAGAAAGCCTGACAGGCACGCCGTCCCACTAGCGCTGGAGCCACCGATCATGACGCAGCATATCCTGATCACCGGCGGAACCGGCTTCATCGGTCAGCGACTGTGCCCTGAGCTGTTGAAACGGGGTTATCGCCTGACCGTTTTCAGCCGCAGGACTGACGATGATGTGCGCGCCCGTTGCGGCCGGGTGAATACATTGCACACCCTGGCTGACCTGCGCAACCTCGATGCCCTTGACGCCGTCATCAACCTGGCCGGGGAAGGTCTGGCCAGCGCGCGCTGGACGGAAAAACGCAAACGGGTTTTACGTGAAAGCCGGATCGACCTGACACGCGAGCTGATCGACCAGTTGGAAAAGAGCCCGCTGCGCCCGGCCACATTCATATCCGGTTCGGCAATCGGGTACTACGGGAGCCACGGGGGCGAACCGGTGACCGAAGATGCGCCGGTCAACGATGACTTCGCGCACCGGCTCTGCGCCGACTGGGAAGCCGAGGCCCGTCGGGCCAGACAGCTGGGTTGCCGGGTCTGTCTGTCGCGGACCGGTGTGGTCCTGGGTCCGGACGGCGGCATGCTTGAGCGCCTGCTCCTGCCTTTCCGGCTCGGTCTCGGCGGCCGGCTTGGCGATGGTCAGCAGTACCTGTCCTGGGTCCATCGTGACGATGTGGTGAATGCCCTGATCTGGATGCTGCAAACACCCGATGCCAGTGGTGCCTATAATGTGGTCAGCCCGCATCCGGTGACCAACCGCACGTTTACCCGGACGCTGGGGCGGGTCCTGCACCGTCCGACTCCGTTTCCGGTCCCGGCGTTCGTCCTGCGTACGGCATTGGGCGAACTGTCCGCCATGCTCCTTGAAGGCCAGCGTGTCATGCCCGCGCGCCTGCAACAGGCGGGCTTCGGTTTTACCCACCCGGACCTGGAGGATGCACTGCGCAGCATCATCGGCGGATGACCGTCGCCGGCCAGATTGCGCCCTACCTCACATCCGCATGGCTGGGGCTTTGATAGGCTGGGTGCATTCGTTGCAACGCTGGTCGCTCCATGACTCATCCTGTTCGTCAGTTTGCCTTTGCCGCCTGCCTGCTCTTCTCCATATCGGCCCAGGCAGACCCTCGCGGGGAACAGAGTTTCGAGACCTGCAGCATGGTAACCAGCGAGTACATCACCGTGTTGCAACTGATCAACCGGGGCTTTTCCGGAGAACAGCTGACCCGCAACCTGCCCGGTCTGGACAGGCAGGGCGCCAAGCGGGTGCGCCTGCTGGAGGCGGCGGCCAGGGAGGACGGGCTGGTCGACACTTTCTCGGCAGTCAATGCCGAGTTCGCCCGCTGCAGCCAGCGTGTCTACCAACGGGGGGGCAAACCGAAGCCCGACAGCCGCGAAGGGCATTTCTATTTCTGTGCCGGAGAAAACAAGCTGCGCTACGAGATCCTTGTGGCGGCTACCCTCGATGCGGATATCAACGATGTCCTGGCGCAGGTCCCGACCGGTCGCCACCGGATCGCCCGGGCGATATTCAGGCTCCAGGCGAATAAAGGCACCCTCGCGGCCTTCGATGCCATTGGTGACGAACTGAAATACTGCCTGAACGGGACCAGCTAAATGCCAATATCCGACCATCGGAGATTTTTTCAAAAAGGGTTTGACAGCGCCGAAGGGCTTACTTAATATACGCGCCACCTCGACGAGGCAAGCTTTTCAAGCAGATGCGTCCCCTTCGTCTAGTGGCCTAGGACTCCGCCCTTTCACGGCGGCAACAGGGGTTCGAACCCCCTAGGGGACGCCACTTTCCCTTTCCCGCTTCCGGGAAACAATCCCTCACCCCAGCTTTGACAACATCCTGTCCGGGGCGATGAATTCCAGATCCTGAGCCAACGCAACGCCTTCACAGGTGAGTTTGCCCTGAGCCACGTTCAGACCCGGCAGGAAGCCGGCATCCTGCTCAAGCGCCGCCCTGACCCCCCGATCCGCCAGCTTGACGACATAAGGCAGCGTGGCGTTGGTCAGCGCCAGCGTCGAGGTCCGGGCCACCGCTCCCGGCATGTTGGCTACGCAATAGTGCACCACGCCATCGACGACATAGGTGGGATCGTCATGGGTGGTGGGATGGGAGGTTTCCGCACACCCACCCTGGTCGATGGCGACATCCACCAGTGCCGCCCCCTCGGGCATGACCTCAAGCAGGTCGCGGGTAATCAGCCGCGGCGCCGATGCCCCTGGAATCAATACGGCCCCGACCACCAGGTCCGCTTCCGCCAGGACCGACTCGATCGCGTCCCGCGTCGAGTACAGTGTCGTAATCTGCCCCCGGTAATGCTGATCCAGTTCCCTCAGTACCGGAACCGACCGATCGAGTACGGTAACCCGCGCCCCCAGACCAACCGCCAACTGCGCCGCATTGCGTCCAACCACGCCGCCGCCAATAACAACGACATTACCCGGATGAACGCCCGGCACCCCGGACAGCAGCACACCACGGCCACCGCAGACTTTCTCCAATGCCTGCGCACCGGCCTGGATTGCCAGCCGACCGGCCACTTCCGACATGGGCGCCAGAAGTGGCAGGCTGCCATGCCGGTCCGTGACCGTTTCATAGGCAATACAGGTTGCTCCGGAAGCCAGAAGATCCTGGGTCTGGGCCTGGTCCGGCGCCAGATGCAGGAAAGTGAACAGCACGTGATGCGGCTTCAGCAGAGCCCGCTCCTGCTCCTGCGGCTCCTTGACCTTGACCAGCAACGACGCTTCCTCGAAGACCGACCCGGCGTCGGCCACGATACGCGCTCCGGCCCTTTCATACAGCTCGTCTGAAAATCCGGCTCCTTCGCCGGCGCTGCGCTCGACCAGCACCTCATGGCCGTGTTCGGTGAGCTCCCGGGCCCCCGCCGGCGTCAGCCCAACCCTGTATTCGTGATTCTTGATTTCCTTGAGTACGCCGACTGTTGTCATTACGTCCTCCCGAACGCGCCGCGAATGAATGAGTGTCTGGAAAAGGTGTCTTCAGTATAGGAGAGTCACGAAATTACGCAGGGCTGACTCGCATCTCTCCTTCGGAAAATACGGCCTACGGGCAGATCACTGAAAACCGATCAGAAACCGAACAGTGAACAAACGTTCATATCTCAACTTTTGCAAAATCACGCAGTTAATTCATGAAGCCCAAGCGCATTCAAGAAAATCAACTGCTATAGTCCGTTAAAGAACTTTTGACACGCCGATAGTGAACTTTCTCTTACGTTGCTGCTGGCAGAACGCTGTTGCTTTCAGTAATCGCTCCTGCCACAGGCCGTCGGTAGATACTCGGCGAGACCCCGATCTATGGATTCAACGAACTCGACAACATGTCCAATTTGTCGACACGACTAAGCCAGTTCAAGGCCAGCTCGCCGCTGTCATTTCGATTGCTGGCGTATATCCTGTTATTCAGCTCGCTTTTCACGCTGTTTGCTTCAGCCATTCAGGTATACACCGATTTCCGCAAGGACGTTTCCCTGGTTGACGAGCGCATGTCCGTCATCGAGACCAGCTATGCCAGCAGCCTCTCGCGCAGCCTGTGGGCCCTCGACCAGAAGCTGCTGCAGGTCCAGATGGAAGGTATCCTCAGCCTTCCGGACATTGTGCACCTGCGCCTGAAAATCTATCCGGATTCCGAAGTCGTCATGGGTGACATTCCCCGCGAAACCTCCACCATGACCCGTACTTTCGTCCTCACCCACGAAGGTGATGAACTCTACAAGCTGGGTGAGCTCACCATTACCGCCAGTCTTGCCGACATCTATCAGGATCTGCGCCGCAAGGTCCTGGTGATCCTGACCACCCAGTTTTTCAAGACCTTCTTCATATCGGTGCTGATCATCTGGATTTTCCAGTATTTTGTGACACGCCACCTGACCACCATGGCCAATTACGCCCGCAGTTTCTCGCTGCGGAACCTGCAGCAACCGCTTGCGCTGGACCGGCCGGACACGGAGACCAATCGTCGCGACGAGTTGTCCCAGGTGGTCGATGCCTTCAACCAGATGCGGGAACGGCTCAATGACGATATCCAGCGTCAGGAGGAGGACGCTTCAGAGATACGGAAGCTGTCGATGGCCATTGAGCAGAGCCCTTCTTCGGTCATCATCTGCGACCGTCATTGGCGCATTGAGTTTGTGAACCACAAGTTCTCCCAACTGACCGGCTTCACGCTGGGCGAGATCCGCGGCAAGCACCCCGGTATGCTGACCAGTGACACCTTCTCCCATAGGGAGAACCAGCAGCTCTGGCAGAATATCCGGCTGCAGGTCCAGCGGGTCGGCGTCTGGCAGGGGGAAATCAACAGTGCCCGGCGCAGCGGCGAACGCTTCTGGGAACAGGTCATCGTCACGCCCATCAAGGACGCCGAAGGCAACCCGACTCACTTCCTGATCCTCGGGGAAGACATCAGCATCCGCAAGCGATACGAACAGCAACTACTGCGTCAGGCCAACTACGACATCCTGACCGGCCTGCCCAACCGAATGCTCGCGCTGGATCGCCTCAAACTGGCCCTGGCCCAGGCCCGCCGTGAGGAAACCCTGGTCGGCGTCATGTTCCTCGACCTGGACAATTTCAAACACATCAACGACACCATGGGCCATGAAGCGGGCGACAGCCTGTTGATCGAAGCCTCCCGCCGCATTTCCAGTTGTCTGCGGGGCACCAGCACTGTGGCCCGGCTGGGCGGTGACGAGTTCCTGGTCATCCTGCCCGGCCTGCACGAACCGGATGCGACCGAGCAGGTGGGCGACCGTATTCTGCAGACCTTCGCCCCACCCTTCCAGTTGAATGGCCAGGAGGTCTTCGTCAGCACCAGTATCGGCATTGCCATCTATCCGACCGATTCCGACAACAGCGGTAACCTGCTGCAGCACGCCGACGCCGCCATGTACCAGGCGAAAAGCAAGGGCAAGAGCGCTTACGAGCGGTTTGCCCCGGAGATGAAGGAGGTTTCCCATGAACGCCTGCAGATCGAGTCCCGACTCCGCCGGGCGCTGGAGCTGGATGAGTTCGATCTTTACTTCCAACCCATTGTGGAAACCGCCTCGGGCCACCTGATTGGCGCCGAAGCCCTGATCCGCTGGAACAGCCCCACCATGGGTCTGATGATGCCGGACAAGTTTATTCCACTGGCCGAAGAAACCGGCCTGATCATTCCTATCGGAGAATGGGTCATCCGGCAGGCCTGCGCGGCGGCCCGGCAGTGGCAGGAGACCACGGGGCTGAAACTCAGCATTGCCGTCAACGTCTCGCCGCGCCAGTTCCGGGATCCCTCGTTCGTGGATGCCGTGAGCCGCGCCCTCATCGAACAACGGCTGGATCCGGTCTGCCTGGAGCTGGAAATCACTGAGCGATTGATACTGGACAACACCATTGAGACCGCCGACATCCTTCGGCGACTGGATGAGATGGGCGTGCGTCTGTCCGTGGATGATTTCGGGACCGGTTACTCGGCCCTGAGCTACCTGAAGTCCTACCCCTTCGACACGCTCAAGATCGACAAGTCCTTCATCCGGGACGTGATGATTGAGCCGGGTGACGCCGCGCTGGTCCGGGCCATTATCAACATGGCCCACAGCCTTGGGCTACAGGTCATCGCCGAGGGTGTGGAGGAGGAAGCCCAGACCCATTTCCTCCAGGCCCATGGATGCGACTACGCGCAGGGGTATTTTTACAGCCGTCCGGCTTCCGCCGATTCGTTCGTGGCGTGGATCCGCAGCAATCACCGGGTATCTGGCGCGTAAGCGGTTCCGACAGCAGGACCAACGAAAAAGGCACCTTTTCTATCTTCTATCACGCTCTGCCAGTGCGCGCCGCTTAGCGCGACTTCCTGGACTTCTCTTTCTTTTTCGTCTTGCGGACGTGCTGCATCATCCGCCGCTTCTTGGCTTGCTGCCGTGGTGTCAGGCGGTTCACCCGGCCGGCAAATGGATTTTCACTGGAGCGGAATTCGAAGCGGATCGGCGCCCCCCGCACATTCAGCACCCGTCGGAAAGTATTCTCCAGATAGCGCTTGTAGGCATTCGGCAACGCATCGGTCTGGTTGCCATGAACTACGACCAGCGGCGGATTGGAGCCGCCCTGGTGGGCGTAGCGCAGCTTGATCCGACGGCCGTTGACCAACGGCGGCTGATGCTGGGTCAGCGCATCCTCGAGGATGGCCGTCAAACGGTTGGTGGGCCACTTGGCCATGGCCGATTCGTAGCACTCGCCGATGGAATCGTACATCACGCCCACACCGGAACCGTGCAGGGCCGAGATATAGTGCTTGTCGGCGTAGTCGAGGAAGTCCAGCCGGCGGGCCAGTTGCTCCTTGACGCGACCGCGCTGATCACTGTCCATGCCATCCCACTTGTTGACCGCGATGACCAGCGAGCGCCCGGCATCCAACACAAAGCCGATCAGGTGCATGTCCTGATCCACCAGCCCTTCCCGGGCATCAATCACCAGGATTACCACGTGGGAATCTTCGATCGCCTGCAGCGTCTTGATAATGGAGAATTTCTCCACCGTCTCGCGGACACTCTTGCGACGGCGCACACCCGCCGTGTCGATCAGCGTGTATTCCTGGCCCTGGCGTTCATAGGGGATGTAGACACTGTCCCGGGTAGTGCCCGGCATGTCATAGACCACTACCCGCTCTTCACCAAGCATCCGGTTGACCAATGTGGACTTGCCCACATTGGGCCGGCCGACGACACCGATGCGGATGCCCGGATAGCGTTCCGCGCTGTCCTGTTCAACCTCCTCGGCTGCCGGCAACAGGTCCTCCAGCATCGAGCGGATGCCCCGGTTGTGGGAAGCTGCAATCAGGTAAACCGATTCGAAGCCCAACTGATAGAACTCGGAGGCGGCCACATCGGGATCCTGCCCATCGGTCTTGTTGACGACCAGGTGCGCCGGTTTACCCGTACGGCGAAGCTGGTTAGCGATCAACTCGTCGCCGGAGGTCAGGCCGGCACGGCCGTCCACCAGGAAAAGCACGATGTCCGCCTCTTCCACGGCCAGCATCGATTGACGCGCCATTTCGGCATCGATCCCCTCCTCGTCCCCGGTCAGGCCGCCGGTGTCGATCACGATAAAGCGCTGGCCTTCGTACTGGCCCTCACCGTACTTGCGATCACGGGTCAGGCCGGCGAAGTCGGCCACCAACGCATCCCGGGTGCGGGTCATCTGGTTGAACAGCGTCGATTTGCCCACGTTGGGGCGTCCAACCAGAGCGATTACAGGGGTCATAGAGTGTTCGTCAGTCAGAGAGTGGAATCCCGGCGGATACCGCCGGGATCGGAATTATTTGGCTTCACGCAGCTTGAAGGCTGCAAGCTCGCCGCTGTTGCCATAAATATAGATCAGGTCGCCATCGACGATCATCGGCACGCGCAACCCTTCGTCGTCAACCTGGAGCTGCCCCTGCAGGGAGCCGTCGAGTTGCGACAGGATATGCACGTAACCTTCAAAATCGCCGGTCAGCAGGTAACCTTTCGTTGCCGCGAGCCCGGTCGTCTGACGCCATTCCAGCTTGTCCTGCGACCAGATCTCCTTGCGATTGAACAGACTATACGCACTGATCACACCATTCGATCCGGAAATGTACAGGTTGCCATAATCCAGGGTCGGCGACTGGAAGCTGCTGGCCGAGCGTTTCCAGATTTCCTGGCCGGTACGCATGTCGACCGCGGCCACGTTACCCTTGTACCCCGTCACGTAGACCACGCCATCCCGAACCACCGGTGAGCCATCCACATCCACCAGTCGCTCCAGCTCCGTCCGGCCGCTGGGTTCACCCACCGAATACTGCCATATAGGCTGCCCGGTATCCGTCAGCAGCGCATACAGCTGGCCGCTGGAAAAAGCCACCAGCGTCACTTCAGGGCCCACCCAGGGCGTTGCGGTTCCCCGGAAGCTGAGAACCGGGATCACGCCATCGTATTGCCATTTCTTTTCACCGGTATCGGCATCGAAGGCCAGGGCCTTGCCGTCGATGGTCTGCACAACGACGACCGAACCATTGGATTGCGGTGGTGCCAGGACTTCGCTCGGCAGCTTGACGGACCAGACTTCCTCTCCCTTCTTCTCCCGCGAAAGCGCCAGCAACTCGCCGCTGCGGGTGCCCAGGTACAGGTGATCGGCATCCGCCCCGACGCCCGCCAGGATGGATCGATCCAACTCCATTTCCCAGTTGTAATCGCCGTTCTGCGGATTCAGGGACACCAGTTCGCCATCGCTGGAGACAGCAAACAGCTCGCCATAGGACAGGGCCGGCTGCAGGAACAGCAGCTGTTCGTCATCGCCATCGCCGACCGAGGTGTCCCAGACTTCATCCAGCCAGACACTGCTTTCAACCTCCGGCAACGGCTTGGGCTGCTCAAACGTGTCGTTGGAGCTGCATCCTGCCAGCAGCCCCAGCAGACCAATGCCGATCAGGCACTGACGGACAAGGCGCACGCTCCGCATCAAGCGTCCTCCCCAACGGCCATATCGGCCATTTTCAGGCGGAGCAGCGGATTCGGTGCATCGCCGGCGGCATCGTTCGCTGCGGCGTAGGCCTTACGCGCGCCCTCCAGGTCGCCCTGGGAGCGCAGAATATCGCCCTCGAGTTCGGCATACAGGGCCTTGTAGGCCCCCGGATCCTTGATCGAGCGCAGTGTTTCCAGGGCCGCGTCCGCCTGGTCCGCCGCAAACTGTGCCTGGGCCATGCGCTCGGTGATCATGATATTGAGCGGTCCTTTCGCGGCGTGCTCACGCGCCCACTTGAGGGATTCGGCCGCCGCCTTTGGGTCGTTCTTCTCGCTAAACTGGTGCGAGGCCAGGATCAGCGTCCCGTAGACCGCGTAGGCGCTATCGCTGTACTCGTCCTGGAGCTCCTTGGTCACGAACTCGATGGTTTTCTCGCGCTCGTCACCCGCCTGCTGGTTCAGCGCACCCAGCAATTGCTGGTACTGGGAGGCGGCTGCACTCCGTTCGGCTGCCTGGTGGTTCTGCCACGCCTGCCAGCCAAAGACGATAGCCAGTGCAGCGCCGATGCCAATCAGCAGGGCGCTGCCGTTTCTCTTCCACCAGTCCTTGATCGCCGCGATTTGTTCTTCTTCGGTACGCAATTCCACGTCAGTTACTCCGTAAAACGATAACGATTGATTCAGTGTGTGGGATCAGTCAGCCAGCAGACCCGCCAGCTTACCGGCCAGTTCAGACTGGCTGACCGCCTGCTGTTCGCCCTCGCTGCGCAAGGGCTTGAGGCTGACGGTCCGGCTATCGACCTCGCTGTCACCGATGATCAGCGCGTAACGCGCACCGCTGCGATCGGCTTTCTTCATCTGGCTCTTGAAGCTGCCGCCCCCGCAATGCAGCACGACAACCCGCTGTACCAGGGAATCCCGCAGCTCTTCGGAGATCCTGAGCGCTTCCGCCTCGCCGGCTTCCCCCATCCCCATGACATAGACATCCGCATCGCCGCTGACGGACGCCGGCACCAGCTCCAGGGTTTCCAGCATCAGCACAAGACGTTCAATGCCCATGGCAAAACCGACGGCGGGTGTCGGCTTGCCGCCCAGCTGTTCAACCAGCCCGTCATAGCGGCCGCCGGCGCAAACCGTTCCCTGCGCGCCGAGGCTATCGGTCACCCACTCGAAAACGGTCCTGCCGTAATAATCCAGTCCCCGCACGAGCCGCGAATTGACCGTGTATTCGATGCCGGCCAACTCCAGGCGCCGCTTCAGTCCGGCGAAGTGCCCGATGGATTCCTCATCCAGGTAGTCCACCAGGTCCGGAGCATCCTGCAGGATGGCCTGAGTCTCCGGTACCTTGGAGTCCAGGATGCGCAGCGGATTGGTCTCCAGACGGCGCAGACTGTCTTCGTCCAACCGGTCCCGGTAATTCGACAGGTACGCCACCAGCGCCTCGCGGTAGGCCCTGCGGGCCTCGCTGGTGCCGATGGAATTGATCTCCAGGCGCACGTGCGGCGCAAGCCCCAACGCTTTCCAGAGCCGGGCCGTCAGCATCAGCAGTTCGGCGTCGATGTCCGGGCCGGTCATGCCAAAACATTCCACCCCGATCTGATGGAATTGGCGATAGCGCCCTTTCTGCGGACGCTCATGCCGGAACATGGGGCCGGTGTACCAGAGCTTGCGGGTCTGGTTGAAAAGCAGGCCATGCTCCTCGGCAGCCCGCACGCAACCCGCCGTCCCCTCGGGACGCAGTGTCAGGCTGTCGCCGTTGCGGTCCTCAAAGGTGTACATTTCCTTTTCGACGATATCGGTCACCTCGCCGATCGAACGCTTGAACAGGTCGGTCTGCTCGACGATCGGCATGCGGATTTCCTGATAACCGTAATTGCGCAATACGCCGCTGACGGTCTGTTCCAGGTACTGCCAGACCGGCGACTGGTCCGGCAGGATATCGTTCATCCCTCGAATTGCTTTGATCTTTGCCAAGGTGCTAATCCAGTTAAATCGTCTTTCGGCTAGTCGAATACAGTGGGGAACAGACCGGCCCGCAACGTCAGGGCCGGCGTAGCGGGATCAGACCCGGACCCACCACTCAGTCATGGGCCCGGGCGATGATGGCGTCGTCCTGCTCTTTGCGGCGCTCGACTTCTGCCCGGATGAGTCTCTCGAGGTTATCGACGAGGTCTTCGTTGTCCAGTTTCTGGTTGGGGCTGCCGCCCACATAGAGCAGGTTGCGCGGGCTTCCGCCGGTCAGCCCCAGATCCGCCTCTTTGGCTTCGCCGGGACCGTTGACGACGCAGCCGATAATGGCCACATCCAGCGATGTGTTGACGTCTTCCAGGCGTGCTTCCAGGTCATTCATGGTCTGGATGACGTCGAAATTCTGCCGCGAGCAGCTTGGACAGGCGACAAAGTTGATGCCCCGGGCCCGCAGGCGCAGGCTCTTGAGAATGTCGTAGCCTACCTTCACTTCCTGCACCGGATCGGCGGCCAGGGACACGCGAATGGTGTCGCCGATGCCGTCCATCAACAGCATGCCCAGGCCGATCGAGGACTTGACCGTGCCGGAGCGGAACCCGCCGGCTTCGGTAATTCCCAGGTGCAGCGGCTGCTCGATCTGGGAGGCAATCTGACGGTACGCCGCCACGGTCATGAACACTTCAGATGCCTTTAGGCTCACCTTGAAGTCCTGAAAGTCGTGGCGGTCGAGAATGTCGATGTGGCGCATGGCCGACTCTACCAGGGCTTCCGGGGTGGGCTCGCCATACTTCTTCTGCAGGTCCTTCTCGAGCGACCCGGCGTTGACCCCGATCCGGATCGGGATATTACGGTCCTTGGCCGCATCGATGACGGCGCGTACCCGATCTTCCCGGCCGATGTTTCCAGGATTGATGCGCAGGCAGTCAACACCGTACTCAGCCACTTTCAGGGCAATGCGGTAATCGAAATGGATATCGGCCACCAGCGGAACCGACACGCGTGGCCGGATCTTCGAGAATGCCTCGGCGGCGTCCATGGTCGGAACCGAAACACGGACGATATCCGCACCGGCCTGCTGCAACGCTTCGATCTGCGCGACTGTCGCGTCGACATCGCAGGTCTCGGTGTTGGTCATGCTCTGTACGGCAATCGGCGCATCACCGCCGACTGGCACGGAACCGACATGGATCTGGCGGGACTGGCGTCTTTTAATGGGAGATTCGTGTTTCATAGTTTCCTGAATCGGTGGTCTGGATCAGTTTCCCAGCGTCAGGGATACGCGGTTGTTGGAAGCCGGATAGGTCGACAGATCAACGGGTTCGCCGTTGTAACTCAGGTTGACGACATCAACGGCGCCCAACACCACCTGAAAGGGCCCATGGCCTTCGTAGCGCAGCGACTCACCGGCACGCTTGAGGGACGCCACAACCGTCGTCCCCTCGGCGTTCTTCACAGACACCCAGCAGTCGCCGGTAAAGGTGGCACTCAAGACATCGCCCGCCGCAGCGGCCGGCTGATCTTCGACCGGGGGTGCCGGCTCGGGTTCACTGACATCCGCTTCCGGGGCGACAGTGGCCATTGTATTATCCGCCGGCGCGCTAACGGAACCCTCATCAGGCGTTGCCGGTGCTGTGCTTTCGTCCCTCGCCGCCGAGTCCGGGGTCGGCTGTTGCCCGTCCAATGCAGAGTCACCCTGGCCGATCGGAGCCGGCTCGCTGGCTTCCGCGCCGCTTTCGGCCTGGGGGGCCACCGCATCAGCGCTGCCTGCTTCCGTTTCGCCTCCGAAAGTTGGCGCCGGGTTCTCTGCGGGACTGTCACCTGATTGTTCGGCGGATGCCGGGACGCCCTCGTCGCTGCCCCCGATTCCGGAGTAGAGCTCCATTTCCACCACTCGCGAGGCAATCACGGCGACGGCTGCGATCAGCAGGATCCAGATCACCCAACGGGCCACACGGCGTTTCTGCCGCTTCTTGCGCTCGATGGATTCAAGGGGGTCTTCCCGGCGGGCCTGCTCGGCTTCCTGGCGCAGCGGCTCGAGCTCCATATCGAGCGTTTCCACAAGGCTCGTCGCGTTCAGGCCGACCTGCTCGGCGTAGGCCCGGACATAGCCTTTCAGAAACAGCTCACTGCCAATCTTGTCGTACTGGCCGTCTTCTATCGCCTGGATCACTGATGGACGAAGATGCTGACTGTCTGCCACATCGGCCACGGTAATGCCCTTGGCCTCCCGCGCCCGACGCAACTGATGCCCGACCTCTCCGGTCAGCGGCGCTGCCTCCGGTTGTTCCTGGGTATCATCATTAATCATTCGAAATCAGTGCTCTATACTGTTTGAGTTGTTCTGATTCTGGGTATTGCTTGCGCAGAAGTAAAGCCAGGCTGGCTTCACGGTTCTCGTCCCCGAAGTGATGCGCCAATCGCAGGCCGGTGAGCAGGCTTTCCGGCGAGTGTTTCAGCTTGGGATTGTGCTGCATCATGCCAACCAACTGATTATAGTAATGTTCAGCAGAGGCATAATCCCCCTGACGCACCAGTGACGTGGACAGCGCCAGCAGATAATTGGCGTTGCCACGACTGAGCCCGACCGCGCGCTTGTAACTCGCCACCGCATCCTCGAAGTGCCCAAGTTCGTCCTGGGTCCGCCCCAGGTTGTAGAAGACCGAACCGCGATCATCGTACTCGGTATCCTGGGAGGCCCGGCTGAACTGGGTTTCAGCCTCCTTGTAACGCCCCTGGTTGTACAGGAAGGCACCGTAGAAAACGCGCCCACGGGTATAGCCGCTGTCGCTATCCAGCGCTTCCCGGAAAGATTTCTCGGCCAGATCCGGTTCGCCTTCGGTCTGATAGATCAGCCCCATGCCGGACAGGGCTCCGGGGCTATCGGGATTGATCTGCAACGCCCGTTCCAGGTGGTCCCGGGCGCGGTCATAATTGCCCTGCCCGATATAAGCCATCCCCAGCTTGACGTAATTCTCCTCGGCTTTCTGCTTATTGGCTTCCTTTGCAAACGGGCTATCGGTCGTCGTAACACAACCGGCAAGTGCCAGAAGACCCAGTACGACAAGCGCTCTGACAACACAGACAGGGTAACCAGGGACTTTCACGCGACACAGATCCTTCTATTTTTCCATGGGCAAATCATCATGGGGCAACATGATGGACAGGTATATAACGCTGGCTGCGACGGGTCCGGTCTTCAAACTGTCCAACCAGTTGACCGCATGCCGCATCAATATCATCGCCGCGGGTCGTGCGCACGGTAGTGACATAACCTGCCTCATTCAGGATGCCCTGGAACCGCCGCGTCGCCATGGCCTTGGGACGCTTGAAATCGCTTTCCGGGAACGGATTGAACGGAATCAGGTTGATCTTGCAGGGCAGCCCCTTGAGCAACCGGGCCAGTTCGTGGGCATGCTCGAGACGGTCGTTGACCCCTTCGATCACCGTGTACTCGATGGTGACCTTGCGCTTGTCGGGCAACCGGGAGAGATAACGCCGCGTGGCAGCCAGCAGCTCCGCAATCGGATATTTCCTGTTGAGCGGGACCAGTTGGTTACGGAGTTCGTCGTTGGGCGCATGCAGTGAAATCGCGAGCGAGACGTCCGTCAGTTCCCCCAGCCGGTCCAGCGCCGGTACGACCCCGGAGGTGCTCAGGGTCACGCGCCGTTTGGAGAGCCCGTAAGCCAGGTCCTCCATCATCAGGTCCATTGCATCCACCACATTGTCGAAATTGAGCAGGGGCTCGCCCATGCCCATCATGACCACATTGGTGATGGGGCGGTCCGCCGCCGATTCGAAGGGCATGAACGAGCGCCGAGCGACCCAGACCTGGCCAATGACCTCGGCCGCAGACAGGTTGCGGTTGAACCCCCGTTTGCCGGTGGAGCAGAAGGTACAGTCCAGACTGCAACCAATCTGCGAGGACACGCAAAGCGTGCCCCGCTCACCGTCGGGAATCAGGACCGTTTCGACACTGTTGCCACTGTCCATCCGCATGACCCACTTGCGGGTACCGTCTTTCGACGTCTCGTCGTAGACCACCTCCGGACCACGGATTTCAGCAACTTCCTTAAGTTTCTCGCGTAAAGCCTTGCTGACGTTGGTCATTTGATCGAAGTCATCCACACCCTGCTGGTGGATCCACTTCAGGACCTGGGTCGCCCGGAATTTCTTCTCGCCCAGCGATTCAAAAAAGGCTTCCAGTTTGGCCTTCGGCAACCCCAGCAGGTTGGTTTTTTCGGCCGGCGATGTCATGGTCATAACCTCGATCAGATAACCCGTCGGGCCGGCGGCCGAAGCCGCCGCCCACCAATGAATCAGCCGCGGGGACAGATCTCATTGTCGTTGAAAAAATAGGCAATTTCACGCTCGGCGGACGCCGGAGAGTCGGATCCGTGAACCGCATTGGCGTCGATGGACGAGGCGAAATCGGCACGGATCGTGCCCGGCTCCGCTTCCTTCGGGTTGGTGGCACCCATCAGGTCACGGTTCTTGGCGATGGCACCCTCGCCTTCCAGTACCTGGACGACCACAGGGCCTGACGTCATGAACGCCACCAGATCCGGGAAGAAAGGACGCTCTTTGTGCTCGGCGTAGAAGCCCTCCGCCTGCTCCTGGGTCAGGTGCATCATTTTGGCAGCCACGATGCTCAGACCACCTTTCTCGAAGCGGCTGTAGATCTCGCCGATGACGTTCTTGGCAACAGCGTCCGGCTTGACGATAGAGAGCGTGCGCTCGTTAGACATGCTAAATCTCCAGTTGGTTATAGGTTAAGGAGCCTCGAAAAACATCCCGGCCACCGATCATGGCCGACATATTCTCCGAGGCTCCCTAAAAACTAAACGGCGATTATACGCGGGAAGCCGGCGACTGCCTACCGGACCCCTGAGCGGGCGCGCTGTCGCTCCCGCAACCGTTCCAGGACCGTACCGATCTCGCGGACGGCAAAATCAATCTCTTCGGCGGTCGTGAAACGACCAAAGGAAAACCGCAGCGCACTGTGAGCCAGCTCATCGCTCACACCCAGAGCCCGTAGCACATAGGAGGGCTCAAGCGACGCCGACGCACAGGCGGAACCGGATGACACGGCCAGGTCCCGCAGCCCGAGCATCAGCGACTCACCGTCGACACCCTCGAAACTGAGATTGACAATACCGGGCACCGAGAGTTCCGCATCCCCGTTCAGGCTCACACCGGAAAGCCCGGCGATCCCCGTCAGGAACTGCTGCCTCAGGGACAGCAGGCGCGTGCGCTCCTCTTCCAGTTCGTCACCCGCGATCCGGAAAGCCTCACCCATGCCGACAATCTGGTGGGTCGGCAATGTTCCGGACCGCATGCCCCGCTCATGGCCACCGCCATGAATCTGGGCCTCAATCCTCACCGCCGGATCCCGACGCACGTACAACGCGCCGATGCCCTTGGGGCCGTACACCTTGTGCCCCGACAGCGACATCAGATCCACGGGCGTCCCGGACAGGTCAATAGCGAGCTTCCCGGCGGCCTGGGCGGCATCCACGTGGAAAAGGATACCCTGCTCCCGAAGCCAACTGCCGATCATGGCGACGTCGGTCACCGTTCCGATTTCGTTGTTGACCCACATCAGGCTGACCAGACAGGTATCCGGGCGCACGGCCTCCTGAACCTGTTCGAGGCTGATACGCCCCCGGGAATCCGGCTGCAGGTAGGTCACCTGCATACCCTGGCTTTCGAGCCAGCCGCACGTATCCAGCACCGCCTTGTGCTCTATGGCGGAACTGATGATATGGCCGTCCGGATAGCGGACCGCCACGCCCTTGATGGCCAGGTTATCGGACTCGGTGGCCCCGGACGTCCAGACGAGTTCACGCGGATCGCACGCCATCAGGTCGGCAACCTGACGACGCGCGCCTTCCACCGCCGCCTCGGCCTGCCAGCCATAGCCATGGGATCTCGAGGCCGGGTTTCCGAACACACCATCGAGTGTCAGGTGTTCCGCCATACGCTCGGCAACCCGGGGGTCCACCGGCGTACTTGCCGCATAATCAAGATAGACTGGTTTTTTCATAGGACTCTGGGATTGAATCGTTCAGGCCCTGGTACGGACCGGGACAGGTTGGTCAGACTGGATCGCCCTGCGTCAGACGCTGTGTATTTACGGCCTCAGCCTGCTTTACGTTCTGGCGTTCGGCCACAACCTGGATTTCCCGTTTTCGCATCAGGTCGGCCAGGCTGATTTCACTCAGGAAGGCATGAATCTGATCACTGAGATCCGACCACAGATGATGGGTCAGGCATTTTTCTCCGTTCTGGCAATCACCCTTGTTGTGACAGCGGGTGGTATCCAGGGACTCGTTGACCGCATCAACGACCTCCGAGATATAAACCGCATCGTAGGGCCGCCCCAACTGATAACCGCCTCCGGGGCCGCGCACGCTGACGACAAGCTTGTGCCGACGGAGCTTGGCGAACAGCTGCTCGAGGTAGGACAGCGAGATATCCTGGCGCTGGGAGATATCCGCCAGCGTGACGGGACCATCCTCAGCATGCAGCGCAAGGTCCAGCATCGCAGTGACTGCGTAGCGCCCCTTGGTGGTCAATCGCATGGATAACAGCCTCGAGAGATCGGGAAATGGGTTCCACCGATCTCAAAGTATGAATTGACCGACTATTTCAGTCAAGTATTAAGAAAGACGGTAAAATCGCTTATAGCTCGCGAACTTACCACCAAAGTCAGGACGACTCCTTGTCATCCCTGACGCAGTCGAAATCCTCTTCGTCGATGGCCGGCAACGCGCCATTACGGTATTCCTTGTCGACCCGTTGCAGCGCCTTGCACATGCTCTCGATCCGCTCGTCCACCACATGCATATGATCGAGCAGGCTGCGCACGGCACGGGCCACCGGGTCCGGCATCTCTTCGGTCACGCCATAGGCATCGAAGCCCATGCGCTGCTCCATCTCGCGGCGCTTGTCCTTTTCAGCCTCTTTATCGCGCTTGACGATCACGCGCCCCGGAATGCCCACAACCGTGGCATCGGCGGGAACGGCCTTGGTGACGACGGAATTGGAACCGATCTTGGCCCGGTCCCCCACCTCGAACGGCCCGAGAATCTTGGCACCGGCACCAATGACGACACCGTTACCCAGGGTCGGATGGCGCTTGCCCTTGTTCCAACTGGTGCCACCCAGGGTAACGCCCTGGTAGAGCGTCACATCATCACCGATCACCGTCGTCTCACCAATGACCACACCCATACCGTGGTCGATGAAAAAGCGTCGCCCGATCACCGCCCCAGGGTGAATCTCGATACCGGTCAGCCAGCGTGCCAGCGTTGAAATCGTCCGCGCCAGCCACTTGAAACCCCGACACCAGAGCGAGTGCGCGACACGGTAGAACAGGAGCGCATGGAGCCCCGGATAGTTGGTAAGCACCTCAAAGGTATTCCGGGCCGCCGGATCGCGGTGGAACACGCTGCCAATATCTTCACGCAAACGCTCGAACATAGTCTATTCCTGTTCCTGCTTCGCCTCGGGGCCACGCTCCGTAGCCCCCGCACTTTTCTGCACGGCTGTCAGGATACCGCGCAATATGTTGATTTCCATCTGGTCCAGATGAGCCCGCTGAAACAGGCGGCGCAAACGGGTCATCAACTGCCGGGGATTTTCCCGCCGATGGAAATCGATATCCACGAGCACATCCTCAAGATGCCCGAAGAACCCCTCTACATCGTTCACCGACGCCGCCTTGATATCCCAACCATCGTCGCCCGGCTGGAGCATCGGGCGCAACGCCGCCTGTTCGCCACCGGCTTCCAGTTGCCTCAGGTGATGCATTCGCACCTCGTAGCAGATGACCTGGACAGCCATCGCCAGGTTCAGGGAGCTGTAGTCGGGATTCGACGGTATATGGATATGGTAATGGCATCGCTGCAGTTCTTCATTGCTCAGGCCATGGTTTTCCCGGCCGAAGACCAGGGCCACCTCCCCTTTTCCGGCCTGCCCTGCAGCCCGCTCGGCGCAATCGGCCGGCGCAATCACCGGCCAGGGCACCTTGCGGCCCCGGGCACTGGTTCCCATCACCAGGACACAGTCGGCAATCGCCTCATCCAGCGTGTCCACCACCGTCGCCTGATCCAGGATCTCCGACGCCCCCGAGGACCGGGCGTAGGACGCCTCGTCGGGGAAAGACGCCGGATTCACCAGGTACAGATTGGAAAGCCCCATATTCTTCATGGCACGGGCCGTAGCACCGATATTGCCGGAGTGGGATGTTTCCACCAGGACGATGCGGATATGGGCGTGTGGATCTTGCTGGGTCATTCAAGCGCCTCTGGCGTGTCGAATTCAACGAGGCGGGCAATGATACCAGAAAGCGCGCCATGATGATGCGCCGCCGCGCTGCGGACCGGGTAATCCCGTATAGGCCGCCCTCCCAAAAAACGTACAAGCAGGGCCCTTGTTTTGCTATCATACGCGCCCTTTAACCAGTCAGGCGTCAGAGAGATCCATGCAACCAGCGATTAAGATGGCCCTGCGCATTGCGCGCCAGGGTTCCGAGTACCTAAAGGCCCATTTTGAACGTCAGGATCCTGCCACTATCGACGACGCTGCCCGCTCACAACTGGACCGGGCCGAAGCCTCGGTCTACGCCAACTTCTCGGAGCAGTTGCAGAAAGCCTACAAGGATCACTACATTGCACCGGCCGGCGATATTGACGCCGCCGGGCATGAACTGAGCTGGCACATCTTCCCGCTCATTGGCAGCGACAACTTCCTGCGCGGTATTCCCGAATTCGTGCTGGCCCTGGTCCAGAAGAAAGGCAACCGTGCCGAGCACATGCTGTTGGTCAACCCGGTTACCGGGGAAGAATACTCCGCCAGCCGTGGCCACGGGGCCGCCCTGAACAGTCGCCGCATCCGCATGAACGGCGCCCAGCAGATCAGCAAGGCGATCCTGTCCACCAACGTGCTTGAATTCACCCGTGAAACCGAGGACCCGCTGGTCTGGGGCGAACTGATCAGCACCCTGGCACGGGAAACCCGGCAGACGCGAACCTGCGGCTGCACCCTGCTGGATATGGCGCGCGCCAGTGCGGGCCACCTTGACGGCATTGTCGTCTTCCGTCCGACCGCGGTCGAACAGGCCCTGGGCCTGCTACTGGCACACGAGTCCGGCGGACTGTCCGGCGACTTTTCCGGCAACCCGTCGAGCCAGGAAAGCAGCCGCCAACTGGCCATCGCCAACCCCAAGCTGTTCAAGGACCTGCTCAAGACACTGCACCCGTTCCGCGGCCGCCTGCCACGCTAGGCACCTCGTCATTACCCTGCGCCCCGTTTACGTGCGGGCGCCCGCAAAAAAGGCCGCGATTGCGGCCTTTTTTGTATTTGAACTGCCCTGAACGGGATTTACATCCGGTTCAGCCATTCGGGCGGTTCTTCTTCCTCTGACTGTTGACCGACCTCACCCTCTTTTGCCGGTACGATCAGGTCCTCGCGACTGACCCCCATCATGATCAACAGGTTTGCCGCCACATAGATCGACGAATACGTACCCACCAGGATGCCGATCAGTAACGCGATGGAAAAGTTGTGGATCGCCTCGCCACCCAGCAGGAACAGTGCCAGCAGCACCACCAGCGTCGTACCGGATGTGTTCAGGGTCCGGCTCATGGTTTCGGTGATGGAGTGGTTGATGATCTCCTCGCTGTTGCCGGTACGCAGCTTGCGGAAATTCTCCCGGATCCGGTCGGCCACGATGATGGTATCGTTCAGCGAGTAACCGATAACGGCCAGCAAGGCCGCCAGCACGCTAAGATCGAACGTCCACTGGAACAATGAGAACACACCGAGGACCACGATCACATCGTGTGCCAGCGGCAGCACGGAAGCCACACCGAACTTGAACTGGAAACGCATGCCGACATACACCAGCACCACGAACAGGGCCAGCAGCATACCCAGCCCGCTGCTCTCCTTCAGCTCATCGCCCACCTGGGAGCCGACAAACTCGGCACGCACCATCTCGACCTTGTCGCCGTTGGCACGCAGATCCGCCGCCATATTCTCCGCCAGCTGGTTGTCGAAATCCTGGCGCAGACGCACCAGGACGGACTTCTCGTCACCGAAGTTCTGGACCACAAATTCCTTGTAGCCGGCATCGTCAAGCGTCTGGCGAACGGTATCCAGGGAAGGCGCCTTTTCGTAGGCGAACTCGATGGATGTACCGCCGGTAAAATCCAGCCCCAGGTTGAGGCCGTTGATGGCCAGGATAATGATCGAGAGGATAACCGCAGTCAGCGACCCGAAGGACGCCAGGCGCCGGACCCCCATGAAATTAATGGTGTTCTCGGTCAGTTTAGCCATTGGCGAGCTTCCCCCCGATCGCAAGCTTCTCGACCTTGCGACCGCCGTAAATCAGATTGATGATTGCGCGGCTGACCAGCAGCCCGGTGAACATGGACGTCAGGATGCCGATACACAGGGTCACGGCGAAACCTTTCACCGGACCGGAGCCCATGGCGAACAGGATGACGGCCACCAACAGGGTGGTGATGTTGGCGTCAAAGATGGACACAAACGCCCGGGAGAAACCGGCATTGATCGCGCTCTGGGGCGGAACCCCCAACCTTAACTCTTCCTTTATTCGCTCGAAGATCAATACGTTGGCATCCACCGCCATACCCACGGTCAGCACGATACCGGCAATGCCGGGCAGCGTGAGCGTCGCCGACAGGATCGACATACACGCCACCAGGAGCATCAGGTTGACCGCCAGGGCGACATTGGCCACCAGACCAAAGAAACGGTAGTACAGCAGCATGTAGAGCAGGACCAGGGCAAAGCCGACCGTTACCGACATTACGCCGGAGTCGATGTTCTTCTGCCCCAGGCTTGGCCCGATGGTCCGCTCCTGCACGAAGTACATTGGCGCCGCCAGGGAGCCTGCACGCAACAGCAACGCCAGCTCGCCGGCTTCGGCCGTGGAGTCCAGCCCGGTGATGCGGAACGAGCTGCCCAGGGTCGACTGGATGGTCGCCAGGCTGATAATGCTGCGATTGACCTTGCGCTCTTCCACTTCCTGGATCTTGCCGTCGATACGTTTCTTGACGGTCTCGGTCCGGTACTCGATGAACAGCACGGCCATACGACGCTTGATGGCGTCGCGGGTGGCACGGGTCATACGGTCGCCGCCGGTGCTGTCGAGCGTGATGTTGACCTGCGGCTGGCCGTTCTGATCGAAGGCCTGCTGCGCGTTCGCCACATTCTCACCGGTAACGATGATTTCGCGCTCAAGACGCGCCGTGCGGTCCGGATTATCCCGGAACGGATAGACTTCGGTGGCGCTGGACGGCGCATCCTGGCGCGCTTCCAGACGGAATTCCAGGTTGGCCGTAGCCCCCAGTACCCGCTTGGCCTGCGCCGTATCCTGGACCCCCGGCAGTTCAACCACGATACGATCGCGACCCTGGCGCTGCACCAACGGCTCGGCGACGCCCAGCTCGTTGACCCGGTTACGGATGGTGGTCAGGTTCTGCTTGAGGGCGTACTCCTCAATCTCCTTGATCTTCTTCTCGGAGAGCTGCAGGGTCAGCACCTGCTGGCCGTTGTCATCGGTGGTCTTGTCGAGCAGGAACTCGTTGTACTGGTCACGGATCAGGTCGAAGGCTTGGTTCTGCGACGCGTCGTCACGGAACACCAACTGGATGGTGTTACCCTCTCCTACGTCGCCGCCGCGATAACGGATGTGCTCTTCCCGCAACTGGCGCTTGATCTCACTGGAATAGACCTCAAGCCGCTTCTGCAGGGCACTCTTCATATCCACCTCCAGCAGGAAATGGACACCACCGCGCAGGTCGAGGCCCAGCTTCATCGGGCCCGCGCCAATGCTGCGCAGCCAGTCCGGCGTGGTCGGCGCCATGTTCAAAGCGGCCAGATAGTCGCGACCCAGCGCTTCCTGGATGGCCGGCCTGGCGCTCAGCTGCGCCTCTGCACTGTTGACCCGGATCAGGCCGTTGGGCGGATTGAGTGTCGCTTCCTTGACGGCGATACCCTCCTGCTTGAGCGCATCGACCGCCTTGTCCAGCGTGGCCTGGTCCACTTGCGTACTGCTGCGCGCACCGGTGATCTGGATGGCGTAGTCATCCGGATAGAGGTTGGGCAACGCGTATATGAAACCGATCACCACAGCGACCAGAATCACGATGTTTTTCCAGAGCGGGAATTTGTTGAGCATGGAATGCCTTGTTATCTGCTGGCGTACACCAGCCCTGTATCATTCTTGAACCGTGACACACGGCGAAGGGCTTCGCCGCACGCCTGTTTCAGCCAGCCGCCGGACGGCGACCGCCTGATATACGAAGGGGCACTCGAGTGCCCCTTGTCAGACCGATCAGATGTCCTTCAGAGTGCCTTTCGGCAGCGCGGCCGCAACAGCCACCTTCTGGACCTTCACCTCAACGTTGTCCGCCACTTCAATGACGATGAAGTCGTCGGTGACCTTGGTAATGCGTCCGGCCATGCCACCTGAGGTGACCACCTCGTCGCCCTTGCTCAGGCCCGACATCAGGTTCTTGTGCTCCTTGGCACGCTTGGACTGGGGACGCCAGATCAGGAGGTAGAAGATCAGGATAAAGCCGGCAAAGAAAATCACCTGGCCAATGACGCCCATGCCCTGTCCGGCGCCGCCGGGTTGCTGGGCCATCGCCACCGCCGGGGAGGCAGCCAGACAGATAGACAGCGCGTTACGCAAAGCTTTCATTCGTGTACTCCGTTATTGATTGATATCGGCCCTTTGCCAAGGGTCGCACGGCGGCGCTCAATTCCCGCAAATCCGTTTCAGGATTCGCCAGCCAGCGGCGGCACGGTCTGGCCCCGACGCGCGTAGAACTGGTGGATAAAGTCCGACAATGTACCTGCTTCAATAGCCCCACGCAATCCAGCCATCAGGTTCTGATAATACCGCAGGTTATGGATGGTATTGAGCTGTGCCCCCAGCATTTCACCGCACCGGTCAAGATGGTGCAGATAGCCCCGGGAGAAATGCTGACAGGTGTAGCAGTCGCAGTCCGCATCCAGCGGGCCCGTATCGTTGCGATGCCGCGCGTTGCGGATCTTGATCACGCCTTCACTGGTGAACAGGTGACCGTTGCGTGCGTTGCGGGTCGGCATCACACAGTCAAACATATCCACCCCGCGCCGGACGGCCTCGACGATGTCCTCCGGCTTGCCCACGCCCATCAGGTAACGCGGCTTGTCGGCCGGCATCTTCGGCGGCAGGAAATCCAGGATGCGGACCATGTCCTCCTTGGGCTCACCGACGGACAGACCACCGATCGCGTAGCCATCGAACCCGATATTGACCAGCCCATCCAGCGATTGTTCCCGAAGCTGAGGATACATGCCGCCCTGGACGATGCCGAACAGTGCCGACGGACTGTCGCCATGGGCATCACGACTGCGCTGGGCCCAGCGTAGGGACATTTCCATGGAGTCCTTCGCCTGCTTCTCGGTGGCCGGATACGGCGTGCACTCGTCGAAAATCATGACGATGTCCGAGCCCAGCTTGCGCTGGACCTCCATGGAGATCTCGGGGGACAGCTCGACCGGCGAACCGTCCACCGGGGAGCGGAACCTGACGCCCTGCTCCGTGATCTTGCGCATTTCTCCCAGGCTGAAGACCTGAAATCCGCCGGAATCGGTCAGGATCGGCCCCTGCCACTGGGTGAAATCGTGCAGGTCGCCATGCTCGCTGATGACGTTGGTGCCGGGGCGCAGCATCAGGTGGAAGGTATTCCCGAGAATGATCTCGGCGCCGATCTCCTTGATATCCCGCGGCAGCATGCCCTTGACGGTGCCGTAGGTGCCGACCGGCATGAAGGCGGGGGTCTGTACCTCCCCCCGCGGGAAGGTCAGCGTGCCCCGTCGGGCCCGCCCATCGGTGGCGAAAGTCTTGAAGGACATGAAACAGCGATCGCTCATCGCGTTGACTCCTGCAGGGCGCGCTCTGCCTGCACCGACAGCTTTTCGCCGGTCACAAACATGGCATCGCCATAACTGAAAAACCGGTAGCGCTCGGCAACCGCCGCCCGATAGGCCGCCATCACACCGTCGTAACCGGCAAAGGCACTGACCAGCATGATGAGGGTGGATTCAGGCAGATGGAAATTGGTGATCAGCACGTCCACACACTGGAAGCGGTAGCCGGGATAGATGAAGATGTCCGTCTCGCCCTGGAATGCGACCAGCTCGCCACTCCGGGAGGCCGATTCCAGCGACCGCACGGACGTGGTCCCGACGGCGACGACACGGCCGCCACGAGCCCGCGTGCGCGCCACGGCTTCGACGGTTTCGGCCGGAACGTCGACCACTTCGCTGTGCATCTGGTGATCTTCGACGCTGTCCACTCGCACCGGCTGGAAGGTGCCGGCACCCACATGCAGGGTCACGAACGCCTGCTCGATGCCCCGCTCCTCCAGTTCCGTCAGCAGCGGTTCGTCGAAATGGAGTCCAGCGGTCGGCGCGGCTACGGCACCGGCTTCGCAAGCATAGACGGTCTGGTAGCGCTCCCGGTCACTGCCCTCATCCGGGCGATCGACATAGGGCGGCAATGGCATGTGCCCGACCGCCTCCAGCAGCGCCAGCACCGACTCGGCGCCGCTGTCGAGGACGAGATGAAACAGCGCATCCTGGCGCTCCTTGACCCGGAAAGCACCGCCGCCCTCCACCAGGATACGCTGGCCGGGTTTGGGCGATTTGGACGAGCGGATATGGGCCAACAGTTCCCGCTGGTCGAGGACCCGCTCCACCAGGATCTCCAGCTTGCCGCCGGTCTCCTTCTGGCCGAACAGGCGGGCGGGAATCACGCGGGTGTTGTTGAAAACCAGCAGGTCGCCGGGACGCAGCAGATCGAGGATATCGCGAAACCTGCGATGGTCGATCGCGCCGGTGGGCCCATCGAGATGCAACAGGCGGCTCGCGCTGCGTTGTTCCAGGGGATAGCGCGCGATCAGTTCGTCCGGGAGGTCGTAATGGAAATCAGAGACTTTCATGGCGGCTCAACCTGATCTGGCAAGGGGACTCACCAACGGCTGGCATTCAGGTCCCGGAGGATACACAACGTATTGGAAAATGGTGCCGGGGGTGGGACTCGAACCCACACGCAGTCGCCTGCACGAGATTTTGAGTCTCGCGTGTCTACCAGTTTCACCACCCCGGCTTTTGGAGAGTGCCGCGATTATACTGAGGCGAATCCCAGCGTCAACCGGCAACCGCTGGAAATACGCCAGAATCCGCGAAATCCGGACCCTGGCGCGCGCCCTACAGACGGTCGAACAACGACAGTTGCGACACCTTCGCAAAAGACTGCTGGGCCGCCTGCAACACGAAGCTCTGGTAGCTCAGCGTACTGACCGCCTCGGCGTAGTCGACGTCGCGCAGCTGCGAGGTGATCTTGTCGGTATAGATGGACGAATCCGACAGGAAATCCCGGGTCGACTCCACCGCATTCAGGCGACCGCCGATGTCGGTCTGGGTAACCAGGATGCTCTCCTGGGCGTTGTCCAGGTTCTTGAGGGAGTCGGCAATCAGCTCGTCGAACGCCTGCTGCCCGCTGGCAAAGGTAGCGGAATCGGTGCTGTCCGCCTGGATGGCCCCTCCGTTGATGTCGATGTCCTGGAACTTGGCCCCGGAAATATCGAGGTTGCCGCCCCACCCGCCGGCATCGATCGCCAGGTTACCATGGGTCGACTCGATCTGGATTGATCCCGGCAGGCCATCGGTATTGACGCTGACCCCTTGCAGGGCTTTATCCGTACTGGTGTTGATCGCATCGGCCAGGTCGGCCAGTCCATCGGTGTTGTCAAAGCTGAACGTGACGCCGTTGATGGTCAGCGAGTCTCCCCCCGCCTGCGCGGAGAAGTCACTCACCGTGGCGACGGCGGGGCTTTTCGGTTGCGTCTCCAACCCGTAGATCAGTTTCTCGATGGTGTTGAACACCGACTGGCTGTCCGAGGTCTTGACCAGGAACTTGTCGCCATCGGCCGCGCCGGTGATCTCGAACTGGATACCCGCCACTTCGATGCTGTCACCACTGGTATAGGTGTTGTCCGCCGGCGTGAGATCTGCGCCCGTCGATCGGTTGGTCACCGTATAGGTGCCGGCTGTCGCGTTCACTTCGACGATCAGGTCGTCCGGATAGACGCCGTTGAATACCTCCTGATCCAGCATCATGCCGGTGCTGATGGTTGCCGGCGGGGTGGAGGTATTGGTCCTGCTGGCCGTGGTGAAGAACGCCGGATGGTTGCTGGCCACGTTGGAAAACAGCGCCTTGCCGTTATCGCTGATCGCCACTTTCACGCCAGCGTCTATTTCCAGCTCCCGCTGCCCCTCATCGCCCTGGTAAACCCAACTGCCGGACACATTCTGCTGGAACGCCTGGGTGTTGCCCTTGAAACCGCTGAAGATGTACTCGCCGGACGCATCACGGGTATTGGCCAGGCCGGCCAGCTGCGACAGCCGCTCCTTGAGTTCCGCGGCAACCGAGCGCCGGTCCTCCGCCGACAGGGCACCGTTCCCCGCTTCCACCGTGAGCTCCCGCACCCGATGGATGACGTCGGTGATGTTCGACAAGGTGCTCTCTTCCTGCTGCAGGCGGTTTTCTGCCAGGTCGATCCCGCGCTGGTACTGGTCGATCTGCGCGTTCTGCTGATCCAGCTTCAGTAACCGGGCGGCCGCCACCGGATCGTCCGAGGGATTGATCACGCGCTTGCCGGTCGATATCTGCTGCTGCGTCTTCTGCAGTTGGGTGTTGAGGTCCTGCAGCCGGTTGACGCCCCCGTTGAAGATTTGCTGTGAGGATATACGCATGCTTGCTCCTGCCTTCGGCTGCCTTATCGGAAGGTACTTAACAGGGTGTCGAAAAGATCCTGCGCCACGCTGATGACCTGCGCCGACGCGTTATAGCCCGCCTGGTACTGGATCAGCCGCCCAGCCTCCTCGTCGAGGTTAACGCCGGAGACGGACTCCCGCTGGTTGGTGGATTGCTCCAGCAGGGCCTGGCCGGCCTCCAGATCCATCTGACTCTGGCGGGTCGTCGTCCCCACGGTTTCCACCAGGCCGGCGTAGGCTTCGCTGAAGCTCTGGCTGCCGCCGTTCATGGTGTTGGCCGTGCCGAGACTGCCCAGCAACTGCGCGTTGCGGTTGTCGGAAACCCCGTCCGTGTTGTAATCGATCATGAACACGTCGTTGGCCTGCGGGTTACCGGTGATCTCGAACTGGAAGCCCCGGTAGTTGGGATCGGACGGGTCCTCCGAAAACAGTTTGTTGCTCACCCCCGGCTGGTAGGTGCCGGTGACCGGCGGGTTCAGGGCCTGGGGATTGGTCGGGTCCGAGGCATCCAGGATTTCGTAACTGGTGTCGGAGGTAAACCGCACCATCAGGGGTGGCGAAAGCTGGCCGCGCTGGCTGAAGCCATCCAGCGGTACGTTGGTGAGCGGATTCCTGACACTCAACATCGTCCCCTGGGAAATGCTGGCATCGCCGGTATTCCCCTCATCGGCCTCTGCCGAGACCGGTGTCGCAAACGCCAGATCCTCCTCCCGATCGATTTGCAGCTCGATATTGGCCGCTGCGTTCCGCGTGGGCCGGATCAGGTAGCTGTCGCCATCCTGGAAGCTGCCCGACTCGATGTGGACATTGAACCCGGGCATCTCGATTTCGGCCGGCAGCGGATCCGGCAGTTGACCCTGGCGAACGGTTTTGCCGGTATCCACGTCGACCACTTCAAAGTTTTCGCCGTTGGCACCACTGAACTTCAGGGTGTAGGACTTGGCCGCCAGATCGCTGGTGTTGGTGATTTCCACCGACACCACCCCATCCTGCGGCGCGCCGTTGTTGGCGTTGGGCGTCACCCGGTCCAACTGCGTGGAGCGGCTGTTGATATCGGTAAAGAACATCCCCCCCAGGTCGCCTTCCAGGTCCATACCGATGCTGTGCTGCTTGTTCACCCGATCGGACACCGCCAGTGCAATACGGCCGAGCTGGTCAAACGCCGGTTCCAGCACCTTGTTCTGGAAGGTGCGTAGTCCGCCCAGCGAGCCACCGATGATCTGGTCGGTAACATCGGTCACCCGGTTGCCGTTGGTCAGCTTGAAGCTGAGCTTGGCCGGATCGGAATCCGACGTCTCGGTCGACAGACTGGCGGCCTGGGCGCCCACGACCAGGGCCTGACCGCTGGTCAGGGAGACGTTGACCTGGTAGCCGTCGGCCTCCGAGACCTTCACCTGGATGATTTCAGACAGCTGCCGCAGCTTCTCGTCGCGCTTGTCGAGCAGGTCGTTGGGCATCTTGCCCTGGGCAATACCGGGACTCTGGGCGATCTGCTCGTTCAGGTCGGCAATGCTGGACAGCAGCGAATTCACATCCGAGGTGGCCTGATCCATCTGCCCGGTGACCGATTCCCGTTGCTGGATCAACTGCTCGTGCAGCGACTGGAAGCGGTTGACCAGCCCCTGGGCCTCGCTCAGCACCAATTGGCGTTGCGGCAACGCGGCCGGGTCTTCCGCCGCGCTCTGGATACTGGTGAAGAAGTTGTTGAGTGCCGAGTTCAGGCCGGTGGATTCACCACCCAACAGGTTGTCCAGGTTGGTCAGCTCGGTATTGAGGGTATCCTGCTCATTGAACAGGGAGGTGTCCGAACGCAGTTGGTTGACCACGAACTGGTCGGTGATACGGCGGATGTCGCTGACATTGACCCCCGTGCCCACCGAGCCCACGCCGCTGCGCTGACCGTTCCGGGCTTCGAGGGTCACCTGCTGCCGGCTGTAGCCATCGGTGTTGGCATTGGTGATGTTGTTGCCGGTAGTATTCAGGGCGGACTGATGCCCCAGAATGCCGGAAAGACCGATATTGATCAGGCCCGCCATGACAATTACTCCTCAGTACCCTGGTTCAGGGACAGGGACTGCCCTGTGACCGCATCGAACATGTCACTGTTAAGAATGCCGCGAATCTTCGCGCCATAAGCCGGATCCGTGGCGTAGCCGGCCTGCTGTAGGCCGTTGGCGAAGGCTTCCGGATCATCCGCCACCGACAGCACGTCTCGATAGCGCGGGTTGTCCTGCAGGAAGCCGACGTAATCCTCGAAGCTGGACCGGTAATCCGGGTAGGACCGGAATGCGGCCCGCTCCTTGAGCGGAATGCCGTCACGGTATTCGGTGGTCACGATGTCCACAGAGTTACCCTGCCAGCGGCTGTCCGCCTTGATGCCGAACAGGTTCCGGCTGGCCTCGCCGCCGTCACCGCGAATCATGTGGCGCCCCCAACCGGTTTCCAGCGCCGCCTGCGCCACCATCACCTTGGGATCGATGCCCGAATCCCCGGCGACTTTTTCCGCCAGCGGCAGCAGCGTCCGGACAAACTGTTCCGGCGAGTCGAACGTCTCGGGCATGGCATCGCCAGCGCCCTCGGTTGCCACCGGGGAGGCTTCCGTTTTCGTGTTTTCAGCCAGTGCCCGAACCTGGGCCACCTCTTCCGGCAGGCGCGGCGAGAGTGCCGGCAGGCTGCGCTCGTAATCGGTAATGCTGGCCTTGTGCGTGCCGGATCTGTCGCCCTCAGCCTGCATCCCCGGAATCTGCTTCGACAGCTGTCGGACCAGGGTCTCGGAGAGGCCAAAACCGCCCTTCTGGCTCATCGTCAGCGTCAGTTGGCTGTCGAACATCTGCTGATAGAACTTCGACTGGCTGCTGTGCAGGTAATTGCCCTCGGCATAGACGTCGTTGACCTTGCGCATGGACTTGAGCATCTGCGCCAGGAACAGGCTCTCGAACTGCTTGGCCACCTGCTCCAGCGCCGCTTTCTTGTCCTTGTGCGCTTCCGTCTTCAGGGCATTCAGGCCACTGAAGTCGGTGTAGTACTGCGCCGTGTCGAGCCGGGAATCCTGCATCGTTCACACCTAGATCACGATCAGCTCGGCGCGCAGGGCGCCGGCCTGTTTGAGTGCCTCCAGCACAGCCATCACGTCACTGGGTGCCGCGCCCACCTGGTTCACCGCCTCGACGATCTCATTGAGGGTGACGGCCGGGCCGAACTTGAACATGCGCGCCGGCTCCTGGGTGGTTGTGATCGTGGTGTCCTGGGTCACCACAGTGTCGCCTCCGGACAGCGGTCCCGGCTGGCTGACGTTCGGGTTCTCTTCAATGGTCACCGTGAGGTTGCCATGGGTAATGGCCGCCGGGCTGACATGCACGTTCTGGCCCACCACGATCGTCCCGGTACGGCTGTTGATGACGACCTTGGCCGCCTCCTCCGCCGGGTTCACATCCAGGTTCTCCAGCACCGACAGGAAGCTGACCCGCTGGGACGGATCCCTTGGTGCCTTGACGGAGATGGAGCTCGCATCGTGGGCATAGGCCATATCCGGCCCGAGGGTATCGTTGATGACGTCCACCACCCGGCGGGCGGTGGTGAAGTCCGGACGCATCAGGTTGAAGGTGATGGTGTCGCCCCGATCGAACGGCGAGGTCACTTCGCGCTCGACGGACGCGCCGTTGGGAATGCGGCCGACACTGGGCAGGTTGACGGTGATCTTGGATCCGTCGGCACCGGAGGCGCCGAAACCGCCCACCACGAGACTGCCCTGGGCCATGGCATAGACCTGGCCGTCAGCACCCTTGAGCGGCGTCATCAGCAGACTGCCGCCGCGCAGACTGTCGGCGTTGCCGATGGAGGACACCGTAATGTCGATTTCCTGGCCGCGCTTGGCAAACGGCGGCAAGGTGGCGTGTACGGTCACCGCGGCCACGTTGTCCAGCTTGGGATTGACGTTGGCCGGTACCGTAATGCCGAACTGGTTCATCAGGTTACGGAAGGTCTGGTCGGTGAACGGCGCGGAGTCGCCGGTACCGTCAAGCCCAACCACCAGGCCATAGCCTACCAACTGGTTGGAACGCACACCCGCGACCCGGGCCAGATCCTTGAGGCGGTCCGCCATGACCGGCTGCGCCAGGACGGCCATCGCCAGCAGTGTCAGGAAGGCTCGTTTCAGACTCATAGCGGGAACCACTCGCTGTTGAAGAAGCGGGACAGCCAGCCCTGGCGTGTGGCGTCGTCGAAGTCGCCGGTACCGCCGTAGGCAATCCGCGCATCGGCGATCCGGTTGGACGACACGGTGTTATCCGTTGAAATATCCTGCGGCCGGACCAGACCGGTCAGGCGAATGTATTCATCGCCGTTGGTCAGGGAGATCCACTTCTCGCCGCGAATCCGCAACACACCATTCGGGTAGACGTCGGTCACGGTGACCGTAATGCTGCCGGCCAGGCTGTTGCTCTGGTCCGCGCTCGCCTGCCCCTTGAAGTCGCGATCAAACTGGGGGTTGGTGGCCAGGTTCAGCTTGTCCAGACCCAGGATCGCGCCGTCGTTGAAATCCACCTGGTTTTCTTTCTTGATCTTGTTGTCGGCGCTCTTCGAGGCCTGCGTCTGCTCTTCCAGATTGACCATCAGCACATCACCGACGTTCAGGGCCACCCGGTCGCCGTAGAAATTGAAATTGCGCGACGTCTGGTAGATCGCACCGGATGACGGATCCCGCTGCATCATGGACTGGGCCATGACCGGCGCGTAGTCCGGATCATCGGGCACGGCCCGGGGGCGGCTGACAGCCTGGCAGCCCTGCAGGGCCGCCAGGATGACGATCAGTAACGGTGTCAGTCTGGATTGCATTGGCTTATACCTCCTCTACCCGTCCGTCAACGTCAGCCAACGTTCTGGGTCAGGAACTGGAGCATCTGGTCGGTGGTGGACACCACCTTGGAATTCATTTCATAGGCGCGCTGGGTGGTGATCATGTTCACCAGCTCCTCGACCACTTCGACGTTGGACGACTCGGTCATGCCCTGCTGGATGGCGCCCAGCCCGTCGATTCCCGGATCGCCTTCCTGGGGCGCACCGCTGGCATTGGTCTCCACGAACATGTTGTTCCCGATGGCCTGCAGCCCCTGCGGATTCACGAAATCCACCGTCGTGATCTGCCCCAACTGGACCGGATTGGCCGAATCGTTCACGACTGCGGTAACGGTGCCATCCGTGCCGACGGTGATGTGCGTGGTGTTGTCCGGCACATTGATGTTGGGTTCGATCGGATAACCGTTGGCGGTGACAATGTCGCCATCCGAGTTGAGTTGGAACTGACCGTCACGGGTGTAGGCGATGTTGCCGTCCGGCTTCAGCACCTGGAAGAAACCCCGGCCATCGATGGCCATGTCCAGCGGCTGGTCCGTGACCTGCAGGTTCCCCTGGGTGAATTGCTTGGCGGTTCCTACCACACGGACACCAGTACCGAGCTGAAGGCCCGATGGCAGCTGCGAATTTTCCGATGACATGCCACCAGGCTGCCGATGGATCTGGTACAGCAGGTCCTGGAACACGGCACGGTCACGCTTGAAGCCCGTCGTGTTGACATTGGCCAGGTTGTTGGAAATGGTCGCCAGGTTCGTGTCCTGGGCGCTCAAACCGGTTTTACTGACCCAAAGTGCTGGATGCATTTTCTATACTCCTGCAAAGAATCCGTCGGCGGGCGGCGAGAAATTGCCGCTTTTGCCCCGCCTCAGCGATGACTCCGACTGTTAACCCAGATTCTGCAACAGCCGTGCCGTCGCCTGTGAATTGCTTTCCGCCGTGCGCATGATCTTGACCTGCATCTCGTACTGGCGGGCCAGTTGGAGGTTGTCGATCATCTCCTCGACCGCGTTGACGTTGGAGGCTTCGAGAAAGCCCGGTTCGATGCGCACGGTCGGGTCCGCCGGAGCGACCGTGCCTGCCTGCCCTTCCGGACCGCTGCGCAGGAAGCCATCGGTGCCTTTATGCATACTGTCCTGCGAGGGGTTGACCAGCTTCAGCCGGTCGATCTGCACCAACTGGTTGGGCGGGCCGCCGGCGGGCACGATGGACACGGTGCCATCCTGCGCGATCGTGAGGCTGTCGTAGGGCGGTAATGCCACCGGGCCGCCATTGCCCAGTACCGGCTCGCCGGAGGCCGTGCGCAGCATCCCGTTGACGTCGACGCTCAGACTGCCGGAGCGGGTGTAGACCTCTTCCCCGCTGTCCGCCTGGACCGCCAGCCAACCGTCACCATTGACCGCGACGTCAAGATCCCGTCCGGTTTCCATCAGCGCCCCGGCGGACAGATCCGTGCCCGGCCTTTCGGTCATGGCGTAGGCCCGGGTCGGATAGGCTTCCCCGAAAACCGGCATACTCCGGGCCTGGGCGAAATCCCGCTTGAACCCGGTGGTGTTCACATTCGCCAGGTTGTTGGCATGGGCCTGCTGACCCAGCATCGACTGCTTGGCGCCGGACATACCGATGTAGATGGATTTATCCATGGGAAAACTCCTGCCGGATTTTTGACTCTTGCAGTGAATAAAGCAGAAGTCGTGCCAGAAGGAGCTAAAACCGCGTCAGCCCTGGCCTGGACGGCTCAGGACTGACGCGTGGGGAAGGTTTAGCGGAGGTTGATGATGGTCTGGGTGACCGCGTCGGAGGTTTCGATGGTCTTGGCGTTGGCCTGATAGTTACGCTGGGCGATGATCAGGTTGACCAGTTCCTCGGACAGATCGACGTTGGATTCCTCAACGGAGCTGGCCGCAATCGAGCCCAGCGTCCCGCTGCCGGGTGAGCCGATGATCGGCTGGCCGGACTCGAACGTCTCCACCCAGGTGGTATCGCCAACCGGCGACAGGCCTTCGGCGTTCTTGAACGTCGCCAGCGACACCTGCCCCAGCGACTGGGACTGACCGTTGGAGTAACGGGCAAAGATCACCCCCTCATCGGACACGTCCAGACCGGACAGGCGGCCGGTGGTATACCCGTTCTGGGTCTGGTCGTTCACGGCGAATTCGCTGCCGAACTGCGTGGTGTCCCCCATCCCGATCACGAAATTGGAGCTCTCGGGGGGATCCGGAATCGGCGTCGTTCCCCCGGCACTGACCAGCCGCGGACCATCGGCACCGTTAGGCTGGCCATTCTGGTCCAGCGGCGTCCAGTTCGAGATCAGCACTTCACCGTCAGGATCACCGTCAATGCTCTGCAGGTTACCCTCTTCATCGAACACCAGGTCATACTGGGCCATGGTCGGCTGACCGGTCGAGTTGGGGGGGTCCCCGACGTTCTCGCCATCGATCTGCACGTACATGCTCCAGGCGTTGCCCTGGCTGGCCGACGTGGTCGGTTCCTTGACGAAGTACTGGGTCATCACGTGCGGATTACCCAGACTGTCATAGATGGTGCTGGAGGTCGCGTGGTTGTAGGTGCCCTGGTCGGTGGGATCAAAGGTATTGCTGGTGAATGCCGTCGGTGTCACGCCATCGAGGATCGTGGTGGTGGAAGGTGCCACCGCCGATGCCGCCAGTTGGGTTTCACCATCGAGCGTGATGCTGACTTCACCGACCTGGGTCGATGGATTGGTGCTGTCGTTGGAGAGCGCTGCTCCCCCCGAGAACGTCATGGTCCCGCCGTCGCTGTTGGTGTCCTGATAGGCCAGACGCAGGGTGTCCCCCCGGCTGGAGATCAGGCGCAGCTCTCCGGAGGCCGTCACCGTGGCATTGATGCTGCTCAGCGATGAGCCGTTGATGTCGTCCGCCAGCTTCTGCACCCGCTGGGCCGTGGTCAGCGGGTTACCGCTGGAATCCGTATCGGCAATGGTGAAATCGACGCCTTCCAGGGTCAGCACATCGTCCGCCTGGATGCCGGAACCGTCCAGCAAAACCTCGGTGCGGCCGGAGGCGCTGACATTTTCCTCCTGGCTCAGGGCATTGGCGATCTCCCGGGCCGAGCTGCCTGCCGGGACGTTGACCGTGCTGGTGCTGCCATCGGCATAGGTGATGGTGAAGTTCTGCTCACCGGTGGATTCATCCGGCGCAAAACTCCGCGTCTGGATGCGGGTTCCGCTGGTGGCCAGCACACTCTCCCGGGAATCCAGGTTGAGCTGCGATGCCACGTTCGTGGTCCGACGCGGGGCCAGGTTGTCGCTGTCGATCATCAGGTCGCCCCGCACGCCCGACAGGTTGCCGTCGTCATCCGCCTGGAAGCCCTGGACGCGCATGCCCTGGTTGTTGACGACAAACCCGTCCTTGTTGATGCTGAACTGACCGGCGCGGCTGTAGCGCACTTCACCGTTGTTGTTCAGGATAAAGAAGCCATCACCATCGATGGCCATATCCAGCCCATTGTCGGTAAAGCTGATATTGCCCTGCCCGAACGTCTGGTTGACCGACTGGACCTTCACCCCATCGCCGATCGCGTTGGTGGCACCGGAGAGAAAGCCACTGGCATAGAGATCGCCGAACTGGACTTCACTGCCCTTGAACCCGACCGTGCTGGCGTTGGCGATGTTGTTGCCGCTGACATCCAGATCCACGGACGCGGCCCGCAGACCGCTGAGACCGATATTGAACGCCATACTTCACCTCTTGAAATGCTGTTAGTTAATCTGCCGCACGTCGGACAGGCCCACAGAGCCCATGCCCGCCAGGTTCAGAGTGACCTTGCCGCTGGTACCCAGCGACACGCTGTCCACATTGGCACTGATCATCGTGCCAAGCTGTTCGGTGCCGGAGGTATATCCGGCGTTGGCTTTCAACTGGTAGGTGCCCTCCGGCAGATCATTGCCGTTGGCATCCTTGCCATCCCAACTGAACGATTTCTGGCCGGCAGTCGCTGATCCCAGATCCAGCTGTCGCACCAGTTCGCCGGACGTGTTCAGGACGTCCACGCGCAGGCTGGATGTGGCCGCCGGCACCTCGACCGAACCCTTCACTTCGCCGGATGCCCCGAGAATGGCCGTCTGCGACGGCACCATCACGGTTCGCCCCACCATGGCGGAGGCCTGCAGCGCCTGGGTGGAGCGGAACTGCCCGGCCACATCCTGGACGCTGTCGGAAATGCCCTGCATCTCCTCCAGTGAGCTGAACTGGGCCAACTGCGCCAGGAAGTCACCGTTTTCCTGCGGCTTGAGCGGGTTCTGGTTGTTGAGCTGGGCGATCATGAGTTCCATGAACTCGTTCTTGCCCATGTCGCTCGTGGATTTGGTACTGCTGCTGTCCTGCGACCGGTATTGACTCAGTACGTCGGCTGCGGAGGTACCATTGACCGTACTCATACTCTGCTCCTTACTGAGTCATTACTGACCGAGGGTCAGGATGCGCTGCATCATGGATTTTGCGGTGTTCATGACGTCGACATTCATCTCGAAGCTGCGCGACGACGACATCATGTCCGCCATTTCCTCGACCACGTTGACGTTCGGGTAGAACACGTAACCGTCTTCGTTGGCCTGGGGGTTGTTCGGCTCGTAACGCATCTGCAGGTCCTCGTCGCTCTCGACGATCCCCTGCACCTGCACGCCGGCGGAGGCTCCGCTTTCCGGGCCCCAACTGCGACCGAACGGATCGGCAGCGTTCATGGCATCCTGCTGGATCGCCGCAAAGACCGGCTTGCGGGCCCGGTAGGTGCTGTCGGTGCTGGAGCTGGCCGTCTCGGCGTTGGCCAGGTTGGATGCCGTGGTATTCAGCCGCAGGGACTGGGCTGTCATACCGGAGCCGGCGATATCAAAAATGTTTCCTAGTGACACGACCTCTCTCCTCTACCCTGCGGTCCCGTTATTCGCCCTTGATGGCCTTGGTCAGGCCGGCGAACTTGCTGTTGAGAAACTGGAAGCTGGCCTGGTAGTCCATGGCATTACGCATGAAACGGGCCTGCTCCTGCTGTGCATCGACGGTATTGCCATCCAGCGAAGGCTGGTAGGGGTTGCGATACATCAACAATGCGCGGTCGCTCATGGCCGCATCCGGATCGATATGGCCGGGCTCGGTACGGGCCATGGCCAGTTCACCGGACTGGCCCTGAGCCTCACCCAGTGCCGCCTTGAAGTCGATATCCCGCGCCTTGAACCCGGGCGTATCGGCGTTGGCCAGGTTGTTGGCCAGGATCTCGGCACGCTGGACACGAACATTCAGTGCCTTCTCGTGAATTCCCAGCGCATTTTCAAAACTGATCGCCATTGAATCTCTCCACGGCATTGCCGCAAAACGATGTTGGAGGAGTCAAAGCAACAGTGGTGCCAGTTTGGCGAAGTCGCCGTCATTACTGGCCTGGCGGAGAGGTAAGGCAATATCGGAGAGAGGTTTCAGGAGGAAAGCGGCAAGAGCTTTCCCCCGATCACGGCAGTCGTCTTCAGGACGGCCAGCGGGAGACGAAGCTGGCCGGGTCCGGGCGTTCCAGCGCCGGTTTGTGGGTGGCAGGCGTGCCGACATAGAGAAAACCGGCAATGCGCTCATTCGGTGCCAGGCCCAGACCTTCCCTGACCGCTTCATGGTAGGCCACGGGGCCTGTGCGCCACATCCCGGCAAAGCCCCGGGCCTGGAGCGCCAGCAGCATGTAGGCCATACCGCAACCGGTGGAAATCGATTCCTCGATGGCAGGGACCTTGGGATGGGACTGGTGGCACGTTATACCAACGATGATCATCGGCGCCCGCCGGGGCATCTGTTGCAACTTTTCCACCGTCGGCATCAGCGGATCATCGGCGTCGGCGATACGCGCGAACACTTCACCCAGGGCCGTCAGGCCCTCGCCTTCGATCACCAGGTATCGCCATGGCCGCAACAACGCATGATCCGGCGCCCGGGCCGCACAGGCGAAAACCTCTTCCAGAACGTCCGGTCCAGGCGCCGGCGTCGTCAAACGGGGCTCGGACGTGCGAGCCAGGATCGATTCGATGGTCTTACTCATATTCATTCCCGGAAAAACGTTGAAGCCGATGGCCGGAACGGACGTGTGCCGGACGGCCTGTTCCCATGCACATTCGACAAAATCGCCGACGTTCAGCTGGTAATTGTGGCAGTTCAGCAATACTGCTAATCTTTATAAAGCGCTTTACAGAGTGGTGGCTGCCCGTCCGGGCGACCCGCTCCGACACCTGATGACAATGGACCGAAGTGCAGGTCCGGGGTCAGCCTGGCCCCAAACACTATAACAACAAGCTGCCGGCGGAAAGCGATGACAGAACAAGGCCGTTTCAACCGTTTTGCGGATTTCTATCCGTACTACCTGGAAGAGCACAGCGACGTCACCTGCCGTCGCCTGCATTATCTGGGGAGTATCCTGGTGCTTGCCATCCTGCTGTATGCCGTGACCACGTCGCAGTGGCTTTACCTGCTGCTGCTCCTCGTCGTGGGCTATGGCTTTGCGTGGCTGGGCCATTTCCTGTTCGAGAAAAACCGACCGGCGACGTTCCAATACCCGCTGTATAGTCTGATGGGCGACTGGGTCATGCTCAAGGACATGCTGACGGGTCGGATTCGGTTCTAGATGATGAATGCTCCCCTGGCCAGCGGCAAGTCATTGCTGCTCGAAACACAAAGCAAACCGGTCGTCATTCCCCCGATGCCGGATTACAACGGGCGGGTGCTGGCGTATGTTGGCGCGGCTGCGGTTATCTTCACCGGACTGCTCAGCCACACCTTTGCGGACTGGCTGATCTGGCTGGTGCCGGGCGCCCTGCTCTGGCCCCATGCGGTCCATTTCCTTACCCGCCAGACATTCCTCAGGCGCTACAGCCGCGTCCGCCACAAGATGCTTCACGTGGACTGCGCGCTCGGCGGTGCGTTTGCCGGCACCATCGGACTGGTGGCGACACCATCGCTGTCGATCATGATGATGCTCATGTTCAGCTGCATGTTGCTCGGCGGCCTGCGCCAGTGGCTGTTCGGCATTTTCTGGTTTGCCCTGGCGGCCGTTGCCGGACTGGCCATGAACGGCATGGCCGTTTCACTGCAGGCACCACTCGTGCTCAGTGTGGTCGCGATCCTGGCGACAGCCACATTCATCTGCATAACCGCTTTCTATGCGCACCAGCAGGCCCGTGCGCTGATGTCCGCCAAGACCCAGATCCAGTACCAGCGGGAACAGTCGATCGCCCTTTCCCACAAGCTGTCCAAGTACCTGTCACCCCAGGTCTGGCAGTCCATCTTTACCGGCGAGCGTGACGTGCGTCTGGAAACCCAGCGCAAAAAACTCTCGATTTTCTTCTCGGATATCAAGGGGTTCACCGAACTGTCCGAGGAAATGGAGCCGGAAGCCCTCACCGAGCTGCTCAACCACTACTTCAACGAGATGTCCCAGGTCGCGCTCAAGTATGGCGGCACCATCGACAAGTTCGTGGGCGACTCGATCATGATCTTCTTCGGAGACCCCACCAGCCGGGGGCCGCGGGAGGATGCGCTGGCCTGCGTATCGATGGCTATCGACATGCGCAAACACATGAAGATCATGCGCCAGAAGTGGCGTAGCCAGGGGATCAAGACCCCGCTGGAAATCCGTATGGGGATCAGCGCCGGCTATGCCACCGTGGGCAACTTCGGCGCCGAAAACCGGATGGATTACACCATCATCGGCAAGGAAGTGAACCTGGCCAGCCGACTGGAATCCCTGGCCGACCCCGGCGAAATCCTGGTCTCCTACGAAACCTTCTCGCTGATCAAGGACAAGATCATGTGCCGCGACAAGGGCGAGATTACCGTAAAAGGCTTTGGCCGGCCGGTGCCGATCTATGAAGTCATCGACTTCCGGCGGGACCTGGGCGCTGAGCGCAGCTTCATGGAACATGAGAAAGCCGGCTTTGCCATGTACCTGGATTCCGAAAAAGTCCGCGGCTACGAGCGCGCGGCCATCCTGCAAGCCCTTGAGGACGCCGCCGAGCGGCTGCGACAAGGCGAAGATTAGCCCCCGGTTACTGTCGAATCAGGCGCAGCATGGCCGGTGCGCTGGCTTCGGTACTGCGCCACGGATTGATATCCAGGCCACCACGCCGCGTGTAATGGGCACTCACCGTCAGCGACTCGGGTTGGCAACGCGCCATCAGATCCGTGAACACCGTCTCCACGCAGTGCTCGTGGAAGTCCTGCTTCTGGCGGAAGCCCACCACGTAATGCAGCAATCCGGCCCGATCGATCTTCGGACCGGTGTAGTGAATCAACAGGGAGCCCCAGTCCGGCTGTCCGGTGACCGGACAGTTGCTCTTGAGCAGGTGTGAGCACAGGGATTCCGTCACCACCTCGCCTGCTGCCACCAGCTTGTCGGGACACGGCTCATAGCCCGTCACCTCGATGGGCTCGTCGTCGATCAGCTCGTAGCCGGACGGCTGGGGCGCGATGTGGGCGGTCTCGTCCACGGAACAGAGTTCACAGGTCACCGCGGCACCGGAGGCGCTGGACAGATCCCGCTCCAGCCGCTCGATCACCTGTGCCCGGTCGGAGAAAGTCTCCTGATTCAGCGAATTCAGGTACAGCTTGAAGGACTTGGATTCGATGAGGTTTGGAGAGGCTGCCGGAATCCTGAAAATCCCCCAGGCCACGGCCGGAACCCCGTTCGGGCGTAACCAGGACAGCTCCCAGGCCTGCCAGACGTCACCGCCGAACCAGGGCCAGCGCCCGTCTTCCAGCCCGATGCGCTGGCGATTGTCCAGCCTCGGCACCGGAAACAGCAACTCCGGCGCATAGTGTTGGGGGTATTCGCTGGCTTTCCCCAGCGGTGCATTCTGCAGAGCCATAGTCCGTTCCTGTCAGTGGCGGATGCCGCGACCACGCGCGAGCATGCGCAGGCAGAGTACGATCAGGATAACGATAAACAGGACGATCATGGACAGCGAAACGCCCACATTTACGTCCGATATCCCCAGAATGCCATAGCGGAACGCATTGACCATGTAGAGGATCGGGTTCGCCATCGAGATCGCCCGCCAGAAATCCGGCAGCAGCTGGATGGAATAGAACACGCCCCCCAGGTAGGTCAGCGGCGTCAGCACGAAGGTGGGGACGATGGAGATGTCGTCAAATTTGGTGGCCAGCATCGCGTTGATAAAGCCGCCCAGGGAAAACAGCATCGACGTGAGCGCCACCGTCAGGATCGTCGCTCCCGGGTGGTGCAGGGTCAGGTTGGTAAAGCCGAGCGACAGTATGGTCACGATCAGGCCGACGCCCAGACCCCGCGCCATGCCGCCGGCCACATAACCGGCCAGGATGATGTAGTTCGGCACCGGCGAGACCAGCAGCTCCTCGATGCTGCGCTGGAATTTCATGCTGAAGAAGGACGACACCACGTTGGCGTAGGAACTGGTGATCACCGACATCATGATCAGCCCGGGCACGATGAAGGCCATGTAGTCCTGCCCGTCCATCTGGCCGATGCGCGAGCCGATCAGGTTGCCGAAGATCACGAAGTACAGCGTCATGGTGACCGCCGGAGGCAGCAGCGTCTGCGGCCAGATACGGGTGAAGCGGCGCACTTCCCGGACAACGATGGTCGAAAAGGCGGTCAGCTTGGCGTCCGGACTCATGCCTTACCTCCTGCCTGGCTGTTTTCCTGAACCATACGAATGAAGAGCTCCTCCAGTCGGTTGGCCTTGGTGCGCATGCTCACCACCCGTATTCCCTTGTCATCCAGATGGCCGAACGCGGAATTCAGGTCCTGCCCCCGGCGTACGTCAAGCTCCAGTTGGCTGTCATTGACCAGGCGGGTCTCGAAGTCAGGGAATTGCGGCGCTGCATCGACCGGTTCGGCCAGATCGAGGAGGAATGTCTCCACGCTCAGCTGCTTGAGCAGGTCCCGCGTGCTGGTGTTCTGCAGGATGCTGCCGTGGTCGATAATGGCGATATTGCGGCACAGCGCTTCCGCCTCTTCCAGGTAATGGGTGGTGAGGATAATGGTGGTTCCACGGCGGTTCATTTCCTGCAGGAAGGTCCACATGGAGCGACGCAGTTCGATATCGACACCGGCCGTGGGTTCGTCCAGGATCAACAGTTTCGGCTCGTGCACCAGGGCCCGGGCAATCATCAGGCGGCGCTTCATGCCGCCCGAGAGCATACGGGCCGGCTCATTACGCTTGTCCCACAGCCCCAGCTCCTTCAGATAATGCTCCGCCGACACCCGCGCCCGCTTGGCAGGAATACCGTAATAACCCGCCTGGGTGACGACAATGTCGATAACCTTCTCGAACTGGTTGAAGTTCATCTCCTGAGGCACCACCCCCAGATTCATCTTGGCACCGGACAGATCACGGTCGATGTCGTGACCGAACACGAACACCTTGCCCGACGTCTTGTTCACCAGCGAACAGACGATCCCCAGCGTAGTGGACTTGCCGGCTCCGTTGGGTCCAAGCAACGCGAAGAAATCGCCCTGGCGGACTGTCAGGTCGATACCTTTGAGCGCCTCGAAGCCTGAATCGTACGTCTTTCGGAGATTTTCTATCTTCAGTGCATCCATCATGGGTGCCCAGCCTGCTTTTTCTGATGGGAGATTGCGCCTTGAGATCGTCTGTAAATTGTGCCGGGACCTGAAAATTCAACCCCTTCCGGCGGATTGGGCCAGCCCGCAGCCCCGGCGTGTGACTTTGGCAAACTGCGACAGGTGTCCAACAAGCCCGTTGCGCTGGCTCTTATAATCAGCCCCATAACAATGAAGGCCTGATGCACACCGGCCCACCATGGAAAGACAGACGAGCCTATGAACCTCAAGCCCTTTCTGCTGCTTGCTCCGCTGGCCCTGATCCAGGGCTGTGGCGGTGGTGATGGCGGCGATGACACGGCCACCGGACAACTCACCCTGAGCGGCATCCAGGGCCTGTCCTACCAGACCCGGAGCCAGACCGGAACAACCGACGCCCGCGGCCGCTTTCACTACTACGCCGGCGAAACCCTGACCCTCAGTGTCGGCAACCTGCCGTTGGTGTCGGGCGTGCCTGCCGACGAGGTCGTTACCCCGCTGGAGTTCCTGCCGGAGACCCGCAGGCTCCTGGATAATGCGACGGTCGACGACCTGGGCCTGCTGAGCCACCGACCGGCGGAACAACAGGCCATCGCAAACACCACGCTGCGCAACATGACCCGCTTCCTGCTGGCCCTCGATGAAGACGGAACCACGGCCGACAGCAACCAACTGGTATTCACCGACCGGGTCATCAGCCAGTTGAACGCCGCGCTGTCGACACTGGACCAACCCATCGACTTCACGGTGCCGGAAAGCCAGTTTATCAACGAGGTCACCGAGGACAGGGAGACCACCGCCGACGCCGACCTGACCCCGGCCAACCGCCTGCTCAAGGCCATCTGCTTCTACCCGGAGGGCGACGAACTCTGCGAAGACCCGCCCACCCAGGCGGACATCGATGCCGCGCCGACACCGCCTGAGAACGGCACCGCAAGAGATCCGGACGTCGTCTACAGCGACGAGTTGGAAAGCAAGCGCAACCGGATACTGAACGCCATCCGCAAGGTCGAGGATATTGATTCCGACGATATCGACGAATACCTCACCAGCGAGCTGGACCGCATCACCACCGACATCGCCAACGAGTACTACCTCAGCCAGGTCACCCAGGAACTGCCAGCTTCGGATACAGCCATTCACGAAGTGACGGTACGCCGGGTCGGCCAGAAGGTATCACTGGAGAGCATCGAAGCCATCAGCACCGACGAAAACGCCCTGGTCGTCCATAGCTACAGTGCCCAGACCCACTCGGCGGAGTACTTCATTGACGGCGAGGCGGGGGATGACGCGGAACTGATCGTGAACTTCAAACCGGACGATGACTACCGCTGGCTGAGGAAGCCGCTGCGCGTGGTTATCCAGTAGCGGTAAGATCGCCCCGACCGGGGCGACCGGAGATCAGCCCAGCAGGTGCTTCAGGCTCCAGCGGGCAGCCGCGCCGGTGACCTCGAAATGGCGCGGGTCGAGCCCCTCCGCCCCAAACGGCAGGCAGCCGTTGACCGAGATAACCTGATCGGGTTGGCGTCCTTCGTTGACTTCCGCCAGGTTCACGACCCGGGCCACTTTCAGCGGGCGTCGTTGCTGATCGGTCATCACCATCACCCGCGGCCACAGACGCCGACCCGGCGTATGCGACACCACGGCACCGCGCTCACCGGAGCTCAACTCCACCAGCGTCCCGGTCGGGTAGATGCCGATCGACTGGATAAAGCGCTCCACCAGATCTTCCTGGAACTCGATGTTGCGCATTTCATAGAGGTGGGCGACAGCCTGGGCCGGCGTCATCGGCGTCTGGTCGTCCCGGGTTTCCACCAGGGCTTCGTAATAGTCCACGAGGCCGGCGATCTTGGCCAGCAGCGGGATGCGATCACCGCGGACGCGCGCCGGGAAACCGGATCCGTTATGACGCTCCCGGTGATACTGGACGATATTGATCACCGCACGCGGCATGTCGGCAGACTGGAGGCGGCGGACCCCCTTCTCGACATAGGTGCGGAACCGCTCGAAGTCCGACGCTTCCAGCCTGTTCTCATTGCGCAGCAATGCCGGCGGAAGCTCCAGCTTGCCGACATGACACAGCAAGGTGCCCAGCGCCAGGTTCTCCAGTGCGGCAGGTTCCAATCCCATGTGACGACCACAAACCAGGGCCCATATCGAGGTATTCAGGGCGTGCCGGTACGTCCTGTTGTTGTGCTGACGCAGGCGGGCCACCCAGAGCATGGCATCGGGGTGCCGAACGACACTGCCGGCCATCCCCCGGGCAACGCGATGGACACCGGAGAAATCCGGCTCCTCACCGGCCCGGATACGCCGTTCCACCTCGACCAACGCCCGGTCCACGTCCACCAGCAGACGTTTGCCCTGGCGCACTTCCCGTTTAAGTGTGGAGGAAACCGGATAATCCTGCGGATTACGGACCTGGATCGGCGGCAGCTCGATGATCTCCTGCCGCGTGCGCTTGGCGTTACGACGGGCGAAAATCGGCGCATTGGACGCCTCGTACTCCGATGTGTCGCGGGCCTCGGCCACGTCGATCATCACCCATTTGCAGTAGGACGTCAGCGTCCGGATATCGTCCTGGCTGCGAATGTGGAATCCCTGGATCGGGAAAGGAGTTTCGTGCCACGGACGATCGAGGTCAGACACGAACGCGCCCAACGACAAATCATGCACCGCTACTTTCTTTTGGCGGACACCCACGGCAGACCTCTACTCCTGGAAACGACGTCGATGATTCCATTCTGACCGGACGGCAGCCAGCGACAATAACATTTGCGTACCAGACGGTAACCTTTCACCCACATAAGGTTACTGTTCGTTATCAGACAGCAACAAAAGGTAGCGATGAGACATCAATAACAGTCAAAGCGCGACTTCCGTCACAGAAAATCAGCTCCCACAGACTTTCTCATCCAGCGCCGGCGGTTTCGCGGAGAGGCTGTCGCGGGGCGCCTCCCGGACACGGATGTTATAGGGCACCACCGAAGCCCGGAGGTAATCCCTGTTTTCCGTTTCACCATCGACCTCGATCGTGGTCTGACGGGGACGGCAGGACACCACCAGATCCAGCCGGCGGTCCAGCTCGACAATCTTCCGGGCGTTGAGGACTTCCATGCAGGTCGTCTCGGGTCCGGCGACCTGTTGCGACGGCACGGCCCTGTCGCTGGTGGTTGAAGCGCAGGCCCTGATGCCCTCGCCACAGGGTTGGACGCCCCCCTCGGAGGTGGAATCCCGCAGTTCCCAGACGCGGGTGCTGCACTGGGTTTCGAGACGGATCGGAGAGGCCCGGTCGTTCGCCAGCCACCAGTCCGGATAGTCCACGGTCTCCCAGGTCACCCGGAACTGGCGCTCCTCGCCGCTGGCATTGGCGGCACTGAATACACCGTAGTGGCTCTGATACGAGGCGCAGCCGGGCAATGCCACAAGCAGGAACGCGCAGACTGGAATCCGAAGCATGTCTGACCTGGAAGCAGGATGACTTGAAATAGGCGCGGGGCCGCGCCAGGACAGCAATGTCCCACATCGCACGGCGATGGAACAGTTACTCGTTCACAAACTGGAGCCCGAAACCGTCTACCGTCATGCGGACGACCTCCATCTCCAGGACGGGAGCCGGCACTGGCAATCCCTGCACCTGGACCTGGACCCGGTCGCCAATGTCGGGACGCTCGCCCTCCTCGGAAACGACGAAAATGCCGCCATCGGAAATATCCCGGGTATTGTAGAGCCGCTCGCCAAGCGTGGGATGGGTCACGCAGACTTTGGCATTCAGCGCGGTTCTAAGATAGGTGCGTCGATCACTGGACATCGCTGGGCTCGGTTACTGCTCAGTTGTATGGAACACAGGCCTGACCTCAGGCGGCCCAGGAGTGAAACAGAGGCTCCCTAACGCCAGACTTCCCTTTCTGGACATGGAGCATAGCACTAAATGTGACGCCCAAGTGAATGCAGGATCGACAGTTTCTGTCTTTCTCCCGCCCAGTAATAATTCTTTTTCGCAACAGCATTAAAATTCAGGTTTAATAATCGGTATCAGTGATCCGGTCATATCGGATCTCCCAGATCAACGGATTCGAAGACAGAGACCACCATGCGCAGTCGCCTTACCGCCATCGCAATTCTGGCCATCCTGCTGAACCTCCCCCTGGCGGCAATGGCCGCCGGCGAAGTCAACATCTATTCCTATCGCCAGCCTTACCTGCTTGAACCCCTGCTGGACGCCTTTACCCGCAAGACCGGCATCGAGGCGAACGTCGTTTTCGCCCGCAATGGTCTGGCCGAACGCTTGCAGCGTGAAGGCCGTAACAGCCCCGCCGACCTGGTCATGACGGTCGATATCGCCCGTCTCAACGAACTGGTCGAACGCGATCTGACCGAAGCGGTCACCACCGCAACGCTGGAGCAGGACATCCCGGCGAGCCTGCGTCACCCCGAGGGCAAGTGGTATGGGCTCACCAGCCGCGCCCGCCTGATTTTCGCGGCCAAGGACCGTGTCGAGCCCGGGGAGATTACGACCTACGAAGAACTGGCCGATCCCAAGTGGAAGGGCCGCATCTGCACCCGCAGCGGCAAGCACCCCTACAATGTCGCCCTGTTCGCCTCGATGATCGCCCATCACGGGGAAGCCAAGGCCCAGCAGTGGCTACAGGGCCTAAAGGATAACCTGGCCCGCCGGCCCCAGGGCGGCGACCGCGACCAGATCGTGGCGATCGCCGAAGGTGTCTGCGATATCGCCCTGGGCAACAGCTACTATTACGGCAAGATGCTGGAAGACGAGAACCAGCGCGCCGCTGCCGAATCCGTCAACCTGATTTTCCCGAATGCCGGGGGTCGCGGCACCCACATCAATATCAGCGGCATGGCGCTGACCCACAGCGCGCCCAATCGCGACAACGCCATCAAGCTGATGGAATACCTGACCACGCCCGAGGCCCAGACCATCTACGCCACCGTCAACTATGAGTATCCCGCCAATCCCGAGGTCCCACCCTCTGACGTCGTGGCTGGCTGGGGAACGCTGCACCCGGACGACCTGCCCCTGAATACGATTGCCGAAAACCGCGAGGCCGCCGTAAAGATGGTCGACCGGGTCAATTACGATAATTGACGCCCGAAGGGGCTGCCCGGGCCGGTTCCGGTCAGCCCTTTCCCACCGAAGGACCACCATGAACCAGGCCGCCGACGCCCAACCCGCCCCGGTTGAACAGCAAGCCCTGAAGTCAGGCACCTCCCGACGCTGGCTGCTTGCCGCAACCCTGACCACGCTGCTGGTGGCCCTGCCCGTGGGGGCCGTACTGGTGCTGGCGCTGTTTCCGGATGACAACATCTGGCCTCACCTGGTTCAAACGACGCTCCCGATCTACCTGACGAACACCATCAAGCTGATGCTGGGCGTCTCCGTACTCACGCTGGTGATTGGTGTCGGCACCGCCTGGCTGGTCACCATGTGCCAGTTTCCCGGCCGGCGCTTCTTCGAGTGGGCCCTGTTGCTGCCCTTCGCCGTACCGGCATACGTCATTGCCTATGTCTACACCGCCCTGCTCGATTACGCCGGACCGGTCCAGGCGGCACTGCGCGACGCGTTCGGCTGGCAGAATGCCGGCGATTACTGGTTTCCGGCGATCCGCAGCCTGCCCGGCGCCATCCTGATGATTGGACTGGTCCTGTACCCCTACATCTACCTGTTGGCCCGGGCCGCGTTCCTGGAGCAGTCTCCATCACTGTTCGCCGTCAGCCGAAGCCTTGGCCAGTCCGCCCTGGGTACGTTTTTTCGGGTGGTACTGCCGATTGCCCGGCCGGCCATTGCCGTCGGTCTGTCGCTGGTCTTGATGGAAACACTCAACGACTTCGGTACGGTCGACTTTTTCGCGGTAAATACACTGACGGCGGGCCTGTTCGACACCTGGATGAACCTGGGTAACCTGGGCGGTGCCGCGCAGATCGCCAGTATCATGCTCGCCTTCGTGCTGATCCTGGTAACCCTGGAACGCTACTCGCGGCGGCGCCAGCAGCAATACGCCGCCCGGGACATGCGAGATCCCCTGCAGCGTTTTGCGCTGTCCCGCCCCAGACAGGCCGCCTGCCTGGTTGCCTGCAGTTTTCCGCTGCTGCTCGGTTTCGTGGTACCGGCTGCCGTGTTGGGTTACTACGCCGTGGAATACTTTGCCGAGAGCTGGACCGACGATTTCCTGGAAAACGCCGTGAACAGCCTGTTCCTTTCCGGCACGGCAGCCCTGTCGACGCTGCTGATCGGCCTGCTGCTGGCCTACAGTCGCCGCCTGCACGATACGGCCGGTATGCGGGTGCTGATGCGCCTATCCAGTCTGGGCTATGCGATGCCCGGTGCCGTGCTGGCGGTCGGCGTCATCGTTCCCCTGGCCGCTTTCGACAACTGGCTCGACCTGCGCATGGAGCGGTGGCTGGGCTGGAATACGGGCCTGCTCCTGAGCGGAACGGCCTTTGCCATTGTCTTTGCCTACACCGTCCGCTTCCTGGCGGTGTCCGCCGGCAGCCTGGAAAGTGCGTTGCAGAAAATCACGCCGAGTATGGACATGGCGGCCCGTTCCCTGGGGATGCCCGCGGGAAAGACGCTGCTGCGGGTGCACCTGCCGATGCTCAAAGGCACGCTGCTGACGGCGGCCCTGGTGGTGTTCGTCGATTGCATGAAGGAATTGCCGGCCACACTGATCCTGCGGCCGTTCAACTTCGAGACCCTGGCAACCTATGTGTACCAGTACGCCTCCGATGAAATGCTGCGTCAAAGCGGGTTACCAGCGCTGGTGATCGTGGTGGCGGGTATCATTCCCGTGGTGCTGATGAGCCGTTCGATCGCGGCCTCACGGGAGTTCCACTGAGCGGGAGGCTAATCCCGCACCACCACAAAACGGCCGCTGAACGTGGCCGCCGGAAAGTTGGTGCGGCCTTCCGCCACGAAAACCGTAGCCTCCAGCACAACCCGCCCCTTACCCCGGCGTTCGATGCTGCGCTCGAACCGGGCCATGTCCTCCGCTGAAGGCAAGGCGCAGCGGGCGAAAAAGTCGCTGTTGACGGGCAGGCCATAATCGATGGCGCCCGACTGGATGACGACGTTGCCCTTCAGGCCACGATCCTCCAGCCAGAGCTCCAGCAGCGACCAGGCCCCGACAACGGCCACCGCATAGACGCTGCCACCGAATCCCGTACCCTGATGGTTGTGGTTGAGCGCCAGCGGGGCTTTCACCGTAATCTGGTCACCCGTGTAATCGGCCACCGTGACACCAAGTGCCCGGGTGAGCGGGATGTGTTCGTTGATGCGGGTCTGCAGCCGGTCAAGCTGGGTCATGGGACGCCTCCTTATAATGGCAGTCTATGCCGGACCGGCGCCAGGACCCAATTCGACTAAAGGATGCACAGGAGAACACGGAGTCGGAAGGAAAAGTCCGGCCTGCGCCGACGCGTCCGTGCACGCGCCGGGCAGGCCTGAAGCCAATTACTGCCAGATAACCGCCTGCTTCTCGTTATACCAGTGGTCCGCCATCTCCTTATAGGCGTCCTCGACCACATTGCGCTTGAGCTTGAGGGTCGGCGTCAGGAAGTCGTTCTCGATGCTCCACCCATCCCGCACGACGGCCATGAACTTCAGTTGCTCGTGGGGATCCACGGCACCGTTCACTTCGCTCAGCAGCGTCTTGAAGCTTTGCTCCAGCTCCTTGCGGAAGGCCTCGTCGGCGGTTTTACGCTGCGCCTCTTCCGACAGCATAACCAGGCAATGCGGCTGCGGGTGGTTGGCGCCGGACACGCAGACCATCTCGATATCCGGGTGGCTCATGAGGCGGTTCTCGATCGGCGCCGGGGCCACATACTTGCCCTTGCTGGTCTTGAACATCTCCTTGATGCGACCGGTCAGGCGCAGGCGCCCGAGCTCGTCGATCTCGCCCTTGTCGCCGGTCCGCAGGTAACCGTCCTCAGTAAAGGTTTCCCGGGTCTTCTCGTCATCGCGGTAGTACCCCATCATCGTCGCCGGGCTCTTGACCTGGACTTCGCCCTCTTCGCTGATGCGCACATCGACACCGGGTAGCGGCTCTCCGACGTACCCGGTCCGCGCCCGGCCCGGCTTGGTCATGTGGGAATAGGCGAAGTTCTCGGACATGCCGTAACCTTCCAGCAACTCCAGCCCCAGCCCCCGGTACCACTCCAGAATGTCATGGGACAGCGGCGCCGAACCGCTACCGGCAAACTTCACGTGCTGCAGGCCCAGGTTCGTCAGGATCTTGCGCTTGACGATGCGGTTGAGCAGCGGGATGCGCAGCAATCGCGCCAGTTTCTCCTGGGGCATTTTCTGGAACACGCCATGCTGGAACTTGGTCCAGATTCTCGGCACGGCCAGGAACAGGGTCGGCTGGGCCCGTTTGAGGTCCTCGACAAAGGTATCCAGCGATTCCGCGAAATACAGGTGGAACCCGCGATACATGGATCCCAGCTCAACCACGAAACGCTCGAACACATGGGACAGCGGCAGGTAGGACAGCATCCGTTCGTTGGCCGTAATATCCAGCGCTTCCGTGCCACCGATCGAGGCATAACCGAGGTTTTCAAAACTCAGCATGACCCCCTTGGGTCGGCCGGTACTGCCGGAGGTGTAGACGATGGTGGCCAGCTCATGGGGGTCGCTTTCCACATTCTCCTTCATGGGCGGGTACTTGGCCACGATGTCGTCCCAGGTCTTGAAGTCGTTGGGCGGGCTCAGGGGATAGGACAGGCAGTGAACCCCATCCGGCACGCCGGCTTTCATGCTGTCCCAGTCATCCAGCTTTCCCACAAACAGCACCTCACAGCCACTGTGCTCGAGCACGTAGCGCACCGTTTCGGCATTCAGCGTCGGGTACAGGGGAACCGATACATGGCCGGCCATCCAGATCGCCCAATCGGACAGGATCCAATGGGCGCAATTCTTGGAAACAATGCCGATGCGGCTCTTCTCGGGCAGGTTGAGCGACTTGAGGTAGGATGCCATACGACGGGCCTCGCCAACGGCCCTGCGCCAGGTGAAATCAATCACGGTATCGCCGCCCATCGGCTGGGTCATATACACATCACCGGCCCGGGCCGTTTCCCAGTGGTAGACCCTATCAAGGGGAAGTTTATTCTTGGTGTCCATGGAGGTCCTTGTCTGATGTCGGTTGTTATTGATCTTTGCGCAGCCCGGCCAACACGGCTAGGATGCGCTGAAACCGGTCCAACGGAGCACCACGCTGCGCCCGCCGACACCGGTGGCCTTCGGGGCCTGTCCTGTCACGGGTTATTTCAACACAGCCCCTTTCGCCAGAATGTGACAGGTCTTCAACTAAATCACGATAGCGGCAGTCGCACACCGGCTCAAGCGCGCTTCGCCGGAAGGAATCCGGGAAACGTGATCCAGGCCCCGACAGCTCCCTGACAACATGAGCATAATGCGATGAAGACGAGAAACAGGAAGGAAATCATGTACGTCTGCATTGACTGCCGAAAGGGATTGATGGACCCGGTGTCGCGCCTTGACGAGCCGGATGCGGCCGACCGTTACCAATGCAGCTACTGCGGCCACCGGGCAACCATACCGCCTCTGATGATCAGCGTGACCCAGATCCTGTCCTGCATCCTGGGACTCGGCTTTACGCTCTACCTGCTGCTCCAGCACGTTGGCAGAACCCTGAAGGCCTTCCAGTTGGGCCTGCACGGCGACATGACTTCCGACGTGCTACTCTCTGCCCTCGCCCTGCTTTTTACCGCGAGCTTCGGCTACACCATCCTGCGCGCCGGTCACAACCTGCGGACCCAGTTTCGCTACCGGCACGTCCGTCCATCTTCGTGAGGGCGTGCACTGCGGCTACCCCGTAGAGAGTAACCCTTACATTCTGTGGTAAAATCCGGCGTTTTTCTGCGGCCCAGCGATTTATCCCGGGCAATGAAATAATGAAGAGCCGCTGATTCGGCGGGGCCATCCATCATGGCTCACGCGGCCCCGCCAGCTGATTTCCGCTTCAGACGGCTCACCAACAACCACCAGAGGATCGGGAGTATCACTGCATGAATCGTTCTATCCTGAGAGTTGTGCTTTCCGCGTTGGCGCTGCTTGTGGCCGGCGCCCTGCATGCCGACCCACGTGTCGTCGCCGTGACGCAGATCGTCGAACACCCGGCCCTGGATGCCGTCTACCAGGGCGTCAAGGATGAGCTCACGGCGGAAGGCTACGCCGAGGGGAGCGACGTCAGCTATATGCATGAAAGCGCGCAGGCCAACACCGCTGTCGCGGCCCAGATCGCCCGCAAGTTCGTGGGCGACCAGCCGGACGTGATCGTGGCCATTGCCACCCCGTCCGCCCAGACCGTGGCCGCAGCAGCCCGTGACATCCCTGTCGTATTCTCTGCGGTAACCGACCCGGTAAGCGCCCGCCTGGTCAAGAGCCTGGATCATCCTGGCGGCAACATCACCGGTGTCAGCGACATGCTGCCGCTCGACAAACACCTGGACATGGTCCAGCGGGTCGTGCCGGATGCCAAGACCATCGGCACCGTCTATAACCCGGGCGAGGCCAACGCCGTGGCACTGGTCAACGACCTGGAAGAACGCCTCAAGGCCCGCGGCCTGACCCTGGTCAAAGCCGCAGCCACCAAGACCTCCGAAGTACTCGGCGCCGCCCGGTCACTGGTGGGCAAGGCCGACGCCATCTACCTCACCACGGACAATACCGTGATCTCCGCCGCCGAAGCGGTCATCTCCGTAGGCGAGCGCGCCAAGATCCCTGTCTTTGCCGCGGATACCGCCACTGTTTCCCGCGGTGCCGTCGCCGCCCTGGGCTTCGATTACTACGATGTCGGCCGTCAGACCGGCAAAATCGTGGGGCGCATCCTCAAGGGCGAGAAACCGGGTGACATTCCGGTCGGCGGCGTCGAGGACCTGTCGCTGTATGTTAATCCGGGCGCCGCCAAGCGCATGGGTATCGAGCTGGCGCCGGACGTGATCGCGGACGCCGAGAAAGTCATCGAAAACTGATCCATAGTGCAGTAGGACCACCATGCTGAGCGAAATCGCCCTGTACGGGGCCTTTGAAACCGGGCTGATCTACGGCCTGGTTGCCTTCGGGATTTACCTGTCGTTTCGGGTACTCGACTTTCCCGACCTGACAGTCGACGGCAGCTTCCCCCTGGGAGCGGCCGTCTCAGCCGTCATGATCATCAACGGCTGGAATCCCTGGCTGGCCACCGGCGCGGCGATTATTGCGGGCATGGCCGCCGGCGCCGTCACGGCAACCCTCAACGTCCGGCTGAAGATCCTCAACCTGCTGGCTTCAATCCTGACCATGATCGCGCTGTACTCGGTCAACCTGCGCATCATGGGGCGCCCCAACATCGCCCTGCTGTCCGAGGAGACAGTACTGACCCCCTGGTATGACATGGGGCTGGCGTTCCATCAGGTACCGGTGGTGCTGTTCTTCATCGTTGCCGTCGTGGTACTGATCCTCCTCTGGCGCTTCATGGAATCCGAAACCGGCCTGGCCATGCGTGCCACCGGCGCCAATCCCCGCATGGCACGAGCCCAGGGGATCGCCACCGGCTGGATGATCATCCTGGGTGTTGCCCTTTCCAACGGCCTGGTCGCCCTGGCCGGCTCCCTGTTTGCGCAGAGCCAGGGTGCCGCGGACGTGACCATGGGCGTTGGCGTGATTGTGGTGGGCCTCGCCTCACTGATCGGCGGTGAAGCCGTCCTCTCGCCGCGCTCGGTGCTGCGGGCCCTGCTGGCCTGCCTGATCGGCGCCATCCTCTATCGCCTGGCGATTGCCCTGGCGCTGAATGCGGAGTTCATCGGCCTGAAAACCCAGGACCTCAACCTGATTACCGCCGTGCTGGTGACCCTTGCCATCGTCCTGCCGGGTGCCCGCCATTCGGTGAAATCGTTCTTCGCCCGGAGCTGAGCCATGATTGCAGCACAAAACCTCAGACTCACATTCGGCAAGGGAACGCCGCTGGAGAATCCGGCGCTTTGCGGCCTCAGCCTGACCGTCAACCAGGGCGAGTTCGTGACGGTGATCGGCAGCAACGGGGCCGGTAAATCGACCTTCCTCAACGCCCTCTCCGGCGAAGTCCTGGTGGATAGCGGCGTCATCGAAGTGGACGGCGAAGATGTGACCAAGCTGCCCACCCACAAACGGGCCGGGCGCGTGTCGCGGGTGTTCCAGGACCCGCTGGCCGGCACCTGCGAGAACCTGACCATCGAGGAGAACATGGCCCTGGCCATCAAGCGCGGTATGCGCCGGGGCCTGGGCACGGCGGTCAAGACCCGCTACCGGGACCGTTTCCGGGAGGGGCTGGCGACGCTGAACCTGGGCCTGGAGAACCGCCTGGGCGACAAGATGGGGCTGTTGTCGGGAGGCCAGCGCCAGGCGGTCAGCCTGCTGATGGCCAGCCTGAACCCCTCCAGCATCCTGCTGCTGGACGAACACACCGCCGCGCTCGATCCACGGACCGCCGAATTCGTGCTTGATCTCACCAAACGCATTATCCGCGAACAGGAGAAGACGGCACTGATGGTCACCCACAGCATGAAGCAGGCGCTGGAAGTCGGCGACCGCACGGTCATGCTGCATCAGGGCCAGGTGGTGTTCGATATTGCCGGCCAGGATCGCGAGGGGCTGACCGTCAGCGATCTGCTGAAGCTGTTCGAGAAGCAGCGTGGTATTGAAGTCACCGACGACAGCCTGTTGCTGGGCTGAACGGGCCATTCTGGCGATGCAGCCCGATCGTTGTGTCGCCTGGGCGGGTAATCGCCGCCCTTTCCCGCCAGCTTTCCGGGGAGAACGCTGTTGATAGCTTGCTATCGGCGCCAAGCGGCATTGTGGCGTTTACACCCATTGTTCTGACAACCGGGAAGTGGCATGGCAACGAGCATCGCATGCTGCACAGGCTCTGCTGTTCGCTGACGTGCCGGAGCTGGCTGAAGACCGCCGCTGACGAGAACGGCTACACGCGACTGGAGAACATCAGCCAGCGCTATTACCGGTAGCGCACGGCCGGCAACGGGAAAGACAGGGAAGAAGGGCCGCGACTTCAAGCCGCGGCCCTCCCGGACAGTAATCAGTGCCCGTAGACGCGCAGGGACGTGTTGGAGATCGCCAGGTTATCCAGGGCAATCGATCCGATCGAGGTACCCCCGACCAGGACCCCACCGATGGATACATCGGAACGGAATTCCCGCAGATCGATGGCGAGCGCACTCTGACCGTCTGCGCGGGTGCCGTGATACACGTCCATCTCGACTCCGGCAAACACGTCCAGGGGCTGCGGCGCCACCGGATCGTACTCATCGCCGGTCAGACGCAGGTCACGGACCCCAACCGCCAGGAAGGGAGCGTCGAAATCCATATCGTCGATGGCAATGTCCGTCTTGAAGTTGAGGATATCGGTTGCGGTATCCACCCGTATCGTTGCGGAACCGATCAGTGCATCCATATGGAAGTTATCCAGGATGGTTGTACTGTCGGTCGCACCCCGCAATTCCCATTGGCCGGTACTCATTCGGAAGTCCACCGCACCGAAGGTATTCGGCAGGATGTTGATGACCGCATCGCCGTCTCCCAGCACATCAATGTTGATCCTGATGTTGTCCAGCAGGTCGCTGGCCGGTTGGCTGGTCATGTTGGTGCCGATTTCCGGGAACAGGTTGGTACGGTTGGTCCCCCCGATTTCAATATCGCTGATCGCCAGGGTTCCCTCATCGGTATAGCGGAATTCGTCGATATTGACCTTGGTTTCGAGCTCAATGGACACACCGGACTGACCGGTCACATTGCCCATCTCGCTCTCGTCGAGCGCTTGGATCTCCGCGAAGCTGGTCACTGGCGCAAAAGCCAGGCACAGGGCTAGCGGACTCAGTTTCAGGCCTTGCATTTTTATAGTCCCTTATTGCTTTTATGGGTGTTATGAAGCGATACAGCCTGTGGCTCTATGGCGACTCACAGATTCCCTCCATCATCCCACTTTAGCGACACGTCACTTGCGTCGACGTGCATGCGATCACATTTCCAACGTGACTGCGGCAAAAACCGCTCAAAAATCACCCAGGGCAGACACAACATGTTGTGGCGTGGCCAGGGACGGCGCGTAGACGGTCGATTGCCGTTCATCACCATTTTTCAAGACCGGTTAGATTGAAAATTATCGACCATCGACCAGCAATCGATAGTTTCCGCTTCCTTCACAGACCACAATATCCTGTTATACTTTTCACAAATCGACCGATATATTGGGTTTATTTCGTACAACCCAGCCGACGACAACGGTAAGTATCAAGCGCAGGTCCACCGTCGAAACACCGTTCAGACCGGCAATAGCGCGCCGGCTTCGGTGTCGCAGTACGACAGGCACGCAAACACCAGATGTAGTGTTTCTTATTGATCCGGGCCATAGCGTGCCCGGCAACAGGGGTCGGGCTTGCAGGAGCCTGGATCAAGGAATAATCGGAGCTTTGAGGGCGGCAATGAACGCGAAAGTACAGGAACTCATGACAACCATTCCCATGCAGGATGCCTCGCTGGACATCTGGAACAGCAAATACCAGTTGAAAACCAAGAGTGGTGATCCGGTTGACCAGACCATCGAGGACACCTATTCGCGTGTTGCCCGTGCCCTCGCCCAGGTGGAGACCAGCAAGGCCAAACGCGAGAAGTACTTCAAGGAGTTCGTCTGGGCTCTCCAGAACGGCGCTATCCCGGCTGGCCGCATCACCTCCAATGCCGGCGCCGAAGCTCACAAGCCGGCAACCTCGACGATCAACTGCACCGTGTCCGGCACCATCGACGACTCGATGAACGACATCCTGGAGAAGAACCACGAAGCCGGCCTGACCCTGAAAGCCGGTTGCGGCATCGGATACGAGTTCTCCACCCTGCGGCCCAAAGGCGCCTACGTTGCCGGTGCCGGCGCGACGACGTCCGGTCCGCTGTCCTTCATGGACATCTTCGACCGCATGTGCTTTACCGTGTCCTCGGCCGGCGGCCGGCGCGGTGCCCAGATGGCGACCTTCGATGTGCACCACCCGGATGTGATCGACTTTATCCAGGCCAAGCGTGAAGACGGTCGTCTGCGCCAGTTCAACCTGTCGCTGCTGATCACCGAAGACTTCATCGAAGCGGTGAAGAACGGGGAAGACTGGCACCTCTCCTTCCCGGTCACCGAACAGGAAGCGGAATCCGAAGGGCTGGACCTGAACGACGCATCCAGCTTCGTATACCGTGATTTCCCGGTCCAGGAAGGTTACGTCTGCAACGACGAAGGCAAAGTGGCCTGCCGCATCTACAAGACCGTGAAAGCCCAGTTCATCTGGGACAGCATCATGACGTCCACCTACGACTACGCCGAGCCGGGGTTCATCCTGATCGACAAGGTCAACCAGATGAACAACAACTGGTTCTGCGAGGACATCCGCGCGACCAACCCTTGCGGCGAGCAGCCCCTGCCGCCCTACGGCAGCTGCCTGCTGGGCTCGGTCAACCTGACCAAGTTCGTCGACTATCCGTTTACGGAGAAAGCCAGCTTCAACTACGAGAAGTACCGCCAGGTCGTCGGCATCTTCACCCGCATGCTCGACAATGTGGTGGAAATCAACGGCCTGCCGCTGGAAGAACAGCGTCATGAGATCCGTTACAAGCGCCGCCATGGCATGGGCATCCTGGGCCTGGGCTCCACCCTGGCGATGCTGCGCATGCCGTACGGTTCCGAAGAGTCTGTCGCGTTCACTGAAAACGTCGTGCGCGAGATGGCCGTCGAGGGCTGGCGCCAGTCCCTGTCGCTGGCCGAGGAAAAGGGCCCGGCTCCGATCATGAACGACGAGTTCGAGGTGACCGGCAAGATGCTGGCCAAGTGCCCGCAGCTGAGCGAGGATGGCATCAAGGAAGGCGACAGGGTGCCGGGCCGCGTCCTGCATGCCAAGTACAGCCGCTACATGCAGCGTATTGGCGAGGTGGAACCGGAACTGGTTGCCAAGCTGACGGAGAAAGGCGGTCGCTTCACGCACCACACGTCCATCGCGCCGACCGGCACCATCAGCCTGTCACTGGCCAACAACGCTAGTAACGGGATTGAGCCGAGCTTCTCGCACCATTACGCGCGCAACGTGATCCGGGAAGGCCGCAAGACCAAAGAGAAGGTCGACGTTTTCTCGTACGAACTGCTGGCCTACCGCCACCTGGTCAATGCGAAGGCCATGCCCTTCTCCGACGACCCGGAAGCCAAGCTGCCGGATTATTTCACCACGTCCGACGACGTGACGCCCAAACAGCATGTGGATATCCAGGGAGCTGCCCAGAAGTGGGTCGACTCGTCGATCTCCAAGACGGCGAACGTCCCGACCGACTTCCCGTATCCGGACTTCAAGGACATCTACATGTACGCCTACGAGAAGGGTCTGAAGGGCTGCACCACGTTCCGCTTCAACCCGGAGGCCTTCCAGGGCGTCCTGGTCAAACAGAAGGATCTGGAGAGTACGCTGTATGAATTTACCCTGGACGACGGTTCCAAGGTCAGCCTGAAAGGGCACGAAGAGGTCGAGTACGACGGCGAGATCCACACCGCCGCGAACCTGTTCGACGCCCTGAAAGAAGGCACTTACGGCAAGTACTGAACCGTCACCACAGCACACAGGACATAGAAAGATGACCGTCAAGATCGACAAGAAAATCGTTGGCTACCGGGTCACCAAGGCTGACGACACCCCCAAGACCGACGTGCCGGAGAACAAGGAACCGGCACCGATCAAGATGAACGAGAACATCGAGCGGCCGGATTTCCTGCTGGGAACCACCTACAAGATCAAACCGCCGATCGCCGAGCACGCGATGTACATCACCATCAATGACATCCTGCTCAACGAAGGGACGGATCACGAGAGCCGTCAGCCGTATGAAGTGTTCATCAACTCCAAGTCGATGGAGCACTTCCAGTGGGTCATCGCCCTGACCCGCGTTATCTCGGCGGTGTTCCGCAAGGGTGGCGACGTCACCTTCCTGGTCGAGGAACTGCGCTCCGTGTATGACCCGAACGGCGGCTACTTCAAGAAAGGCGGCGTCTTCATGCCGTCACTGGTTGCCGAAATCGGCGCCGTCATCGAGCGTCACATGAAGGCCATCGGCCTGATTGAAAGCGAGGAAATCGGCGAGGTCGCCAAGCGTGTCCTGGCCGAAAAGCGCGCGGAGTTCGAGTCCCGCCAGTCCGAGTCCACCAACGACGGGGACAGCAACGACTACCCGGCCAACGCGACCCTGTGCGGCAAGTGCAACACCAAGGCGGTGATCGTCATGGACGGCTGTGCCACCTGCCTGTCCTGCGGCGACAGCAAGTGCGGCTGACCTGAACCGGGACAGACGCCGGAAACCAAAAAAGCCACCTGATCGGGTGGCTTTTTTATGCGTGACAGGAAGCATATCCCGTCCAGGACCGTATACCAGCGCCTAGCTGAAGCGGAATTCCTCCCTGAGGGCGAGCGGAAAAATCCGCGGTTCCACCTCCAGCGTGACGCCGAAGCGGGCCTGGACATCGTCACGAATCCGGGCGGCGAGGGACAGCAGTTCCGCGCCCTGCCCGTCGCCATGATGGACCAGTACCAGCGCCTGACGGTTATGCACGCCGACATGGGATTCCCGATACCCTTTCCAGCCGCAGGCATCGATCAGCCAGCCCGCTGCCAGCTTGGCGCTGCTCTCCCCCACATAGGCAACCAGTTCCGGAAACCGGGTCTTTAACGCGTCGTACTGCTCCATACCCACCACCGGGTTCTTGAAGAAGCTTCCCACGTTGGGCAGGAAATCCGGATCGGGCAGCTTCCGGCAGCGCACCCGGATAACGGCCTGCGCCACATCCTCGGCGGTCAGGTTCTCAATGTCCTCGTCGGCAAAGTACTCTTGGAGGTCGCGGTACCCCAGGTTGAGCGGGGCCGTCCTGGACAGCTGCAGACGAATGCGCAGGATAACGAAGCGCTCGGGATGACGCTTGAATACACTGTCCCGGTAGCCGAATTCGCAGTCCTCCGCCATCAGACGCCGGACTTCTCCGGTGTCACGGTCCCAGGCTTCCACATCCAGCAATGTGGCCGACAACTCAACCCCGTAAGCACCAATATTCTGAATCGGAGCCGCGCCCACGGTACCGGGGATCAGGGCCAGGTTTTCCAGCCCCCGATAGCCGGATTTCACGGTGTACATTACCGTTTCGTGCCAGTTCTCGCCGGCCCCTACCTCGAGTACCGCCATGTCGCCGCTTACCGCACTCCAGCATCGACCGGTGATACCCACCCGAATCACCAGCCCGTCAAAGTCTCCGGCCAGGATGACGTTACTGCCGCCCCCCAGCACCAGCACCGACAGCTTTCGCTCGTCAGCCCAGTCCAACGCGGCCTGCAGCGAAGTCACGTCCGTGACGCGCACAAACCAGGCGGCCCGTGCCGGCAGCCGCAGCGTATTGAGCGCCTGCAGGGAAACGTCTGCCGTCGGTTCGATCACCCGGCCGTTCAAAGCCGGTGCTCCCGGATATGATCCAGCAGGCCGTCGCAGGCCGACTCAATCAGATCCAGCACCCGCTCGAAGCCATCGCCATAGTACGGATCCGGCACCTCGTCCACCGGACTGTCCGGCGCATAGGCCAGGAACAGCTCAGGCCGGGTCCGGCCCCCGGGATTGAGGTCGCTGGAGCGCACCAGATTGTCCTGGTCCATCACCAGGACGTAGTCGAACGCATCCAGATCGCCGGGCCGGAGCAGCCGGGCCCGCAACGGGGACAGGTCGTAGCCGCGGCGGGCGCCGGCTTCCGTCGCCCGGGGATCCGGTGGATCGCCGATATGCCAGCCGCCGGTGCCGCAGGAATCAACCACAATCCGGTCCTCCAGCCCCGCCTCCTCGATCCGCTTCAGGAAAATGGCATGCGCGGTCGGTGAGCGACAGATATTGCCCATGCAGACAAACAGCACGCGAACCGGCTCAGGCATCCTGCTCCACCTCCAGCAGCCCGTCGGCAAAGACCTTGCGCATGCGTTCGAGATCTTCCGGCGTATCGACGCCACCTGCCGGCCGCTCGCTGGCGATGTCCACATGGATCCGCGCCCCATTCTCAAGGGCCCGCAACTGCTCCAGGGACTCGGCCTGCTCGAGCGGCGACGGCGACCAGCTGACGAAATCGTGCAGCAGCTTCACCCGATAGCCATAGATGCCGATATGCCTCAGGTACTGGATGCCCTGGGGCACGCCCTCCCCAGCCACCGACGACAGATGCTGCCAGGCCTCCCTGGCCCAGGGAATCGGTGCCCGGCTGAAATACAGGGCAAAACCGTCATGCCCCCGGACCACCTTGACCACATTGGGATTCAGCACCAGGTCGGTTCGCTCTATGGGCTCGCACAATGTGGCTATGGAGGCGTCCGGATGGCGGTCCAGGTTGGCCGCCACCTGGTTGATCAGCGCCGACGGGATCAGGGGTTCATCGCCCTGAACGTTGACGATACGCTCCTCGGGACCCAGTCCCAGTGTCCGCGCCACCTCTTCCAGGCGATCGGTACCCGAGGCATGGTCGGCGGCTGTCATCACCACTTCCGCGCCGAAACCCTCGGCGGCGGATGCGATCCGGTCGTCGTCGGTGGCCACGATGACCCGGGCCGCCCCGCTCTCACAGGCGCGGTTGTAGACGTGTTCGATCATGGTTTGCCCGCCGATTTCCAGGAGCGGCTTGCCCGGCAGGCGGGTGGATGCATAGCGTGCGGGAATCACTACGGTAAATGACATGGTCGTACCTGACTCTTCGCTGTATCCGGAGTGGCATGCCGGGCAGCAGACCCGGCGGCAATTCAGACGACGGTCAGCGCTTTTCCAGGCGCTCGTCGGTTGTCAGGGTGCGTGCTTCACTCGCCAGCATGACCGGTATGCCCTCACGCACCGGAAAAGCCATACCGTCGGGACGGCAGATCAACTCGTCCCGGGCCTCATTGAGCGCCAGCTCACCCTTGCAGACAGGGCATGCCAGCATGGCAATCAGTTTCTTGTCCATGGTTCCATCTCTCAGGTTTCAGGCTGGCGTCCTGGTCAGTTCCGCCAGCCGCATATCCAGCATAGTCCAGAATGTCCCCGGCAGGCTGGCGCGGATCTCCAACGCCCAGCAATCACCGTCGGCCAGGAACCGGCACTTTACCGCATCCTTGGCGGTCATGATCAGGGGTTGGCCGGCAGGTCGCTCCAGGTCGCCCTGTTGGATCTCATGATGATCCGGCAAGGCCCTGGCCGATACTTCGGCCCCCAGTTGTCGGAGCGTGCGGAAAAACCGCTCGGGGTTACCGATCCCGGCGATGGCACTCACGGTTCGTCCGGACAGCCACGCAACCGGTTGCCGCTCCCCGGAAACCACGTTCGCGAGCCCGACGGGCTCAAGCTGCATCACCGCCGTATGCCGGTGGTCGATATTCGCAATGCCCCGGCCATTGAATACCACCGCGTCGACCGCTCCCAGGCGGGAAGCGTCCTCGCGCAGCGGACCCACCGGAATCGGAGCCCCGTTGCCCAAGCCGCGCTCGCCATCAAAGACGGCAATCTCGATATCCCGGCCCAGAGCGTAATGCTGCATGCCATCATCGCACACCAGCACATCCGCCAGACCCTCATCGTACGCCCAGATCGCGCCCCTGGCACGCATCGGGTCCACAATCACCGGCACCTGCGCCTGATCGGCCAGCATGCGCGGCTCGTCACCGCAGATATTGGCGGGGGTATCGTTGCGAACCCGCAGTGGGTAATGATCGGCCTTACCGCCGTATCCCCGGCTGACGATGGCCGGACGCCAGCCACTTGCCTTGAGGTGCTCGACGATCGCCAGGGTTAACGGGGACTTGCCGGTACCGCCGGCGGTTATGTTGCCCGCCACGATCACCGGCACCGGCGGCCGTGTTGCCACCCGGCGACCGCCCAGGAACGCCTGACGCCGGCGGCGCGTGATAAACCGGTACAGCCAGGCCAACGGCCACAGCGGCCACAGCGGCCGGCCGGAACCGTACCAGAGGCGATCCACCATGGCCGTTAGCCTGCCTCGCTGAAGTTGGTCTGGTGCAGTTGGGCGTAGATACCGCCCTGCCCCAACAGGTCCTCGTGGCGACCGGCTTCGACAATCTGGCCGCCATCCATCACCAGGATACGGTCGGCCTTCTCGATGGTCGACAGGCGATGGGCGATCACCAGGGTGGTGCGACCTTTCATGACCAGGTCCAGCGCGTCCTGTATGTGCCGCTCCGACTCGGTGTCCAGCGCTGAGGTGGCTTCGTCCAGGATCAGGATCGGGGCATCCTTGAGCAGTGCCCGGGCAATCGCCAGGCGCTGTCGCTGCCCGCCAGACAGCATCACCCCGTTGTCGCCGATCAGCGTATCCATGCCTTTCGGCATGCGGTCGATGAATTCCAGGGCATGGGCCTTGGCCGCCGCTTCGCGGATTTCCTCGCGGGAATACTCGCGCAGGGCGCCATAGGCGATATTGGCTGCAATGGTGTCGTTGAAGAGCACCACGTTCTGCGTGACCAGGGCGATCTGTCGGCGCAGGGCCGCCAGCGTGTATTCCGGCAGGGCCACCCCGTCAATCAGCACCTCGCCGTCGGTGTAGTCGTAGAAACGGGGCAACAGGCTGACCAGCGTGGATTTGCCGCTGCCCGAGCGGCCAACCAGCGCCACACTCTGGCCCTGCGGGATCTCCAGGTCGATACCCTTGAGGACATCGTCCAGTTGATCACGGTAATGGAAACGCACCTGTCTGAAGCTGATGTTGCCCTTTACCCGTTCCGGGGCAAACGTCCCCGAGTCCTCTTCCGGCGCCTCATCGATGGTCTCGAAGACATCGTGCGCCGCGGCAACGCCCTTCTGGATCTTGGCATGCACGGAGGTCACCTGACGGATCGGCTTCGCCATGGTGGTCGCCGCCGTAATAAAGGCCACCAACTGTCCGGTGGTCATCCCGCCACGGATTTCCGGCGCCAGCATCACCCACACCAGGGCGGCAATGGACAACGCCACCAGGATCTGGATGACCGGTACGCTGATCGCCTGGGTGGAAGCCATCTTCAGGCTCTGGGTCAGGTTACGGCCGCTGACCTCATGGAAGCGGTCCCGCTCGTATTGCTCACCACCGAAGATCCGCACCACGCGGTAACCGCTGATCGTCTCCGAGGACACATGGGTGATATCGCCCATGGAGCCCTGGATGCGCCGGCTGAGCTTGCGAAAGCGCTTGCTGGCGTAGCTGACGACAAACCCGATCACCGGCCCCAAGGCCAGGAAGATCAGCGTCAGCTTCCAGTTCGTGTACAGCATGAAGCCCATCAGGCCGACGATCGTGAGCCCTTCACGCAGCGTGATGGTCACCGCATTGGTGGTGGCGTCGGCAACCTGTTCGACATTGAAGGTGAGCTTCGATACCAGATGGCCACTGGAGTGGTCGTCATAGAAACGGGAAGGCAAACGCAGCAGGCGGTCAAACACCTGGTTTCTCAGGGCATTGACCACGTGACGTCCGACATAGTTGATGAAGTACTGCCCCAGGAAGGTACCCAGCCCCCGCATGGCGAACACGCCAACGATCATTCCGGTCAGCATCAGCCGGTTCTGGTCGGTGGGGTTTTCGATCGCCTTGATGACGTATTCCATCGCCGCGGCCATGCCCGTCGAGGCAGCGGCGTAGATGATATTGCCCACCACAGCGAGCAGGAACGCCAGCCAGAAAGGCCTGACGTAAGACAGCAGACGCCTGTAGGTCTGCCAGTTGGTCGCGGACTCCGCACTCATAATTCCGTTCCGGTCGATGATCGGTCGGTTACTGCGCCTGCCCCGAAGCCACCGGGGCAGGTTCGGTCAGTCACCCTCGGATTCGCGCTGGGTGGTGATACTGAGTTTGACGAAACCCAGCCGGCCGGCAACATCCATCGCCCGCACCACATACTCATGCGGTGTCTGTGCGTCCGCGGTAATGATATACGGCAGTTGGGTATTGCCACCGGACACATCCTGCACGGCTTTCTGCAGCGTCGCCCGCTGATTGTTGACCAGCGGCCGGTCGTTGACCGAGTACTGGCCTTCCGCCGTAATCACCACATCCACCTGCTTCGCCTGCGCTTCGGACACATCGCCTTTCGCTTCGGGCAAATCCACCTTGAGGTGACTTTCCCGAGTGAAGGTGGTCGAGACCATGAAGAAAATCAACAGCAGGAAAACCACATCGATCAGCGGGGTAAGATCGACGCTGACTTCCTGACTTCTCTGGCGCTTGAACTTCACGGCGCTCAGGCTCCCTCTGCGTCTACATCGATTTCACGATCGCCGTGAACCACTTCGACCAGCTTGATGGCTTCCTGCTCCATGCTGACAACGAGCTCGTCAACGCGCCGGATGAAATAGCGATGGCAGATCAGCGCCGGGATAGCGACGCTGAGGCCCGCCGCTGTCGTCATCAGGGCTTCGGAAATACCACCGGCCAGGTTGCCCGCATTGCCGACGCCGGCCAGCTGAATCTCGGCGAATACCTTGATCATACCGATGACGGTACCGAGCAGGCCCAGCAGCGGAGTAATGGTGGCCACGGTACCCAGCGGATTGAGGAAACGTTCAAGTTCATGGATGACCTGACTGGCCTCCTGCTCGATGCTCTCCTTCATGATCTCCCGGCCATGCTTGGCGTTCATCAGCCCCCCGGCCAGGACACGACCCAACGGCGAGGAAGACTGCAGAGCCTTGATCTTGCGGGCATTCAGGTCCTTTTTCTTGATCCAGCGCCACAGCTCGTTGATCGTGCTTTCCGGCGCCACGCGGGACACCCGCAGTGACCAGAAACGTTCGAGGATGATAGCCAGGGCGAGGATCGAACACGCAATGATCGGCACCATGATGATGCCACCCGCCTTTAGAAGCTCTAACACGCTTTGTCTCCCTGATAATGAACAGCCGCGCGCTACTTTAGCACAGCCGGCCCTGCTCGCCACACCCTGAAACCGGCTCCAGGTCACTGATCCGGCGGCGATTCAATCCAGAACGGGGCGTCGGCCCGCTCGACATGGAGACTGGGCGCGTCATTTTCCAAACGTACGTGCACCGCCCCGGACGTCGCAGTATTGACGGTCCGGGCGCCGACGGCGCGATAGCGTCGACGGACCTCCGGTGCCGGATGGCCGTAGGGATGACGGTAGCCGGCCGAGAAGACGACAAGCTCGGGGGCCAGTTGTCGCACCCAGTCCGGGCTGGACGATGTTCTACTGCCATGGTGTGGCGCCACCACGATGCGACGCAGACCAGATAGGGGCGGATGCGAACGCAACCACCGATGCTCCTGTTCTTCGGTAATGTCGCCGGGCAGAATGATGGCGTAGCCATTGCGACGAATTCGCAGCACGCAGGATGCGGCATTACCCGGCCCGGCCCCGGCATCCTGCCAGACATCGATCCACGACGCCCCGAGCCAGCCACCTTTACGGCAGGGAGAGAACGTGCCCCGCGCACCGGGTCCGGCACGCTGTTCCACCCTCCGGGGCTCGCCGCTGCCTTGCCGCTCAACCGGGATATGAGCGAGCAACTCGTCCAGCCCGCTGGCGTGATCGGCATCGCCATGGCTGATCATGAGCCAGTTCAGGTCGCGGATACCGGTGGACCGGAACCCCGGCAGCAGAGCCTCCTTGACCGCCGTGTAGCCGGCCGGCGAACCTGGTCCGGTGTCGTACTGCAACACTTTATTGCCATCACGATAGGTCACCGCCAACCCCTGACCGACGTCCCAGATCCAGAGTTCCGGAACCGTTACCGCATCGTTCGCTGCCCTGCCCGGTCCGGCAAAAGCCGTCACCTGGCCACACAGCAGCCCGGCCGCCGCCAGCAACAGACCTGCCCGCGTCCACCAGCGAACCGGGAACAGCATCACCAGCACCATGCCACCCACCAGTCCGGCCAATGAAGCCGGCAGCGCCAGCCCTTCCGGCGACCGGTCCGCGATAAAACCCAGCCCGGTCATGAAACCGCCCAGTCCCCAATCCAGCAACCGATCCACCACCGGCTGGCTCCCCGGAACCAGCAGACCCAACGGCACCAGGAGGAACATGCCAGGGAGTAGCAGGAACGACATCAGCGGAATCGCCACCAGGTTGACCAGCCATCCGGTCACCGAGAAAGGCAGCCCCAGCACCATCAGGATCGGCAGCAGTCCGGCCATCACGCCCAACTGGGCAAGCAGCAATGTACCGATCCGCCCGGGCGGCCTGAGCCGCGTCGAGAAGATCAGGATCAAACCGGCGACGGCCCCGAACGACAGCCAGAAGCCGCCATCCAGGGGCGCGAACGGATCCAGCAGCAGGACCAGGGCCAGTGCCGCCAGCCAGGCCGTCCAGTAACCGGACTGCCGACCCCGCATGTAGACCAGCCCACTGACAGCCACCATCACCAGCGCCCTCTGGGTGGGCACGGTGAACCCGGCCAGCAACGCATATACCGCGCAGGCGCCCAGGCTCGCGCCAAACACCAGGCGCCGTCGCCAGCGTGCGCCCGGGCCACCCGGCCACCGCCTCAGCAATCCACCAACAAGGCCTCCGACAAACACACCGACCAACCCGATGTGCAGACCGGAGATGGCAATCAGGTGGGACGTACCGGTCTTGCGGAAGACCGTCCAGTCGTCCGCGCTCAACAGTCGGCGCTCCCCCATCAGCAACGCCTCGATCAACGGATAGCTGTCCAGCCTGCCAAAGGCGCCGGCCAGGATCCCCGCCACCTGCTCGCGCCAGGCATGATAGTGACATCCCAAGCCACAGGGCACCCGCTGGGGGGACCAGTCCCGAACACTTCCTGTCGCATCAAAGCCGTGCCGGAACAACCAGGTTTCGTAACGAAAGCCAGCGGGATTGACTGAGCCGTGAGGCACCTTGAGGCGCACCTTCAAACGCAACTGGCGCGGCAGGGCAAGCGATGGTTCGGCGCCATACAAAGCCAATCGCAAACGACGGGCGGCTATGGGGTGGCCGGGCACGGCCTCCGGCCAGCGCGTCACACAGAAATCGAACCGCAGGCTGTGATACGCGCCGGGAGCCACCAGACTGCAGCGATATCCTTCAACGAGGTGGGTCCCTGGCTCGAGGGCGTGAGGCAGGCGGGTGGCAAGACGATCACTGGACATCCAGGCCGCCCAGGTCAATCCTGTTGACAGCCCGAAGAGGAGAACGCCGGCGCGCCGAAGCAACACCGATCGACGCCGGGCGAGAAAAAAGCCCATGATCAGGGCAATTACGGGTATGGGCCACGGTGGTATTTCGCCGACGCAATACAGTAAGATTACGCCGCCCGCGAATGCAGCGATCCCTGCTCGCACAGTATAACTCCCGGGCAATCCTTGCCCCTTCAACCATAATTACGGCACAGTCGGCACTTATCGCCTTGACGCCGAACAGGACGGACAACCGACCGGAACGCTATGCCCAAACGGTTCATCAAGCGTCACATGCCGACACCGGAGCGAATCAGGGAAATGAAAGCCCTGCACTTCCTCGGCGACGTCCTGCATGAGCCCAACCTTTGGCACATTAACCGTCACGCCGTGTGCCGGGCATTCCTGATCGGCGTCTTCTTCTGCTTCATACCGATGCCGTTCCAGATGCTGGCTGCGGGTTTCTTTGCGATCTGGTTCAACGCCAACCTGCCGGTGTCCGTTGCCCTGGTCTGGATCAGCAACCCGCTGACCATGCCGCCCATCTTCTATTTCAATTACAAGGTTGGCGCCTGGCTGCTGGGGAGACCCGTGCTGGACTTCGAGTTTCACCTGTCCTGGCACTGGCTCAGCGAACAGCTGATCGATATCGGCGTACCACTCTATTTCGGCTCAGTCGTCGTCGGCGTGGTCGGCGCCTGCATCAGCTATCTGATCATCCAGTACCTGTGGCGCCGCAAGGTCCGCAGTGACTGGCGCAAGCGGCGGATGCTGCGACAGCAATCGGCCTGATCGATCAGGGGCGGCGGGCGCCCTGAACGAGCCGCCCACCGCCGTAGACCCGACTCCCAGGCGATCAACGATCCTCGAAGAGCTGGCCTTCCTCCAGGTGCAGCACCCGCCCCAGTCGGCGCGCCATTCCCATGTCATGGGTCACCACGACAAAGGCGGTACCCAGCTCGTCGCGCAGCGATTCAATCAACCCCTGCACCTCACGACCGGTATGTTCATCGAGATTGCCGGTGGGTTCATCCATCAGCACGCACTCCGGTTCGTTGACCAGGGCGCGGGCGATGGCCACCCGCTGGCGCTCGCCGCCGGACAGTTCCCCCGGCTTATGATTCAGGCGTTTACCCAGGCGGACCTTGTCGAGGATCAGGCGCGACTTCTCCTTGGCCTCCGCCATGGAAAGGCCGCCCAGAGCGCCGGGCATCATTACATTTTCCAGGGCCGTGAATTCCGGCAGAAGATGATGGAACTGGTAAACGAACCCCAATTGCCGGTTGCGGAAGCGGGCACGCCCCTTCTCGTTCAGGCCGTGGATATCCACACCGCAGATCTCGATGTGACCACCGGAGGGTTTGTCCAGCCCGCCGAGCAGATTGAGCAGGGTGGTCTTGCCAGCGCCGCTGCTGCCCACGATCGCCACGGTTTCCCCGGCACCGACAGCCAGGGAGATATCGGAGAAAATGGTAAGCTCGACCGGCCCCTGCTTATAGATCCGGGTCAGGGCACGACAGTCGATCACCAGCGGTCGATCCTCCGCACGTTGAATATTCTCAGCTACTTCACTCATAGCGCAGGGCCTCCGCCGGATCGACACGGGATGCACGCCATGCCGGGTAGATTGTCGCCAGCAGGCTCATGGCCAGACCGGCACCACTGATGATAAACACGTCTTCCCACTGCAGCTCCGACGGCAGGTAACTGATGAAGTACACATCCGGGCTCAGGAACTGGTGCCCGGTCACGTGCTCAAGCCAGGCAATCACGGCACTGACGTTTTCCGCGCCAAGTATCCCCAGCAGCGTCCCTACCAGAACACCGATCACGCCGATGATGGCACCCTGCACGATAAAGATCCGCATGATCCGCCCGGGCGTCGCGCCCATGGTGCGCAGGATGGCGATGTCGGCCGTCTTGTCGGTGACCACCATCACCAGCGTGGACACCACGTTGAAGGCGGCCACCGCTACGATGAACATCAGCAGCAGGCCGATCATGGTCTTTTCCATGCGGATGGCCTGGAACAGGTTGCCGTGGGTCCGCGTCCAGTCGGACACGTAGTAACGGCCGCCGAGGCTGCGGGCCACCCGCTCCGCAACGCTGGGTGCCTTGAACAGGTCTTTCACCAGCAGCCGGACACCCTGAGCCTTGCCATTGGTGCGCATCAGCTTGGCGGCGTCGTCCATGTGGATCAGGGTGTAGTTGGCGTCCAGCTCGGCGCCCACCTTGAAGATGCCCTTGACGGTAAAACGCTTGAGTCGCGGCAACACACCCGCCGGCGTAATGGAGGCCTCCGGCATGACCACAGTCACCTTGTCGCCGACCTGGACCCTCAGGCTGGCCGCCAGCAACCGGCCGATAATGATGCCGAATTCGCCGGACTTGAGATCATCCAGCGAGCCCTGAACCATATGCTTGTCGATGATGGACACCTCCCGCTCCTGGTCCGGCAGGATGCCGTTGAGCAGGATGCCGTGGACATTGCCCCGCCCGGTCATCATGCCCTGCCCCTGGATGTAGGGTGCGGCGGCAATCACCTCCGGATCCTGTGTCGCCAGGCGATCGATGCGCTGCCAGTCATCGATGGTGTTCTGCCCCTGGATAGTGGCGTGCGGCACCATACCCAGGATGCGGGTCTGCAACTCCCGGTCGAAACCGTTCATGACGGACAGCACGATGATGAGCAGCGCCACGCCCAGCATCAGGCCCAGCATCGACATCAACGAAATAAAGGAAATAAAGTGGTTGCGACGTTTGGCCGCGGTGTACCGCATGCCAATCGAGAAAGATAAGGGTTTGAACATGTAGAGGGCCTACCACTTCCCTGGAGTCTGTGTCGACGCTCGCCACATGGGGCGCGCCGAGCTGTTAAACTTGAAGGGCACCGGGCGATCTCGCCGGCACCCTTCCCGTTGTTCGATGGTGTCGCAGCAAGTGATGCAGGAATGCTGGAAAAGGCGCAGACTCAAAACAACACCAGCCTGTTCAAGGCACTCAGCGAGGTTAGCTATGGTTCCACCTCTCGACGAGGACCGGCGTGACTACTTCAGGATCCACGATCATGTCGGTCTCGAGATAAAGCGCCTGGATTCCGGGACCGACGGGGACCCGGGCCACCCTTTCGGCGACGACATCCTGGAGCCGCTGCACGAAGAGCTGCGCCGAATCGACGTGGACATCCGCAACCAGCTCGCCGGACTTGCCGAAAAGGACCGCCTGTTGGCCAACCTGATGAAATCCTTTAATTCCAAGGTCGACACGTTGGCGCGCATTATGGCCTTTGAGCAAAATCCGTTGCAACCGGAGCGATGGACCAAGGTAACGCTCAGCGAAGGCGGCATCGCCTTCCCCGCCCCGGATCCCACCCTGCACGAGGGGGACCGGCTGGCTGTCCGCCTCACCCTGCCGCCGGAACTGTTCATGCCCCGCGGCACGGCCACCATCGTTTCAATCAGTGAAGACGATGACGGGGAACGCTGGCTCCACGCCGAATTCACCAGGCTGGACGATGCCGACCGCCAGATGATCGCCCGTCATGTCATGCGCTGGCAGATCCGTCAACGCCAGCGGGACCAGGCCTGAGCCGCCGACCATCACCGCTCATCGTCATGGTTATCCAACCGGGCACCAAAAAGTTTCTCTGGACCATAACCTGTAGTACTGTTGGACTGATAATAAATTTACGTAATTCAGGGAACTGCCGGCCAAGCCCGGACTGTCAATGAGGAACGACACGCCCCTTATCAGCGGTAGCATTACCCCTCAGGACAGGACGAATGCCCCCTGGTTCCCGGGCGTCCTGAGCGTGGCGAAGGGCCGCCTTCCATGCAGTAACCATAAGGTAATCCGATCGATGAACACCGTTACTTCCAGCACTTCCTGGCGCCATCTGGCCAGTCGGACAGTACTTGGCCTGATCTTGGGTGGTCTGCTGATGACAGCGCCCCTGGTCACAAGCGCCGACGAACTCAAGACCCCGGTGATGCAACAGGGTACCGAGCGCGGAACGGTTGACATGCCCAGGCATGGCCAGCTCCAGGACCAGGTCCGTCAGCACTACGGACAGCCCCAGGCCATCAAGGGACCGGTTGGCGATCCACCCATTACCCAGTGGATCTACGACGACTTCACCGTCTACTTCGAATACGACCACGTCATCCATTCGGTCAGGAAACCGGCGTCGAAATAGCAGCGCTCGTCAGTAATATCCGAATACGGATCCAGCACGCTGGCGTACAGGTTCGTACCCGGTAGAATAGCGACTTTTCAGGCGGCCCGAGACCGGGTCTGACACCACTGGAGCGGCCGCCCCGACTGGACAGAGTGAGCAGAATCTTGAGTATGTCCCGCCGTATGCCCGCCGAGTGGGCGCCCCAAAGCGCCGTCATGCTGACCTGGCCCCATGCCGGTACCGACTGGCAGGACCGGCTTGGCCTGGTCGACCCCGTTTTCGAAGCCATCGCGAAGGCCGTCCTGCGCTTTGAACACCTGGTTATCAGCTGCGAGGATCCGGAAAGGCTCCGGACTCTGGCCGAGTCCCTGAACGACTGGGCCCGTCGCCATGGACTGCCCGGACAGGTGCTGGCCAGCACGCTGCCCGCCAACGACACCTGGGCCCGGGATCATGGCCCCATCGCGGTTGTTGACGACGGGCTGAGACTGCTGGATTTCCGCTTCAACGCCTGGGGCGACAAGTTTCCCTGGGACAAGGACGATGCGCTCAACCGCGCCCTGTGCGAAGCGGGTCTGTTCGGCCGCACACCGCTGGAAGCGATCGACTTCGTGCTGGAAGGCGGTTCGATCGAATCCGATGGCCAGGGCACGATCCTGACGACCAGCGAATGCCTGCTCTCCCCCAGCCGCAATCCGGACTATGACCGCAACCAGATCGAAGGCATCCTGCGCGATACCCTCGGTGCGGAGCGGGTTCTATGGCTCAACCACGGCTATCTGGCCGGTGACGATACCGACAGCCATATCGACACCCTGGCGCGTTTCGTGGCCCCCGATCACATCTGCTACGTCCGGTGCGATGACGAAAGCGACGAGCATTATGCCGCACTGACCGCCATGGAAGACGAACTCCGCCAGTTCCGCACCGCGGATGGCCGCCCCTACACCCTGACCGCCCTGCCCTGGCCGCAGGCCTGTTACGGCGATGAGGGCGAGCGCCTGCCGGCCACCTACGCCAACTTCCTGATCATCAACGGTGCCGTTCTGCTGCCGGTCTATGGTGTTCCAGGGGATGACGAGGCCTGCCGCGTGCTGCAGGAACTGTTCCCCGACCGGGAGGTCATCGCCATCGACTGCCAGCCCCTGATTCACCAGCATGGCAGCCTCCACTGCGTCACCATGCAATTGCCCGAGGGAGTCGTCCGCCCATGAGCGCACAACGCCAGCTACAGGTCGCCGCTATCCAGCAGACCTGCAGCAACGACAAGAACGTAAGCCTGGCCACTTCGGAAAAGCGGGTTCGCCAGGCGGCAGCCGACGGGGCGCAACTGGTTGTCCTGCAGGAACTGCACGCCACACTTTACTTCTGCCAGAACGAGGACACGGACACCTTCGACCTGGCCGAGCCCATTCCCGGCCCGACCTCCGAGCGACTGGCCGGCCTGGCCCGGGAACTGGGCATCGTTCTGGTGGGTTCGATATTCGAGCGGCGCATGAACGGCGTGTACCACAACACGGCCGTCGTGTTCGATACGGACGGCGCCCTCGCCGGCCTGTATCGCAAGATGCACATTCCCGACGACCCGGGCTTCTACGAGAAATTCTACTTCACGCCGGGGGACGCCACTTTCAACGACGGCCGGAGCGGCTTCACCCCCATCCAGACGTCCGTGGGCAAGCTGGGCGTGCTGGTCTGCTGGGACCAGTGGTATCCCGAGGCCGCGCGCCTGATGGCCCTGGCCGGCGCGGAAATCCTGATCTATCCCACCGCCATTGGCTGGGACGTGACCGACGAGCCCGCCGAGCAGCAGCGCCAACTGGAGGCCTGGGTCACGGTACAGCGGGGCCACGCTGTGGCCAACAACCTGCCGGTCATCGCACCCAACCGTGTCGGCACCGAGCCCCACCCGGAAGGGGTCGGCGGCGGTATCCGCTTCTGGGGCAACAGTTTTATCTGTGGTCCGCAAGGCGAATTCCTGGCGCGAGCCGACGACACCGAAGAAACCATATTGCATGCCACGATCGACCGTGACCGCAGCGAGTCCATCCGTCGGATCTGGCCCTATCTGCGGGATCGGCGCATCGACGCCTACGGTGACATCATGCAGCGCGTGCGGGACTGAGGGCTCCCATGAAGAAGCTGATCGATGCCACGGTCGGGCAACTCAACGGCATCCTCCTGGGCAAGGATCACCAGGTCCGCCTGGCCGTTTGCTGCCTGCTTGCCCGCGGGCACCTGCTGATCGAGGACATCCCCGGCATGGGCAAGACCACCCTGTCTCACGCCATGGCCCGGGCAATGGATCTCAGCTACACCCGCATCCAGTTCACCAACGACCTGCTTCCGGCCGACGTCCTGGGCTTTTCCATGTACGACAGGGAAGCCGGCAGCCTGGTCTTTCACCCGGGCCCGATCTTCACACAGGTGGTCCTCGCCGACGAGATCAACCGGGCATCACCGAGGACCCAGAGCGCACTGCTGGAGGCGATGGAAGAACGCCAGGTTTCGATCGAGGGAGAGACCCGGCCGCTGCCGGATCCGTTCTTCGTCATCGCCACCCAGAACCCGCTGGAACAGGGAGGCACGTTCCCGTTGCCGGAGTCGCAACTGGACCGTTTCCTGATGCGTATCGAACTCGGTTACCCTGACCCGCGAGCCGAGCGGGCGTTACTGGAAGGTTCCGACCGCCGGGAATTGACCGAAAAACTCCGGCCCATTGTCAGCCGCGACGACCTGCAGGTCCTGCAACAGGCGGTCGACCGGGTCAAAACCAGCGGTCCGCTGCTGGACTACGTCCAGCGCATCCTTCAGCAGAGCCGGCAGATGCCCGGCCTGCTCTACGGTCTTTCGCCCCGCGCCGGGCTGGGCATGATCCGTGCAGCCCGCGCCTGGGCGCTGATGGATGGGCGCCACCATGTGTTGCCGGACGACGTCCAGGCGGTCTTCCCGGCCGTTGCCCGGCACCGCCTGGAACAGGGCGATCCCGCCCAGAGCCGCCAGCGGGTCCGGCAACTGCTCGAGCTGGTGCCGGTCCTGGCCTGACAAGTCTATGCCCCGGCGCGGATATCCTGTCGGGCGACTCCGCCGTGCCAGGACCATAGCCCGGCGCAATAATCCGTATTGGGGCAATCAATTCAGGCGAGCCTTGCATTCGTGCTATTCTCGCCCCCATTTACTGAACGGGTCATGAACCCCGTGAGTCACGTTTCAAGAGAGAAGGCATCATGAGCGACGTTAAGCACTCCCGACTGATCATCCTGGGTTCGGGCCCGGCGGGCTACACCGCAGCGGTCTATGCAGCCCGCGCCAACCTGAAGCCGACCCTGATCACCGGCATCGAAGTGGGTGGCCAGCTCACCACCACCACCGACGTGGACAACTGGCCCGGCGACAACGACGGCGTCCAGGGCCCGGAACTGATGCAGCGGATGCTGAAACACGCGGAGCGCTTTGAAACCCAGGTGGTCTACGACACCATCAACGAGGCCGACCTGAATCAGCGCCCCTTCCGACTGAAGGGCGACAGCGGCGAGTACACCTGCGATGCCCTGATCATCGCCACCGGTGCGTCCGCCATGTACCTGGGCCTGGATTCCGAGGAGAAGTTCAAGGGCCAGGGCGTCTCCGCCTGCGCCACCTGCGATGGTTTTTTCTATCGCAAGCAGAAAGTCGCCGTGATCGGCGGCGGCAACACGGCCGTCGAGGAGGCGCTGTACCTGTCCAACATTGCCGACGAAGTCACCCTGGTGCACCGCCGCGACAAACTGCGGGCCGAGAAGATCCTGCAGGACAAGCTGTTCGAGAAGGAAAAGAACGGCAACGTTCGCATTGTCTGGGACCATACCCTGGATGAGGTGCTGGGCGATGCCACCGGCGTCACCGGCATGCGGATCAGGAACACCAAGACCGGCGATACCCAGGAGATGGAACTCGCTGGCGTCTTCATCGCGATTGGCCACAAGCCCAACACCGACCTGTTCCAGGGCCAGTTGGACATGGAGAACGGCTACCTGCGCATCCGCTCCGGCCTGGAGGGTATGGCCACACAGACCAGCGTGCCAGGCGTCTTTGCCGCCGGCGACGTGGCCGACCACGTCTATCGCCAGGCCGTCACTTCCGCCGGCTTCGGTTGCATGGCCGCGCTCGACGCGGAGCGCTTCCTGGACCAGTTGGGCGACTGATCGCCATCAACACCGGGGTAAGCCGAACGGGCCTGCCCCGGTCTCCCCTGAGCTTGCCGCTTTACCGTGTCGCCGCATCGAGCCCATGCTACGCTTGAATCAAGGAGCCCCCGGCATTCCCTGGAGCAGCCGATCCCAAGATGACCTCATTGCCCTGGCTTGATCCCGATGAACTCTGGTTCCCGTCTCCAGACGAAGCGCTGGACGAACCGGATGGCCTGCTGGCCATCGGAGGGGATCTTGCGCCCGAACGTCTGGAACTGGCGTATCGCAAAGGCATTTTTCCCTGGTTCAGCGACGAGCAACCGATCCTCTGGTGGTCGCCCAATCCCCGCTGCGTGCTCTTCCCCGGCGAAGTGCATATCGCCCGTCGCCTGCGACGGACACTGAACCAGGAGCGCTACCGGATTACCATCGACCGCAACTTTTCCGGGGTCATCCGCGGCTGCGCCGACGTCAGGGACGAAGGAACCTGGATTACAGACGAAATGGAGCAGGCCTACAAGCGGCTTTTCCGCCGGGGCCTGGCCCATTCCTTCGAAGCCTGGAACGACAACAGCGAGCTGGTTGCCGGACTCTACGGCGTCGCCATCGGTCGCTGCTTCTTCGGTGAATCCATGTTCACGCGAGAAACCGACGCCTCCAAGATCGTCTTCGTTCACGTCGCGCGCCAACTCGAGCAGTGGGGCTACGCCATGATGGATTGCCAGGTGGAGAACAATCACTTGATCAGCCTCGGGGCACGATGTATCCCGCGTTCCCGATTTTTATCTATACTGGGGGAAAACATCGATCAAACGCCCGGTCATCGCCAGTGGAACCTGGAATGGCACTGGACTCGAAGCGATCGGTAGCAGGAGGTGTGATGAGCAGCCTCAAAACACTGGTATTCTTCGCAACGCCCCCCCACGACTGCAGCTACCTGTCTGACCGCGAAGCAACGACGATGTTCGTCGACCCCCGGGCGCGCGTCGACAAGCGGCTGTACAGCCAACTGACGGCACTCGGCTTCCGGCGAAGCGGATCCCACTATTACCGCCCGCATTGTGAAAGCTGCAATGCCTGTATCCCGGTACGGCTCAATACCGAGGCGTTCCGGGCCAACCGCTCCCAAAGACGGGTCTGGAAGCGTAACGAAGACATTACGTTCCGGCTGGCACCGGCCCGCTTCCAGGAAAATTACTACCGCCTATATGCGCGCTATATTGAGCAGCGGCATTACGATGGCGACATGTACCCGCCATCCCGGGAACAGTTCACATCGTTCCTGGTAGAAGGTGCCAACCAGAGCGAATTCCTGGAAATGTGGCGGGACGACACGCTGGTTGGACTGGCCGTTGTCGATGCCCTCGATGACGGTCTGTCGGCCATTTACACCCTGTTCGACCCCCAGGAAGAGGACCGCAGCCTGGGCACCCTGGCGATTCTCTGGCAGATCGAAGAAACCCGCAGGCGGCGACTTCCCTTCCTTTACCTGGGATACTGGATACGCGAGTGCCGCAAGATGAACTACAAGGCACGCTTCAAGCCACTGGAGGCCCTGATCGGCGGCCACTGGCAGGAGCTGATAGCCACTGGCTGATCCCGGCCCGCGGGGCCGCTCCAGCCGGCAAGGCAGGATTTGCCGCGGCAGACGCGCGATTTTTGCCATACGTTCATAATTCAGGCAGAATTGCGCACATTTATGGCGACGGGCGTCGGGGTACCCTTGATTTTTTCCGTATCGACCCGACGTTACTGAATCGCACCCCATACGTTAATGATTGTGAGGTTTCTACTGAATGGCAAAATCTGATGTCATTGAAATGGAAGGCGTCATCATCGACACCCTTCCGAACACCATGTTCCGTGTCGAATTGAGCAACGGCCATGTTGTCACTGCACACATCTCCGGCAAGATGCGGAAAAACTATATCCGTATCCTGACCGGCGACAAGGTCAAGGTTGAGCTGACTCCCTACGACCTGAGCAAAGGCCGCATCGTATACCGCGCCCGCTAACACGCTCCGACGCCGAACGCACCAGGTCGTTCGTGCGCCAATAAAAAACCCCGTATAGGCACGGGTTTTTTTATTGCTGGTCACATAGGAAACCCGCTTCCGCGGAAGCGGGTTTTCAGGGCTGGGGGACTTACACGGCTTCGGCCGGCTCGTTCTCGTATTCGAAGACCAGCTCGTCGTCCTTGAGGTGAACGTGAACCTCACCCCCACTCTCGGCGAGGGCGCCAAACAGGATCTGCTCGGCCAGCGGCCGTTTGATCTTGTCCTGGATCAGGCGTGACATCGGACGAGCGCCCATGGTCACATCATAACCCTTGTCGGCGAGCCAGAGTTTGGCCTCATCATCCACATGCAGGACAACCCGCTTCTCGTCCAGCTGCGCCTGCAGTTCCGTCAGGAACTTGTCGACCACATGCGTGATCGTATCGCGCTGCAGGTCGGCAAACTGGATGATGCCGTCCAGGCGGTTGCGGAATTCCGGCGTGAAGGTTTTGGTAATGACTTCCATACCATCCGTGCTGTGGTCCTGCTCGCTGAAGCCGATGGACCGGCGGGTCATGGTTTCCGCACCCGCGTTGGTGGTCATCACCAGGATCACGTGGCGGAAGTCCGCCTTGCGGCCGTTGTTGTCGGTCAGCGTACCGTGGTCCATCACCTGCAGCAGCAGGTTGAACACTTCCGGATGCGCCTTCTCGATCTCATCCAGCAGCAGCACGCAGTGCGGCTGCTTGTTGACCGCCTCGGTCAGCAAACCACCCTGGTCGAACCCGACATAGCCCGGAGGCGCGCCGATCAACCGCGACACGGTATGGCGCTCCATGTACTCGGACATGTCGAAGCGAACCAGTTCGATCCCCAGGATCTTCGCCAACTGGCGGGTCACCTCGGTCTTGCCCACACCGGTCGGACCGGCGAACAGGAAGGCCCCTTCCGGCTTCTCCGGCGCTTTCAGGCCGGCACGGGCCAGCTTGATGGCGGTGGACAGGCTCTCGATGGCGCGATCCTGACCGAAGACCACCATCTTGAGATCCCGCTCCAGGTTGCGCAGCAGGTCCTTGTCGCTGGTGGACACGTTCTTCGGCGGAATCCGCGCGATCGTGGCGACCACGTCCTCGATGGACGACACACCGATCACCTTGCGACGCTTGTTGGCCGGCAACAAACGCTGACGGGCGCCGGCCTCGTCGATCACATCGATCGCCTTGTCCGGCAGGTGCCGGTCGGTAATGTACCGATCCGCCAGTTCCGCCGCCACACGCAGGGCCTTGTCGGTGTACTTGAGATCATGGTGCTTCTCGAAGTGCGACTTCAGGCCCCGCAGGATCTGATAGGTGTCATCCACGCTGGGCTCATTGACGTCGATTTTCTGGAAGCGACGGGCCAGCGCGCTGTCCTTCTCGAAAATGCCACGGAACTCGGAGAAGGTCGTTGAGCCGATGCAGCGGATTTCACCGGAACTCAGCAACGGCTTGAGCAGGTTGGAGGCGTCCATCACGCCACCGGAAGCCGACCCCGCCCCGATGATGGTATGGATCTCGTCAATAAACAGGATCGCGTGATCCTCTTTCTTGAGCTCCGCCAGCAATCCCTTGAACCGCTTCTCGAAATCGCCGCGATACTTGGTACCGGCCAACAGCGCGCCAAGATCCAGGGAATAGACCACGGCGTCGGAAATCACATCCGGCACCTGGCCGTCGACGATGCGCTTCGCCAGCCCTTCGGCGATGGCGGTCTTGCCGACGCCGGCCTCCCCGACCAGCAGCGGGTTGTTCTTGCGGCGGCGCACCAGGATCTGGACCACCCGCTCGACTTCATGCTCGCGGCCGATCAGCGGATCGATCCGTCCCAGACGAGCCTGTTCGTTCAGGTTCGTGGCATAGCTTTCCAGAGGTTTGGAGGATGTACCGTCCTCACCGACCTCTTCCTGGGTGTGGTCGGCACCCTCCTGATCCTCGCTGCCCTGGACGCGGGAAATGCCGTGGGAGACGTAGTTCACCACGTCGATACGGGCAATGTTCTGCTTCTTCAGGACGTAAACCGCCTGGCTTTCCTGTTCGCTGAAGATAGCAACCAGCACGTTGGCTCCGGTGACTTCCTTCTTGCCGGAGGACTGCACATGGAAGACGGCCCGCTGCAACACACGCTGGAAGCCCAGTGTCGGCTGGGTTTCGCGCTCGCTGTCGTTGTGGGGGATGAGGGGCGTGGTTGAATCCACGAACTCCAGGAGCTCTTCCTGGAGCCGCTGAAGATCCGCGCCGCACGCCTTGAGGACGCCAACGGCCGAGTCATTGTCCAGCAGAGCCAACAACAGGTGCTCTACGGTCATGAACTCGTGACGCTTGTCCCGGGCGTTCTTGAACGCAGTGTTCAGCGTGATTTCGAGATCTTTACTAAGCATGGGCCACCCCAAGGTCTATCAGTCCGCACGTTCAATCTCGCAAAGCAGTGGGTGTTCGCACTCCGAGGAATACTGGTTCACCTGGGCTGCTTTGGTCTCCGCGATGTCACGGGTGTATACCCCACATACGGCTTTTCCCTGCGTATGGACGAGCAGCATCACCTGCGTCGCCTTTTCTTCGTTCATACCGAAGAATTTCATCAGGACATCAACGACGAAGTCCATCGGTGTGTAATCGTCGTTGAGAAGCACCACCCGGTATCGCGCCGGGCGCTTGAGGGCTGGCTTCTCAGGGGATACAGCCAGACCGTCTTCGCGATCCGGGTCCTGATCACTGTCCCCCTGATTCAATATTAGTCGAGAATTTTCGATGTTCCGCATGGTTCTTTACCGGATTTTAGATACTCGGGACGTTGCCGAGTTCCGCTCCTTCACTCAAGGTGGATGCCGACCGGCGCCTTTTCAAGACGCTGCGGTTATAAAGCGGTATCTTTTGGAGTATTCCGCATTGAATGTGCAGTTTCCCGCATAAAATGGAAGGCTGGCTACCCTACAATGCCCTGCAAAAAGACGTTACCGGAATCGGTAACACACGGATATGCAGGCTCTGGAGCACCACTTTCAACCCGTCCACCGGGACCTTGTCCAGCCCCGATCGGCTCCACCCACGACCCGTTTCATATTAACGCTTACGATGCCCGGTCAACCAGCACTTTGCCTATTGACTCTGTGCGAATATTGGTCAACAGTAGATTTGGCAATGTAAAATTATGTAAAGCCAGGATAGAACCTGGTCCGGAGCCGTTACCAGGACTGTATTGTTCTGGATCGGGATTTTTAAGTTAATGAAAATCAATAATAAGACGAGCAGGAAAACAAGGGAGTGAATCATGCCTCAAGGCAAAGTGAAGTGGTTCAATAATGCCAAGGGTTACGGCTTTATCATAGAAGACGGGGGCAGCGAAGACCTGTTCGCTCACTTCTCAGCTGTACAGATGGATGGCTACAAAACGCTCAAGGCCGGCCAGACCGTCAGCTTCGAGAAGAAGCCAAGCGACAAGGGAACGCATGCCGTTAATATCGTTCCCCTGGATCGCCTCGAAAAACGTGACGCGCCTCCGAAAAAGGCCGCCAACGCAGAACACGATGAGGCCGGCTCGGAAACCTCCGACGCCACCCAGGACAATCCGCTCCGGACAGCCCACGCCTGACGGAGCGCAGCATAACCACCTCACGAATGGGCTGGGGTGGTCTTCGGGGCCTGCCAAAGGCAGGTCAGTGTGGCCGTTTGTGCCACGCCCCGTACTGAACGGGGCACAGGAAGCCTATAAATTCCCATAAAAAGCCGACGGTCTGGGGGCGTCGGCTTTTTTATTGCCCCGCGCGGTCCGACGGCCATCCTGGCTTACTAACGATCCCGTCATAGTGGTCGCGATCCGGCTCCTGTAACATCCTGGCGTATATCGGTACCTACTCCAGAATTACCCTTTAATGCCGGAACGTCATCCCATGGCCACTCTGATCCTGCTCAACAAGCCCTTTAATGTGCTATGTCAGTTCACCGACAATGAGGGACGCTCGACCCTGGCTGATTTCGTCGGGCAATCCAGCGTCTATCCCGCTGGCCGCCTGGATTATGACTCCGAGGGGCTGGTCCTGCTGACCGACGACGGGCAGCTGCAGCACCGCATCGCCTCTCCCCGGCAGAAAATGCCGAAGACCTATTGGGTGCAGGTCGACGGCGAGATCGACGACGCGGCACTGGAGCGGCTTGAGAAAGGTGTTGACCTGAAGGATGGTCCGACACGCCCCGCTACGGCCCGACACCTGGGCGAACCCGAGATCTGGCCGCGCCATCCGCCCGTGCGTTACCGGGCCAATGTACCGACGAGCTGGATCGAGCTGACCATTACCGAGGGCCGCAACCGGCAGGTCAGACGGATGACCGCTGCCGTCGGCTTCCCGACGCTGCGGCTGATCCGCCGTGCTGTCGGTGACTGGAGCATCGATAACCTGGCCCCCGGGGAAAGTCGCTCACTCAGCATTCACCTGCCTGCCGCGGCAGCAAAAACCTCTCGTGGCCAGGGCAGGCCCAGAGCCAAGAAAAGGAACCGATAAATGACCTGGAAACCCCACGCTACCGTCGCCGTGATTACCGAAAAGGATGGCCGTTTCCTGATGGTGGAGGAGCGCAGCAATGGCCGCATCGTCTTCAATCAGCCGGCCGGCCATGTCGAGGAGCACGAGACGATCCTCGACGCGGCACGCCGCGAAGCCCTCGAGGAAACCGGCTGGAGCGTTGAACCCCGCCACTTCCTGGGCCTGTATACCTATCTCGCGCCGGCCAACGGTCGCACCTACTACCGCATGTGCTTCGTCGCCGAAGCCCTCCAGCACAAAACCGAGGAGCTGGACGACGACATCATCGCCGCGCACTGGCTGACCTACGACGAGCTGCGGGAACGCCAGGAATCCCTGCGCAGTCCGCTGGTCCTGCGCTGTGTCGAGGACTACCTGGCCGGCCGGCGCTTCCCGCTGTCGGTGATTGTCGATCCGGCCGCCTGAGCCGGCCCGGTCTCCCGGCATCTACGGATCACGCTGGCGCGGCAAACCTGTTAGAATGCGCGACATTCGTGGGCCAGCAAGGCCCGGTACATGTCCCATGAAACACGGTTCGTCTGCGCCATGACCGAGTCCACAACCAGAGACAACCAGAACACCCGCGTCATCGTCGGCATGTCCGGCGGTGTTGATTCGTCCGTCGCCGCCCTGCTGCTGAAGGAACAGGGCTACGCGGTCGAAGGCCTGTTCATGAAGAACTGGGACGAGGACGACGGCACCGAGTACTGCACCGCGATGACGGACCTCGCGGACGCGCAGGCGGTTGCCGACAGCATTGGCATCAAGCTGCACACCGCCAGCTTTGCCGCGGAATACTGGGACCGCGTGTTTGAGCACTTCCTGTCGGAGTACAAGGCCGGCCGCACACCGAACCCGGACATCCTGTGCAACAAGGAAGTCAAATTCCGCGCCTTTCTGGACTATGCCATTACCCTGGGCGCCGACTACATCGCCACCGGCCATTACGCCCGCCGCCGGGTGGACGGCGATGGTGTCGCGCAGTTGATCAAGGGCCTGGACGACAACAAAGACCAGAGCTATTTCCTGCATGCCGTTTCCGGTGAACGTATCGCCCGCACGCTGTTCCCCGTGGGCGAAATCGAAAAGCCGGAAGTGCGCCGGATTGCCGAGAGAGCCGGTCTGGTGACGCACGACAAGAAGGACTCCACCGGGATCTGCTTCATTGGCGAGCGTAAGTTCCGCGATTTCCTCAAGCAGTATATCCCGGCCCAACCGGGCGATATCGAAACACCGGACGGCGATGTCATCGGTCGCCATCAGGGCCTGATGTACCACACCATCGGCCAGCGTCAGGGACTGGGTATTGGCGGCCTGAGCCATTACAGCGACGACCCCTGGTATGTGGCGGAAAAGGACCTGGACCGCAACGTGCTGATCGCGGTCCAGGGCAAACAGCATCCCCTGCTGTTCTCCCGTGGGCTGACCAGCGGCCCCATCGACTGGGTGGCCGGGCACGCGCCGGCCAGCGAATTCCGCTGTCACGCCAAGACGCGCTACCGTCAGCCCGACCAGGCCTGCACCGTCACCGTCACGGGCAAAGGCTGCCGGGTCGTCTTCGACGACGCCCAGCGAGCCGTCACGCCCGGACAATCCGTGGTGTTCTACGACGGCGACGTTTGCCTGGGCGGCGGGGTGATCGAAACCACCTGGCGAGACCAGTCCCCGGCCCTGGATCGCTCGGCTTCCTGACCGTCGGTCCACCGGTCGCGAACCATTCCCGTGCAAGACTTTCCAACAACAAACCGGCCATCTGATAACGCTGTGAGGTCACCTTGAGCCGATCCCTGGAAGAACAGACACAAGCCCTGGCAGGCGTATTCCAGGCTGCCGAACTGGTTCAGCAGATTGCCCATCGGGGCCAGTGCGCGCCGTCCACGTTCGAAACCTGTATCCGCTCCCTGTTCATCACCGATCCGCCGGACACGCTCAGCGTCTACGGCGAGTTGCGGGATTTGCGGGAAGGACTGGCGGTGCTCTGCGGCCTGCTGAAGAAGCAGGACGGTCAGCAGGATGTGGAAATCCTGCGTTATGCCCTCAACCTCGTGCACCTGGAAGCCCGCCTGCGCAAACGTCCCGATATGATGGAGATTATCGGCAGCCGCATCGATCAGGCCCGGCACACTGCCGATCATTTTGGCTACAACCACGTCAACCTGATCAACAACCTCGCCTCCATCTACACCGACACCATCAGCACCTTCCGCCTGCGCATCCAGGTCACCGGCGACCCCAACCAGTTGCAGGTCCCGGAAAATGCCGCCCGTATCCGCGCACTGCTGCTGGCCGGCATCCGCTCTGCGGTCCTCTGGCGTCAGCTGGGCGGGCGCCGCTGGCACCTGGTGTTCTTCCGCAAGCGGGTCATCGAGGTGGCGCAGCGGCTTTCGGAGCAGGCCAACCAGGCCGTTTTCCACTGATTCCCGGCGCCGGGTGGTGTATCATAGGCGCCATTTTCCCACGCGGCGATTTGACCGGCCCGGCACAAGCCGCTGACAGCATCTGATCGAGTTGAGAGGTTTCTGATGGAATTGACTGCCCTGACCGCTATTTCACCGGTGGACGGCCGGTATGGCGAAAAAGTCCGTGTCTTTCGCGAGATTTTCAGCGAATACGGCCTGATCAGGAACCGCGTCACCGTGGAGATCCGCTGGCTGCAGCAACTGGCCGCCCATCCGGACATTACCGAAGTCCCGGCCCTGTCCGACAGCGCCAACGCCGTGCTGGACAAGCTGGTCAGCGAATTCAGCCTGGCCGACGCCGAGAGCATCAAGGCGATCGAACGTACCACGAACCACGACGTCAAGGCCGTGGAGTACTTCATCAAGGAAAAGATCGCCGGCACGCCCGAGCTGCACGCCATCACCGAGTTCGTGCACTTCGCCTGCACCTCCGAGGACATCAACAACCTGTCCCACGGCCTGATGCTGCGCGAGGGGCTCGACCTGGGCCTGGTGCCGGCGATGCAGAAAGTCATCGACCGTCTGACGGAGCTGGCCCGCGAACACGCCGACCAGCCCATGCTGTCCCGCACCCACGGCCAGACCGCCTCCCCCTCCACGGTCGGCAAGGAACTGGCCAATGTGGTCTACCGCCTGCGCCGCCAGCTGGACCAGGTCAAGACCGTGGAAATCCTGGGCAAGATCAACGGCGCCGTGGGCAACTACAACGCCCACCTGTCCGCTTACCCGAGTGTGGACTGGGCGGCCAATGCCGAATCCTTCGTCACCTCCCTGGGCCTGAACTGGAATCCGTACACCACCCAGATCGAGCCCCACGACTACATCGCCGAGCTGTTCGATGCCGTGGCCCGTTTCAACACCATCCTGATCGACCTGGACCGGGACATCTGGGGCTACATCTCCCTGGGCTACTTCAAGCAGAAGACCGTCGCCGGCGAAGTGGGCTCGTCCACCATGCCGCACAAGGTCAACCCGATCGACTTCGAAAACTCCGAAGGCAACCTGGGCATCGCCAACGCCCTGTTGAGTCACCTGTCGGCCAAGCTGCCCGTTTCCCGCTGGCAGCGTGACCTGACCGACTCCACCGTGCTGCGCAACCTGGGGGTTGGCTTCGCCCACAGCCTGATCGCCTATGAAGCGACCCTGAAAGGCCTGGGCAAGCTGGAAGTGAATCCCGGCCGCCTGGACGACGATCTCGATCACGCCTGGGAAGTCCTGGCCGAGCCGATCCAGACCGTGATGCGCCGCTACAACATCGAGAAGCCCTACGAGAAGCTCAAGGAGCTGACCCGGGGCAAGGCGATGACGCCGGAGCTGATCCAGGAGTTCGTACGCAACCTGGACATCCCCCAGGCGGCGAAGGATGAACTGCTGGCCCTGACACCGGCCACCTACACCGGCAATGCGGCCGACCAGGCCAAGGCGATCTGATGCAGATCCCCGGTGGACTCGATGCCGACGTTTTCCTGCGTGACTACTGGCAGAAGAAGCCACTGGTGATCCGTCAGGCCTTTCCGGACCTGACCTCACCGGTCTCCGCCGACGAGCTAGCCGGCCTGGCCTGCGAGGAAGCGGTGGAGTCGCGCATCGTGATCGAGGACGACGGCGGCCGCCCCTGGCAACTGGAAAACGGTCCGTTCGCGCCGGAGCGTTTCGAATCGCTGCCGGCCACCCACTGGACCCTGCTGGTCCAGGGGCTGGACCATTGGGTGCCGGAGCTGGCGCCACTGCTGGACCGTTTTCGCTTCGTGCCCAACTGGCGGCTGGACGACATCATGGCCAGCTATGCCCCCGAAGGCGGCAGCGTAGGCCCGCATTACGATCAGTACGATGTGTTCCTGCTGCAGGCGGAAGGCAGTCGCGAGTGGCACTTCGGCGGCCCCTGTGATGAAACGTCACCCCGGGTCGAAGGCACGCCGCTGCGCATCCTGAGCGACTGGCGCGGCGAGGAAACCGTTGTCCTTGAACCCGGCGACATGCTCTACCTGCCACCGGGCATCGGCCATCACGGCATTGCCCGCGGCGACTGCATCACCCTGTCGGTCGGCTTCCGCGCACCCAGTTACGACGATATCCTGACCGGCTTCAGCGACTTCCTGTGCAACCAGCCCGGTGCCGAACAGCTGCTGCGGGACCCGGACCTGACAACCCAGGACAATCCGGGCGAAATCACGCCGGCCGCCATCGACGGCGTCAGCCGCATCGTCGAGTCGGCGCTGGAACGCCGGGACCTCCTGGCCCTCTGGCTGGGTCAGTATACGACCGCGCCCAAGAACGCCCACATCGTGGTGCCACCCGAGGAGCCGGTGGATGCCGACAGCCTCTGCAGCGCCCTGGACAACGGCGCCTGGCTGCGCTGGAACGAAGGCTCCCGTTTTGCTTACCATAATCTGGAAGAGCAGACGGCGCTGTTCGTCGACGGGGAACGCTACATGCTGAGCGGCGATGCCCGCGGCATCGCCCCCCTCCTCTGCGCCGGCCATCGGCCGGATCCGGAGCGGATGGCCGAACTGGCCCGGGATGAGGCTCTGGGCGGTCTGCTCACGACACTGATCAACCAGGGCAGTCTTTATCTCGAATGGAACTGAAAATCCGCAAGTACAGCTGGCAACTGGCCCCGTCGGCCATCCGCGACATTCGCCAGACCGTCTTCATTGACGAGCAGGGCGTGCCGGCGGACCTGGAGTGGGACGAGACGGACGAGATCTCAGACCACTTCATCGGTGTACTTCCGGACAATACCCCGGTCGCCGTGGCACGGCTTGTGCCATCGGTAACGGATGTCGGGCACATCGGCCGCATGGCGATCCTCAGGGAGCACCGGGGCCGGGGCTATGGCGAGCAGATGCTTCGGCACATCATGCAGGAGGCCGCCAGCCAGTTCGACCAGTTACACCTGAGCGCCCAGCAATACGCGGTGCCGTTCTACGAAAAGCTGGGCTTCCACGTCTGCTCCACACCCTACGACGATGCCGGCATTCCTCACCTGGATATGCGCTGCCTGGCCGCCCCCCAGATCCTGGCCGGCGGAAGCAGAACGCATAACCCAACCATTCTCGGCCGGGATGACAGCACCTGGCACTTTGCCCAGGAAGGTGAGTACCACAACCTGCTGGATACGGTCGCAGGCCAGGCCAGCCAGCGCATCTGGCTCTATGACCGGCTGCTGGAGCATGACCTCTATGACCGCCAGCGCCTGCGCGACATCTTCTCGGAGATGGCGCGCCGCCATCGCGTCTGCGAGATCCGCCTGCTGGTCCACGACGACAAGCCGCTGGTCCAGCGCCGGCACCAGCTTGTCCAACTGATGAAGCGGCTTCCCAGCAAGATCGAACTGCGGCTGGTGAACCCGGATTACCCCAGCGAGGAACAGGCGTTCCTGCTCGCCGACCGGGACGCCCTGGCCTACCGGCACCGGTTCGACAGTCTCGAGGGTTGGGCCCGGTTCGCCGATTCCGGCCGGGTCAAGCTCCAGGCCGAGGCCTTCCAGCGCATGTGGGATACCGCCAGACCCTCCCTGGAGCTGCGCGAGCTACCGCTCTGACTGCATACTGGGTCTAACGCCCTGATCCTCGAACGGACGACCAAAGTCGGCAAACTCCACATCGACTTCAGCCGCCACCTCGGCGATCAGCCGACGCAGCCACTGGTGGTCCGGATTGTGCTGGAGCAAGGGGCTCCAGGCCATCTTCAGTTCGAACGGCGGAATGGTGAACGGCGGCACCTTCACCACGAGGTTGGCGTTTTCCCGCTGTAGCCAGGCGGCCCGGCTGGGCAGGGTGGCAATCAGGTCGTGCTGCTCCGCCAGCAGCATCGCCACCTGGTAGTGCCGGGTGAAAACCGAGATACGGCGCTTGCGGCCCATCAGGGACAGGGCCTCATCCACCCAGCCCAGGCGCTGCACGTCCTGGGGGTTCACCCCGACGCCGACACCGAACCCGGTCTTGCTCACCCAGATATGGCTGGCGTCCAGGTAGGTGTCCAGCGTAAACGGCTCGCGCAGGATCGGGTTCTTGGCGTTCATCAGGCAGGCAAAGTATTCGGTCCAGAGCGTTTTCTGGTGAAACGACTGGGGTAGCTTGTCGAATCGGTTGATCGCCATGTCCAGGCGCCCCTGCTCCACATCCGGAAAACTGACATCACTGGGCGTCAACACATCCAGCGTGACATGGGGGGCTTCCTGGCGGATGCGGCGCAGCACCCGGGGAATCAGGCAGGATTCCGCATAGTCACTGGCCATGATCCGGAAAACCCGGTTACTCTGGGCCGCATCAAATTCCGATTTGGCCTGGACCGCCCGCTCGATATCCGCCAGCACGTTGCGTACCAGGGGCTTGAGTTCACGGGCGCGCTCGGTTGCGGTCATGCCTTCGCTGGTGCGCACCAGCAGCGGGTCACCGAACAGGTCCCGGAGGCGGCGCAGGCCATTGCTCATCGCCGGTTGCGTGATGCCCAGGTGGTTGGCCGCCTTGGTCACGTTCTTTTCCCGGAGCAACACATCCAGGTAGACCAACAGGTTGAGATCAACGCGCGAAATGTCCATGAAGTCATCCAGTCACCGGTTTGAGAGCCAGAGTACCATTCATGCAAAAAATGCAAAACCCAGACTTCATTACCCTGATAAATCAAAGCTTCCCGCCCCAAATCAGGCAGGTTGCTCGCACACATAACTTAACCCTTTGAAAGTGCGTATTGCGCTATACTCGAAAGCGGCATAATCGGCGCGTATCAGAATCATAGAGAGACGGCAGTCTGAAACATGGATACAACCACCATCGTCATCTTTTTCGCAGTTATCGTCCTTCTTTCCATCGCCGTTATTGTCTTCGTGCAAATCCGGGAAAAGGCCAGGATAGAACGGGCAAGACGGGCCAAGACGCTTGAAGACACATTCCGGCTGACCCAGCGCCTGCTGGACGAGTTGCCGCCCCAGTATCTGACCCAGGACCTGAAATCCATCATGCTGATGCGGGCCGACGAAGTCTGCCGCAGTCTGGCCGACCTGAAGACCGACCTGCCGGTCAAGCAATGGGCGGACGAGACCAGGACTCGCCGCCAGCGCCTGGAAGATGGCGCCGACGAGCGCTCTCCCCAGCGCATCGACACGCCCGGTCGAGCGGCCGAGGTGAAAGGCCTGCTGCAATCCCTGTTCCGGCTGATCGAGGGCATGCAGCAACGCAACCGGATCGAGTCGACAGTCGCCCGCAAGAACCTGAAACTTGTCCTGTTCCTGGTCCACAAGACCCAGGCTGACTACCACGTCTCACAAGCTCGTGAGATGATCCGGCAGAATCAGGTCCGAAAGGCGATTCACGCCTACCACCTCGCGTCCACCGAACTGGGCAAGGCCAAGGACAACCCGATGGCGGTCAAGGCCATCAAGAGCTTCCGCACCCGTATCAAGGAGCTGGAAGCCATGGCCAGCGCCCAGGAAGGCGACCCGGGCAAGGACCAGGAAAAGCATCGCCTCGACAAGGAATGGGATTCTTTCCTGCACGAAGAAGAATGGAAAAAAAAGGCCGATTACGACGATTAGTGCACCGGCCTCCGTCATCAGTGCAACAGGGATTGTTTAAGCTGTGAGTACGCCCTTCACCAAACGCCTGTCATTCCGGCTGACCCGCAACACGGTCCTGCTGGCCATGGCACTGGGTATCCTGCTCAACATGATCCAGGTGACCCTGGACTATTTCAGCGCCCGGGAGAGCATGGACGAAGAGATCCGGGCGTTGATGGACATCAGCTTCAGTCCCGCTTCGCAAATTGCCTATAACATCGATACCCGGCTGGCCAAGGAGCTGCTCGACGGCCTCCTGCGCCATCCGGCCATCGTCGACGCGCGCATCGTCGACCCGGATGGCCGCATCCTGGCGGCTTCCACGCGTCCATCGACCGACTCCGCATACCGCTTCCTCAGTGATTTCCTGTTCGGACCCAACCGGGAGTACAGCGAGAACCTGCGGGTCCCCCAGCTCGAGGAAATCCCGCTGGGCCAGTTGGAAGTGCGCATCGATACCTACCACTATGGCACGGCCTTCCTGAGCCGGGCGGCCTACACCCTGGTCAGCGGGTTCCTGAAAAGCCTGATTCTCAGCGTCATCCTGCTGTTCATTTTCTATTTCATCCTGACCAAGCCGTTGATGCGGGTGATCCAGGCGCTGCATGAAGTGGATCCGAAAACCCCCGAGAAAATCCGCCTGCCGGTACCCCGGAATCACAGCTCCGACGAAATCGGCCAGATGGTTGGCATCATCAACCAGCACCTCGACACCATCGACAGCAGTCTCGATCAGGTCCGCCTGGCCGAAAGCAAGATGAAGCACTACTCGTCCAAACTGGAACGGGAAGTCGAGGACCGCACGCGGGAAATCTCCGAGAAGAACGAAGCCCTGCAACGGGGCAACCGGGCCCTGATCCGCGCCAAGGAGGATGCCGTTCACCGGGCCCGCAGCCGGGCCAACTTCCTGGCCAGCATGAGCCATGAGATCCGGACGCCGCTTAACGGCGTGCTGGGCATGCTCAGCCTGACACTGGAAAGTGAGCTGTCGCCCAGTCAGCGCAACCGCCTGGAAATCGCCTATAACGCCGGCCAGAGCCTGCTCAGCCTGCTCAACGACATCCTGGACATCTCCAAGGTCGAAGCCGGCAAACTGAATCTCGAGGCGATCGAATTCAACCTGCGCGAAGTCATCGAGGAATGCGCCACCCTGCTCAGCCAACAGGCCCTCAGCCGCAACGTCGAAATGGTCATTGACATCGATCCCGACTTACCCGAGACCCTTCAGGGCGACCCGACCCGCGTGCGGCAGATCGTCAACAACCTCCTGGGCAACGGCATCAAGTTCACGGAATCCGGCGAAGTCCGTATTCGCGCCGTGACCCGCAATGGCGAGACCCGCATTGATGTGATCGACACCGGCATCGGCATGAACGATGAAACCCTGCGCCGGATTTTCTCACCGTTCTCACAGGGCAAGGCCGATACCACCCGCCGTTATGGCGGCACCGGCCTCGGGCTGACGCTCTGCCGCCAGTTGGTGGAACGGATGCACGGCCATATCACCGTGGAATCCCGCGAGCACAACGGAACCCACTTCACCGTTATCCTGCCTCTGCCGGTGCGTACCCCGGCCCGGAAGAACGCATTCGATCAGTCCCCCCTCCGTGAGCAGGGCGTTATCCTCGATATCCCTCACGACAACCCGCACCGGCTGCCCCTGGAGCGCCAGTTGCAAGCCTGGCAGATTCCGGTGCACACCCGGGACGAAGGTCCGGCAGCAGCCTATCTCTGTGACAGTAAGACGCTGACCCGCGGCTCACTGGCCGATCAGCCCCTGGATTGCCCCCTGGTCCTGATCGGCGAGCCGGAGCAGGCCATCCACACGGTGTCCGGCCAGAAAGTCCGCGCTATCGCCCTGCCCCTGAGGCGTAACCAGCTTGAGCAGACCCTGCTGCTGGCAACCGGTGAGTCGGTGCCAAGCATCCCGGCCACCGACGCAGACGCAACGGAACCCAGCACCAACCTCAACATCCTTCTGGTGGAAGACAATCGCGTCAACCAGATCGTGGCCAGCAGCATGCTGCGCAAGCTGGGCTATCGGGTGGACCTGGCGGAAAACGGTGAGCGTGCCCTGGCGGCGCTGGACAAGCAGAGCTACGACATCGTGCTGATGGACTGCCAGATGCCGGTGATGGACGGCTATGCCGCCACCAAACGCATCCGCAAGCATCCGGAATGGCGCGACCTGCCGGTGATCGCGGTAACGGCCAACGTCATGCAGGGCGACAAGGATGACTGCCTGGCCGCCGGCATGAACGACTACGTCACCAAGCCCTACAACAAGGACGAGCTGCGTCAGGTGATCGAGCACTGGGCCAGCCAGACTGTCCGTCAGGGCAACTGATCCAGCAGTGCCTGCAGGCTCCTGCGCAGTGACTGGGCCTGCTCCAGATCCAGGCCACTGCGGCACAGCAGCTTCCCGGGCACCTCCAGCGCCCGTTGTCGCAGGGCGCGCCCCTCTTCGGTCAGCGCCAGGGTCACCACCCGCTCGTCGTCGGGATGTCGCCGGCGCTGCAGCAGGTTGCGGGCCTCAAGGCGCTTGAGCAATGGCGTCAGTGTGCCCGAATCCAGCTTCAGGCGCCGGCCGACAAACGACACGCTGATCCGTTCAGCGTCCGGTGCCTGCCCCCCGGCGGGCGGATCCACCTCCCAGAGAACCAGCATGACCAGATACTGTGGATACGTCAGCCCCAAGGCATCCAACAACGGACGATAGAGCCCGGTGACGGCACGATTCGCCGCGTAGAGCGCAAAGCAGACCTGGTTATCCAGTGCCAGGGGATCGTTGTTTCCAGCCATCAGAGCAGTTTTTCGATGTCTTTCCGGAGATCTTCCGGCTTGGCGGTGGGCGGGTAACGCTTGACCACCTCTCCCTGGCGGTTTACCAGGAACTTGGTGAAGTTCCACTTGATCTTCTCCGAGCCCATCAACCCCTTGGCCTGGTGCTTGAGGAAGCGGTATAGCGGGTGGGTGTTGTCACCGTTCACCTCGATCTTGGCGAACATCGGGAAATCCACCCCGTAGTTCAGGCTGCAGAACTGGCTGATCTCGTCGTTACTGCCGGGATCCTGACTGAGAAACTGGTTGCAGGGAAAGCCCAGCACCTCGAAGCCCTTATCGCCCAGTTCCTTATGCAGGGTCTGCAAACCTTCGAACTGTGGCGTAAAACCGCATTTACTGGCGGTATTCACGATTAGCAGGACCTGGCCGCTGTAGTCGGCCATGGCGCGGGTATTCCCCTTGATGTCCTGGACCTCGATGTCATAGAGGCTCTCTGTTGTCATTCCGTTGTCTCCTGTGGTGTCGGCAAGGCCGGGAAGGCTCTATTTATATTGAAGGCCATTCAATTGTGCACAATTAGAATAGCGCAAACAAGTCCGGAGCACCCGGTCCGATACGGTCAATCCACCGTCATCGAGAGCATTCGACTGATATGGGCAAACGGCAGCCCCGACTGTTCACGCCAGGTCACGAAGGCCTCATTCACGGCCTGCCTGTCGGCCTTGCGGGTCGGTTTGCTGTCGATGACATTGGATGCCTGCAGCGCGGCAATCACGTCATCGGTCAACAGGAAGGTATCGCGGCCTGCCAGCCGCAGGAAGCGGGCCCCAGACTGACCGCCCATACGCTGGAAGCGGCGGCCCAGCCAGGCCCACAGGCCGAACAGATCGTCGTCCGGCCAGTTGGCCAGGAACCGGCCAAAGCCACCCTCGGCCTGGCTGACACGGTACAGCTCTCCGGCATTGACCGGAATGGTCCGTAACTTCCCCCAGTGGCGGATCAATTCCGGATTCTGCATGGCCGACTCCAACTGTTCCTCGGACAACAGCATCAGCTTTTCCGGCTCGAACCCCCAGAACCAGGCCTCGAACGCCGGCCAACGATCATTGATGACACTGTGCTTCATGCCGGCCTGGAAAATCCGGCGGGTCATGACGGACAGGAAGTAGCTGTCCGGCAGGGCCGCCAGCGCCTCAGGTGGGCGCACGGCCGGCATCCGCTCCGCGAGCGCCCTGGCGCCACCCGCGCGAGCGGCCGCCCGATCCTGAATCACCTGAAACGCCAGCATGCAAGCCTCCTCGATGTCGTCACCCGGAACTGTACCGACCGCACGCGGCGGTACTGTGTCTCTCAAAATCCGGGCCATTGTGCCATTATTCATCACAATTCAGGAGTGTTCCGGCCTTTCTACCCTACCGGCGGTTTGGCTAGAATAAGGAACCTCCGGGCCGGTCCCGGCCTTTCCCTGGCACGCTTCCCAGATGGTCAGCGCAAGGTTCACCGCAAACCGATACCGACCAAGCGGTTTGCCTGGCCAGGCTATGGCCTTTGCAGGAGTCCGGGATATCATTTGCCATCGACCAAGCAGGAAACAAGCAACATGCAGAACCTCAAGAAGTCATCCAAGCTGGATAACGTGTGTTATGAGATCCGCGGTCCGGTTCTGCGTGAAGCCCGTCGCCTGGAAGAGGAAGGCCACCGCGTCCTCAAACTGAACATCGGCAACCCGGCCGCCTTCGAGCTGGACATTCCCGAGGAAATCCAGCAGGACGTCATCTACAATCTGCATTCGGCCCAGGGCTATGTGGAATCCAAGGGCCTGTTCTCGGCCCGTAAGGCGATCATGCATTACTGCCAGCAGCGCGGCATCGACAAGGTGGACATCGACGATATCTACCTGGGCAACGGCGTCAGTGAGTTGATCGTCATGTCCATGCAGGCGCTGCTCAATACCGGTGACGAGGTGCTGGTCCCCGCGCCCGACTACCCGCTCTGGACCGCGGCTGTCACCCTGTCCAGCGGCAAGCCGGTGCACTACCATTGCGACGAGGCCCAGGACTGGTTCCCGGACATCGACGACATCAAGAGCAAGATCACGTCCCGGACCCGGGCGATCGTGGTGATCAACCCGAACAACCCGACCGGTGCCGTCTACCCGCCGGAACTGCTGGAGCAGATTGTCGAGCTGGCCCGCCAGCACAACCTCATCGTCCTGTCCGACGAGATCTACGACAAGATCCTGTATGACGGTGCCAAGCATGTCCCCACCGCTTCCCTGGCCGACGACGTGCTGTTCTTCACCTACAACGGGCTGTCCAAGAACTACCGTGCCGCCGGCTACCGCTCCGGCTGGATGATTATCAGCGGCGCCAAGCACAAGGCCATCGACCTGATCGAAGGCATCGAGATGCTGGCCTCCATGCGCCTGTGCTCCAACGTGCCTGCACAACTGGCCATCCAGACCGCGCTGGGCGGCTACCAGTCCATCAATGACCTGGTGGCCCCGGGCGGGCGCCTGTACGAGCAGCGCGAGACGGCCTGGTCCCTGCTTAACGACATCCCCGGCGTCAGCTGCGTGAAGCCACAGGGGGCGCTGTACATGTTCCCGCGCCTGGACGCCAAGCGCTACCCGATCCATAACGACGAGAAACTGGTGTTCGATCTGCTGTTGCAGGAGCGCATCCTGCTGGTACAGGGGTCAGCGTTCAATATCGACGACAAACAGCATCTGCGGGTGGTATTCCTGCCCCGTGTGGATACGCTGGAAGATGCCATGAAACGTCTGGCACACTTTCTGGCGACCTACCAGCAGTAATTCACCGGTAAAGCGAACGGCGGCCATGGCGGATATTCATATCGAGGAATTCTACCGGGATACGGCCATTATCCTGGTACAGCTGTACAACGCCTTCCCGCGCAAGGTCAGCCTTTATGTGGAAGACATCTCCGGGCCGGATTCCCCCGATGAATTCGGCCTGCACAGCCGCCGGCACCGGGCCTGCTTCTCAACCATGCTGTGGCTGGCCGACGAAGGTCACATCCGCTACGACGACACCATCCACCAGGATGCCGTCGACCAAGTGGTGCTGACCCAGCCGGCCTTCACGCGCCTCAATGCCCCCGTACGCACGGAGCACCTGCCCGACTCACTGACAGGGACCTACCCGGAGGATACCGACGGCCTGCCGCCCGCCGTACAGGCCGATCTGGCCACCAACATCCATCTGCTCCGGGTCGCCCTGAAAAATGGCAACTCGTCGCTGATCGCCGACGCGGTCCAGTCCGTATTATTTGTCGGAAACTGACACATGCGAGGGCGTTCCATCGAAAACTAATGCCGGCCAATACGGTCAAAGAGGTCGTTTAACCATCCGGAGATCGGAGCGTTAATTCCCTGTCAGGCTATTGAACGCCGCAGGGGCTGCCCCGATATAAAGGCTGGATCGGGGGATTGTGGAGAGCTCCGTGCCAAGCGGCCCTCTCCGGAATCCCTTGCCCGGAGCAAACCATGTCCACTGACATTCCGGGCCTGACCACTCTGGAGAATGGAGAACGATGAGAATCCTCTTGTTCCTGGCCACCAACCTGGCCGTGATTTTTGTAGCCAGCATCACGTTGAAGCTGTTCGGCGTGGACTCGTACCTGGCGCAGAACGGTATTGCCTACGGCAACCTGCTGGTCTTCGCCGCCGTTTTCGGTTTTGCCGGCTCCATCATTTCCCTGCTCATTTCCAAGCGCATGGCTTTATGGAGCACCCGCGCCCAGATCATCGAGCAGCCCCGCACCCCTGCTGAACGCTGGCTCGTGGAAACCGTGGGCGAACTGGCCCGCCAGGCCGGCATCAAGATGCCGGATGTGGCGATTTTCCCGGCCCAGCAATCCAATGCTTTCGCCACCGGCTGGAACAGGAACGACGCCCTGGTCGCTGTCAGCGACGGCCTGTTACAACGTTTCGACAAGAATGAAATCCGTGCCGTTCTGGGGCACGAGATCGGTCACGTCGCTAATGGCGACATGGTGACCCTGGCCCTGATCCAGGGGGTGGTCAACACGTTTGTGATTTTCGCGGCACGGGTGATCGGTTCGATCGTGGATCGCGTGATCCTGCGCAACGAGAACGGCCATGGCATCGGCTTCTTCGTGGTCAGTATGATCGCCGAAGTGGTCCTGGGCATCCTGGCCAGCACCATTGTGTTCTGGTTCTCCCGCCGTCGCGAGTTCCGGGCCGACATCGCCGGTGCCCGATTGGCCGGGAGCGGCGCCATGATCAGCGCCCTCAACCACCTGCGCCGGGAAAGTGAAATGCCGGACCAGATGCCGGATTCCCTGCAGGCGTTCGGGATCAACCGCGGTGCCCGGGGCGGCCTGGCCGCCCTGTTCATGACGCACCCGCCGCTGGAAGAGCGCATTGCGGCGTTGCAGAGGCTTGGTTCATAACACCCGTCAACATCTCACCCGCGGGGCATCTCCGGATGCCCCGTTCCCCACCTTCGTACTATGGCCGTCCGGCCGGATCACTGTCACACTGTTTGAAGAAGACAGCCAAATCGATCCGCGTGACGGGAACAGGATCACGCATCGACTGTCATGTTCGCGACATAATCGATGGGTAGTCTGATTTCGAAAGGGCAAGGACAAGCCCGGGAAAAAAGGCTGATGGTGCCCTAGAGGTGACCGCCAGCAACTCCCCAACCAAAGAGAGAGGCCGGAATCGTGACAGAGCAGCAACCGACCGCAGAAAGCTGGATGAATGGCGCAGCAATCATTCTTTCCGATGGCCGGGAAATCCCCATCACCGACACCATGGTGCGGGATTCACTGGAAAAGCTGGCCCATGAGAACGAAACCGCGGAGCAGGACGCCCGTGAACTGAAGAGGGCCGCCGGCTGAGGCTGGCCCGGTTCCCGGACAGCACCGGGGGCCCCAATGCATCGTCAGACCTTGAGCTTGAACTCCAGCGCCTTGAACACCTGCTGGAGTTCCTTGGCCCCACCCTTGAGCTGGATCTTGACACTCGAAAACTCCCGCCGCACCGGATAGTCCCGGCGCATGGCGTCAAACGCGCGCGCGCGCCCATCCTCGGGCAATGCCAGTACCCGGCGGTAGCGGGCCGCATCGCGACGCACGTCGTAGCAGGCCCGGATAGCCACGTGCGCCGCATCCAGAGCGGTGGCCGATGAGGTAAACGACAGCTTGCTCAGAGCCGGATCCGCCATAAACTGCCCGGCCTGCTTGCGGGCCGGCAGCCCCAGGAAGTGGCACAGGGCGCGGTAAATCATCTCCGTACCGCCCACCTTCCCTTCCAGGCTGTATCCGGCGATGTGGGGCGTCATCAGCCAGACCGCCCGGGCCAGATCCGGGTCCACGCCCGGCTCGCCTTCCCAGACGTCCAGCACCACCTGCGGCGCATCCCCGGCCTGGAGCCGGGCCAGCAACGCCTGGGTATCCACCACACCGCCCCGGCTGGTATTGATCAGCAACTGCCGACCGGTCAGTGCCCGCAGCCGGTCCGCATTCAGCAAGTGGTGCGTGGGATAATCACCGTCCTGGGTGAGCGGCGTGTGCAGCGTCACGATGTCGCAGGCCAGCACGTCCTCCAGGTCGCAGAACCCACCCTCCCCTTCAATCCTCTGACGAGGCGGGTCGCTGATCTTTACGGTAAAGCCAAGCCGCGTCAGGCGGCGGCCCAGGGCCTGACCGACGTTGCCGGCACCGATAATGCCCACCGACAGATCGGACCAGTCGTCCTCGCCCCTCTCTTCGGCATGGATGGACAGGACACTCAGCACATACTCCGCGACGCTGGCCGCGTTACAGCCGGGCGCACTGGCAAAGGCGATCCCCTGCTCCGCCAGCCAGTCGACGTCCACATGATCGGTGCCGATCGTTGCAGTCCCCACAAACTTGACCCGGCTACCTTCGAGCAGGTGGCGATCCACCCGGGTGACCGAGCGCACCAGCAGGATATCGGCGTCGGCAACGTCCTGCGGCTCCATCTCCCGGCCCGCGACGCGGCGGATAGAGCCGATCTCGTCAAAGAACCGGTCCAGCAGAGGGATATTCTCATCGGCAACGATCAGCATGGTTCTTCCTTGCTTCAGGCCCGGCGCTGGCGTCGCCCCTGCGGGCGCCGACCGCCGCCGCCACTGCTGCGCCGGCGACGCGGCTGCACCGGCTGGGACAGCGGGGCCATCAGGCTTTCTTCCGGAATCGTGCATTCCAGTTTCTGGCTAATATAGCTCTCGATGGCCGGCAGGGAAAAAGCGTCGTCCTCACTGGCGAAGCTGACCGAGACGCCGTGCTCCCCGGCCCGGCCGGTGCGGCCGATGCGGTGTACGTAATCCTCGGCGTTTTCCGGCAGGTTGAAGTTGAAGACGTGGGTCACGCCGCTGACGTGAATGCCGCGACCGGCAACATCGGTTGCTACCAGCGCCTTGATCGAACCGTCCTTGAACTTGTCGAGGGTCCGCAGGCGCTTGCTCTGTGCAATCTCACCGGACAGCAACGCGGTACTGATACCCTGACGCCGCAGATCGGCTTCCAGGTCCCGGCATTGATCCCGGCGGTTGGCAAAGATGATCGCCTTGCTGACTTCCGGTCGTTGCAGGTAGTTGGTCAATACCGTGAGCTTGTCGTCTTCTCCCACCATGTATACGGTCTGCTCGACCCGCTCGGCGGTCTTCTGCTCCGGCTCGATCTCCACGAACTCGGCGGATTGGGTCCACATGGACGACAGGTTCAGCACGTCCTGGTTGAAGGTCGCGCTGAACAGCAGCGTCTGACGCTCTTCCTTGGGGGTGCACTTGCGGATGATCCGCTTCACATCCGGGATGAACCCCATATCGAGCATCCGATCCGCTTCATCGATAATGAGGATATCCAGTTGGTCCAGGAACACGTCCTGGGAGCCCAGGAAATCGATCAGGCGGCCCGGCGTCGCGACGAGGATGTCGACCACCTCATTGCGCAGCTGGTCCCGCTGCTTGTCGTAGTTCATGCCACCCAGCACGGTGACCACATTATGGCCGGTATGGGCACAGAGCTCTTCGGCATCCTTGGCAATCTGCAGGGCCAACTCCCGGGTCGGTGCCAGCGCCAGGATCCGCGGCTCGGACGCAAAACGCTCCGCGAACGGGATCGGCGACTGCAAAAGCCGCTGGATCGCGGTGATCAGGAAGGCGGCCGTCTTGCCCGTGCCGGTCTGGGCCTGCCCAATCAGGTCATGGCCGGCCAGCGTCAGCGGCAGGGTCTCCGCCTGGATCGGTGTGCAGAATTCGAAACCGATGCCGGCAATGGCCTTCTGCAGGGTCTTGTCCAGCTGGAAATCGGTAAACCGGGTTCTGCGTTCATCAACGGGTACTTCAGGTGTATTCAACGAGTCCTCCCGAACTGTCGGATGGCCGGACGCGTCACGCCTGGCCCAGAATGCATTATATCGCCGACCGTTCCCGGTCCGGCGTAAAAAGGTGCGCCCCGAAGACCACTTCCCGGTCGTAGAACGTCAGGAGCGTCTCCAGGAACAACCGGCCACGAGGCGGCAGGCTGCCCGTTTCGAGATAGCCACGGGCCTGCCGGGCCACCTTGCGGCGAAATCCGGCTTCATCACACGCGCCGTCCCCGGAGAGGTTATCGACGCTGATGTTGAACGTGACGCCGGCCGCCTCGGAGAACAGCCATTCCAGCGCCTGGGGTTTGACCTCCACCGATTCGAACGCCGCCTGCTGCTCCCGGGTGCGTCCGTCCGGACAATACCAGTAGCCGTAATCATGGAGCTGGCGGCGACGCTCCCCGGCAATGCACCAGTGACTGATCTCATGCAGGGCACTGGCAAAGTAGCCGTGGGCAAAGACGACACGATGGCAACCGGTTTCATCACCGGCCGGTATATACTCCGGTTCATCGTCTCCGCGCACGAGGATGGTCCGCCACCGCTCCCAGAAGAGATCGTTGAACAGCATTATCAGGTCATCTGGATGGTGTTTCATGCGTGCGCTATTGTGCGTGTTTCGTCCACTTAATACCAGCATCCCGGCTGCACCAGGCTCAATGGACGCGGCCTGACGAACTTTCTGGTAAAATTCCGCTCCAAGAAGGCGTTCCATGAGAGCCCCGGCCAATCGCCTTGTCCGGCGGCATCCCGACTGCGAAGGATCTTTCTTTGTCGTACCTATTCGGCCACCATTTGCTCCCGTTCACCGCCTTAGCCTGGCGGCGCCTGGGCCTGACACTCCTCTGCTGCCTGGGGCTCGCGGGCCCGGCCAGCCAGGCGCTGGCGTTCAACATCGAGTCCGCAACCGGCGGCAACGGCCAACAGCTCGGCGATTTCCTGCCGGTGGACGAGGCGCTGCCATTCAGCTCGGGCCTGGCCGATAACGGCGTCGAACTGACCTGGAACATTGCCCCCGAACACTACCTTTATCGCGACCGGATCAAGGTCGTCGCCACCGATCCGGGCGTCGAGGTCGGCAAGCCCCGGTTTTCCCTGGCCGGACATACCAAGGATGATCCCTATTTCGGCAAGGTGACCGTCTTTACCGACCCCATCAATGCGATGGTGCCGGTGACCCTGCCCGAGGGAGTGGATGAAACCACGCTGAAGGTGACTTACCAGGGCTGCGCCGAGGCCGGCCTGTGCTACCCGCCGCAGACCCGCGATGCCCTCTATGTCGCCTCGGCCGGCAACGGCGCGCCGGCACCAGCGGCGACAGGCGGCACGCCGGGTCGATTCGGCGGATTGACGCAAGCCGGTACCGACTCGGCCACCGGCATCGCCGCGCTGCTGCAACAGCAATCGCTGCTGGCCATTACCGGCATCTTCCTGCTGCTGGGTCTGGGGCTGACCTTTACCCCCTGTGTGTTGCCCATGATTCCCATCATTTCGGCGCTGGTCTCCAACCAGCATACGCGTACACCGCAGGCCTTGGTCCTGGCCACCAGCTACGTACTGGGCATGGCACTGACCTATGCGGCGGCCGGCGTCCTGACCGGGTTGCTGGGTGCCAGCTTCAACCTGCAGGCCCAGCTCCAGTCGCCGGCCGTGCTGATAACTTTCGCGACCCTGTTTGCCCTGTTCGCGCTGTCCATGTTCGGTCTTTTCGAGCTGCGCCTACCCCAGGCGATCACCAGCCGACTCACCGCCACATCGAGCCGGCTCAGCGGCGGCCACCTGGTTTCGGTGTTTGGCATCGGCGCCCTCTCGGCGCTGGTCGTCTCTCCCTGTGTATCGGCCCCACTGGCCGGTAGCCTGCTTTACATCAGCACCACCCAGGATGCGGTATTGGGTGGCCTGGCCTTACTGGCCCTGGGCCTGGGCATGGGGCTGCCCCTGATCCTGGTGGCGGTAGGTGGACGCCGGTTCCTGCCGCGCACCGGCACCTGGATGAATACGGTCAAGGCGGTCTATGGCGTCATGCTCATGGCGGTGGCCATCTGGCTGCTTGAACGACTGCTGCCGGGCCGGGTGACACTGATCCTGTGGGGCCTGCTGGCGGCCCTGACCGGCGTCCAGCTGGGCGCATTCGAAAGGGCCCGGGCCGGCTGGCAGCGAACCTGGAAAGGCGTCGGACTGGTGTTGTTCACCTATGCCATTCTGCTACTGGGCGGCGCCCTGGCAGGTGCCAACGATCCACTGCGCCCACTGGCGCCGTTCACTGCCACCGGGGCTGTAACGGTCGCAGCATCGCCCGGCACCGGGTCCAGCACCGAAGCCCCGGACTCTCCCTTCCGGCGAACCGCCTCTACCAGCGAGCTGAAGGCCGCCCAGGCTTCGGCTGCGAAGGCCGGCCAGCCGGTCATGCTGGATTTCTACGCCGACTGGTGCATCAGCTGCAAGGTTATGGAACGCAATGTCTTCAGCGACCCCCAGGTACGCGCCGCCATGTCGTCCATGACGCTGTTGCAGATCGACGTCACCGACAACACGCCGGAACAACAAGCCCTGCTCGATGAACTGAACCTGTTCGGACCGCCGGCCATCCTGTTCTTCGACCGTCAGGGCGAGGAAATCGCCAGTGCCCGCGTCATGGGCGAGATGGACCGGGATGAATTTCTCGCCCACCTGGAGGAGACCCGGGAAGGGCAAGCCCGGTTGTGACCGCATTGCAGCAGGGCGCGGCCTGTGTGCTGGCCGGCAAGATGCTGCTGGCGATCATGGGCGCCTTTATCAAGCACCTGGCGCCGGATGATGAACCGGGACAGGTTATTCGCCACGGCGAATGTAGTATACGAACTCGGTCTCGGTGTGATTTTCCTGCACCAGGGTGTGATTGAGGAACTGACAGAAACGCGGTACATCGCGGGTCGTTGAAGGATCCGTCGCGACCACTTTCAGGATCCCGTCGACCGGTACCTCGGCCATACGGTTATGCAGCATCATCACCGGCTCGGGGCACATCAGTCCCGTGGCATCGAGTTCAAGATCATAGGCCATTTCCACCACAACAGCTTCTCCCAGCGCCGGTGTCGGGCGCTCTCGTGCATTCAGTGCTAGATTGGATTATAAGAACAACGCGTTGTGGAGGCCATCATGATCCGGGTACTGATCGAGCGCCACATTGCCGCCACGCTGGAAAGTGCCTACGAGAAGGAGTCCCGCTTACTACTGCAGTACGCCGTCAGCGTGCCGGGGTTCATTTCCGGCGAGACGCTGGTGGACGCCAACGACATCCACCACCGCATGACCCTGTGCAACTGGCGCTCCATAACCGACTGGGACAACTGGTACCACTCGGACCAGCGCAAGGAAATGATGAACGAACTGAACCTGATGATGGACCAGGAAGAAAAGATCACCATCCTGCAACAATGCTGACCGTCATACGCCCGGTCAACTGAACCGCTCCACGAAGCAGGTAATCTCTTCCCGGTCATGGTAAAGGTGCCGGGCTTTCAGGCGGACATCCACGCCGGTGGCATCGAGTTTTCCCAGCAACCGCTCCCGACACACCAACCACTCGTCATAACGCTTCTTCATCGGCAGCTTCAGGTTGAAGACGCTGAATTTGCACAGACGGTTCCCGAACCAGTCCACCACCATCTCGGTGGTCCGGCGCGGTTTGTCGACGATATCGCACACCATCCAGTCCACGGCACGCTGGGGCCGCCACAGATAGCCGTCCGCCCGCACATGCTCCACGTGGCCGCTGGCCATCAGCGCCTCGTCCAAGGGACCGTTATCGACGGCGGTCACCAACATGCCCTGACGGACCAACTGCCAGGTCCAGCCACCGGGGGCCGCGCCAAGGTCGACGGCTTTCTTGCCGCCTCCCAGGTAATCCAGCCACTGTTCCTGCGGGATAAAGACTTTCCAGGCTTCCTCCAGTTTCAGCGCCGACCGGCTGGGGGCCGAGGCCGGCAAACGCAGCCGGGGAATCCCGCTGAGGTAGACGGCCCGGTTGTCTGCATGGCTGATACCGAGGATCATCCGATCAAACGAGGGCAGGAAGATTTCCAGGCGCCGGCGGTTGGATTCATCGTCGACCAGAAACCCCGTCTCCCGCAACGCACGGGACAGGGGCGACGCCCATTTCCGGCTGAAAGCCCCCAGGTCGCGCTCCACATCCTCCGGCACGCGAATCTCGACCCGGGCCGACGGCGGCCTGTCCGGCTGTTCGCGCAACGCCTCGAGCACCGCCCCCACCCTATCCGACGCCGGCAGGGCCCGATCGTCGATCACCTCGAACCAATCGCGGGTAAACACCAGCGAGGCCATACCCACCTGTTGCATCAGGGACCGTGCATCGCCCCCATCGGCGACCACGAACATCGCCTGGCCCGCGTTGGCCTCCGGCTGGAAATAGCCATAGCGCCCGTGTTCAGCCGCCAGTTCGGTCAGTTCCCGGCCTGCTTCCGTCTCAAAGCCAGCGCGGCAGAACAGCAGTATTCGCTCCATCCCGTCAGACCTCCCCCGATCCGTTGCGGCCATCCATCCAGGCCGCCGTCTGCCGGGCCGCCAGCTCAATCAGGTCCTCCTGGGTGGTGCCGGTGGACTTACGTGGCCGGAAATCGTGCTCACCGTCGTCCAGCCAATGGATCACTACGGGCCCATCACCGGTCAGATGCGCCTGCACTTCATCCTTCCGGCCGAAAGGATCGCGCGTGCCCTGGTTGATCAGGACCGGTACGGTAAAGTCGTTAAAATGCGCCGTGCGCCAGCGGTCGGCCTTACCCGGCGGGTGGAACGGATAGCCAAAACAGACACAGCCAGCAATACGGTCGTCCGCCCGGCTGGCCAGGACACTCGCAATCCGCCCGCCCATGGACTTGCCTCCGATATAGACGGGCCCGGATGCCCCCGCATGGCGGTCAATCACGGCGCTGAACTCCCCTTCCAACTTTTCAGCCCTGGGGGGCGGGCGCTTCCTGCCGTCTTCCCGGCGCTTGCGCATGTATTCGAACTCGAAACGGACAACCCGGATGCGCTGCTCCGCCAGTCCGGCGGCCAACAGGTCCATGTAGGGTGAATCCATGGGCGCACCGGCGCCATGCGCCAACAGGAGGGTCCGGGGCCCCTCGCCCTCGATCAGTTCTTGCGCCATTGCCACTTTCCTGACGTCAATCATGGTTCGGCCCCGGGGCGGGGCCAATGCTGGCGCGCATGTTAGCAGCCATGCCCGACAAACCCCAGCAGGCGACATCGTTCCACGAGTTCAAAAACATGAACGAAATAGCCCATGATCATTTGATCATTACAGCATCTTGCACTAAATGATGAGAGTACGTCTCCTGGCCCCTTACGCCTAAAAGGCACCCTATTTCCGTCTTTTGGCTTGATCCAGGTCATTGAAAAAGGGGGCTGCCATTCACCATACTTGCATCGCCTAATTTTATTCCCTGTCACCCTCTGGTAAGGCCATCATGAGCACAGCGACTCCTAACCTGACATATAACTACAAGGTCGTGCGCCAGTTCACCATCATGACGGTGGTCTGGGGCATCATTGGTATGGGGATGGGTGTGCTCATCGCCTCCCAGTTGCGTTTTCCCTTCATGAATTTCGACCTGCCCTGGACCCACTTTGGCCGGTTACGCCCGTTGCATACCAACCTGGTCATCTTCGGGTTCGGCGGTAGCGCCCTGTTCGCCACCTCCTACTACGTGGTCCAGAGAACCTGCCAGGCAAGGCTGTTCTCCGACGGGCTGGCTGCATTCACTTTCTGGGGCTGGCAGGCCGTCCTGGTAGCCGCCTGCATCACGCTGCCCATGGGACTGACCAGCACCAAGGAATACGCCGAGCTGGAATGGCCCATCGACATCCTGATTACGTTGGTCTGGGTGGCCTACGCCATGGTCTATTTCGGCACCATTACCAAGCGCCAGACCAAACACATCTACGTGGCCAACTGGTTCTACGGCGCCTTTATTCTCACGGTGGCGGTGTTGCACATCGGCAACAACCTGGAACTGCCGGTCAGTGCCTTCAAGTCCTATTCCATCTACAGCGGCGTGACCGACGCCATGATGCAGTGGTGGTGGGGACATAACGCCGTGGGCTTCTTCCTGACGGCCGGCTTCCTGGGGATGATGTATTACTTCGTGCCCAAGCAGGCGGACCGGCCGGTCTATTCCTACCGGCTATCCATCGTCCACTTCTGGGCGCTGATCGCCACCTATGTCTGGGCCGGCGGCCATCACCTGCATTACAGCGCACTGCCGGACTGGGCCCAGACCGCCGGCATGATCATGTCGCTGATCCTGCTGGCACCGAGCTGGGGCGGCATGATCAACGGGATGATGACGCTCTCCGGTGCCTGGCACAAACTGCGCACGGACCCGATCCTGCGCTTCCTGGTGGTGTCCCTGTCGTTCTATGGCATGTCCACCTTTGAAGGCCCGATGATGGCCATCAAGACCGTCAACGCCCTGTCCCACGACACCGACTGGACCATCGGCCACGTTCATTCCGGCGCCCTGGGCTGGGTGGCCATGATCAGTATCGGCGCGGTTTACCACCTGATCCCGAGGCTCTGGGGCATGACCCGGATGTACAGCGTGGGTCTGATCAACCTGCACTTCTGGCTCGCCACCATCGGCACGGTGCTCTACATCGTCGCCATGTGGGTCAACGGCATCATGCAGGGGCTGATGTGGCGCGCGGTGAACGCCGACGGCACCCTCACCTACAGCTTCGTGGAGGCGCTGGAAAACTCCATGCCGGGCTACCTGATCCGCCTGATCGGCGGCGGCATCTTCTTCACCGGCATGCTGGTCATGGCCTATAACGTGCGCATGACGATCCGTCAGAAGGATGCCGTCGCACTCGACAACAGCGCAGTCCAGACGGCCTGACAGGGAGAGGGATCACCATGAAACACGAAGTTGTCGAGAAGAACATCGGGCTGATGGCGCTGCTGATTGTGCTGGTGATCAGCGGGGGCTTCCTGGTGGAAATCGTGCCGCTGTTCTTCCTCAAGGAAGTCAACGAACCGGTCGCCGGACTGGAGCCGCTGACGCCGCTGGAAATGGAAGGCCGTGACATCTACATCCGCGAGGGTTGCCACGTCTGCCACACCCAGATGATCCGCCCGTTCCGCGCCGAGACCGAGCGTTACGGGCATTATTCCGTGGCGGGCGAGTTTGTCTACGAACACCCGTTCCTGTGGGGCTCAAAACGCACCGGCCCTGACCTGGCAAGGGTGGGCGGCCGCTACTCCGACGCCTGGCACCGGGTCCACCTGAACAACCCGCGGGATGTGGTTCCGGAGTCCAACATGCCGGCCTTCCCCTGGCTGTTCGAAACCAAACTGGATGCGGATGGCATCACCGCCAAGCTCAAGGCGTTCCAGACCTTCGGTGTACCCTACACCGACGAGGAAATCGCCGCCGCACCGGACCAGATTCGTGGCAAGTATGAAATCGAGGCGCTGGTGGCCTATCTCCAGCAACTGGGCACAGTGATCTCAACCAGACGGTGACGGCGATGGACATCAACGATCTACGCGGAATACACACGCTGCTGGTCCTGGTCGCGTTCATCGGAATTGTCTGGTGGGCGTATAGCGCCAACCGCAGGAAGGCCAACGACGAAGCGGCCAACCTTCCCTTTGCGGACGACGAGATTGATCAGCGCACGCGCGAGCGGGAAAAGAATACGGAGAATAAAAAATGAGCACTTTCTGGAGCCTATGGATTAGCGTGATCGTGCTCGCCACGGTGATCGGCTGTTGGTGGCTGCTTTGGGCGACCCGCCGAAGCCAGCCCACCGACAAGGAAACCGATCGAACCACGGGACACTCGTTCGACGGCATCGAGGAATACGACAATCCATTGCCGAAATGGTGGTTCCACCTGTTCAGCGCAACCTGTGTGTTCTCGCTGATCTACCTGGCGCTGTACCCGGGCCTGGGCAACTTCGAGGGCCTGCTGGGCTGGACCCAGGAGAAACAGTGGCAGGAGGAGGTGCAGCAGGCCGAGGCCCGCTACGGTGAGCTCTATGCGAAATACGGCGACATCCCGATCCCGGAACTGGCGAAGAACGAGGACGCCCGCAAGATGGGGCAGCGCCTGTTTTCCAATAACTGTGCCGTTTGCCATGGGTCCGCCGCCCGGGGCGCAGTGGGCTTCCCCAACCTGACGGACGATGCCTGGATCTGGGGCGGCAGTCCCGAGCGGATTGTCGAGACCATCCACCAGGGCCGCGTCAACCAGATGCCGGCCAAGGGCCTGATGCCCAACATGAGCAACAACCAGGTGGAAGCCGTGGTGAACTACGTGCTCAGTTTCAGCGGTCGGGAGAAGGACAAGGCTCTCGCCGAGCAGGGCCAGCAGGTGTTCATGCAGGCCTGTGCCGGCTGCCACGGCCAGGACGCCAAAGGCAACACGATGGTGGGCGCGCCCAACCTGACCGACGACGACTGGCTCTACGGCAGCACCTATGACTGGATCAAGGAGACCGTGACCTACGGCCGCCAGAACCGGATGCCGGCCCAGGAGAACCGCCTGAGCGAGGACCAGATCCACATCCTCGCCGCCTATGTCTATGGCCTGTCGCATCGCAATCAGTAGACGGTACCGGGCTGCCGTCGGGTTGTCTTTTGAACCCTGGACAGGATCACCCCCGTCCAGGCTTGAAGAGAGAACACCACATGAGAGGACCTGATGAGCAGTCAAATACCGGTCAAACAGGTTGACCCCGCGACTGACGCCTCCCCCGGGAAGAAGAAAACGGAACACGTCGAGCTCTACGCCAGCCGCAAGAAGATCTACGTCAAAGCCGTCACGGGACTGTACCAGCGGATCCGCTTCTTCAGCCTGTGGGGGCTGATGGGCATGTATTTCCTGTTCTGCTGGGTCCAGGTCGGCGGCGAGCCATTGATCTACTTCAACCTGCCGGCCCGGGAGTTCCATCTTTTCGGCACCACCTTCTTTCCCAAAGACTTCATCATGCTGTCGGGGATGCTGATCATCGCCGCCTTTGGCCTGTTCTTCATCACCACCCTGTTCGGCCGGGTCTGGTGCGGCTACACCTGCCCGCAGACCGTCTGGACCTTCATTTTCATGTGGGTCGAGGAGAAGGTGGAGGGCTCCCGCAACAAGCGCATCAAGCTGGACCAGTCACCGGGCGGCACCGCGAAGATGGCCAAAAAAGTCACCAAGCACGCGCTCTGGCTGCTGATTGCCTTCGCCACCGGCCTGACCTTCGTGGGTTATTTCTACCCGGTCCGGGAACTGAGCGTCGATCTGTTCACCCTCCAGGCCAACGGCTGGGCCTACTTCTGGGTGTTCTTCTTTACCGTCGCCACCTACACCAATGCCGGCTGGCTGCGCGAACAGGTCTGCCTCTACATGTGCCCCTACGCCCGCTTCCAGTCCGTCATGTTCGACGAGGACACCCGGGTGGTCTCCTACGACTACAATCGGGGGGAGCCCCGCGGTGGCCGGCGCAAGGATGCCAGCAAGGCTGAACTGGGCCTGGGCGACTGCATCGACTGCGGCCAGTGCGTGCAGGTCTGCCCCACCGGCATCGATATCCGGGACGGCCTCCAGTACGAGTGCATCAACTGCGCCCTGTGCATCGACGCCTGCGACGAGATCATGGACAAGATGGATTATCCGCGCGGACTGATCCGCTACACCACCGAGCATGAGCTGGAAGGCAGGCCGTCGAAGATCCTGCGACCGCGGACCTTCGGCTACGGCGCGGCCCTGTTGCTGATGATCGGCGCCCTGGTCTTTACCCTGCTGACCCGGGTGCCGGTCCAGCTCGACGCCATCCGCGACCGGGGAGCCCTCTTCAAGATGAACAACCGCGGCATGATCGAGAACTCCTACACGGTGAAGATCCAGAACATGACGGAAGTGCCCCAGGTCTTTATCCTGTCGGTATCGGGCCTGGATACGGCCCGGATTATCGGTGACACGGCGTTTCGAGTCGCAGCCGGCGAAAACCTGTCGCTGCCAACGGTTGTGGAGGTCAGTCCGGAAGCCCTGACCGAAACCCATAACGACATTACCTTCAGCATCCGCGCCGAAGGCGACGCGACGCTCGGGGCCAATACCGAGAGCCGTTTCCTCGGCGATCGACGCTGACCACACCGCCATTGAGATTCGCTGCCATGTCCGACGATGCACTCAAGCCCCCCGCCCCCTGGTACAGGCAGTTCTGGCCGTGGTTCGTGCTGGCGATTCCCGCCTTCACCATCGTCTTCTGCCTGTTCATGATCACCGTTGCGGTGCGCACCCAGGGCTCCATGGTCAGCGACGACTATTACAGGGACGGGCTGGCCATCAACATGGAACTGGCCAAGGATCACAAGGCTGCCGACATGGGACTGGACGGGCACGTCGCGTTTAACGATCAAGGTGCGCGGATCACGCTGACCCGGCACAGCCAACCGGCCAGCTTCGACTTCCTGATCCTCAACCTGTCCCACCCCACCCTGTCCGAACGGGATCGGCGGCTGCAGTTCCAGCCCACCGGAGACGGCCACTATGAGGTTCGCCTGGCCCAGCCGCTGGAAGGCCGCTGGTACATGGACCTGCGCGGTCCGGACAACAGCTGGCGCCTGAAGGGAGAAGCCGCCCTGCCCAGCGATGTGGCCCTGCCGCTGGAACCGGCGACGCAGGGATAAAGGGTGGCGGCGGATCGTTGTTACCACTGCGGCGAGCCCGTCGCAGCCAACCGGCCCCTCACCCTGGAAGTCGAGGGTACGGAGAAACCATTCTGTTGCGCGGGCTGTCGCGCCGTCTTCGAACTGATCCGCGACGAGGGCCTCGCCGGCTTCTATCGTCACCGCACCGCCACACCGGCAACGCCGCGCAAACTTACCGAGCGAGACAGGGAGCGGCTTGCCGTCTTCGACCACCCGGCCGTCCAGGCGGATTTCGTCGGCGCTATCACCGGTGACGATCAGACGCCATTGCGTGAAGCCCAACTGCTGATCGAGGGGCTGTCGTGTGCCGCCTGCATCTGGCTGCTGGAGCATCACCTGGCCAGGCAGCCCGGCGTGCGCCAGTTCACCATCAACCACAGCACGCAACGGGCCAGGCTGGTCTGGAATCCGGCCGACACCTCGCTGAGCACTCTACTGCTGACCATCCACGAACTGGGATACGGCGCCCGCCCCTATCAGCCGGATCGGGCCGAGGCCCTGCTCCAGCGGGAAAAACGCAGCGCCCTGATCCGTCTGTGCGTCGCCGGTGCCGGCACCATGCAAAGCATGATGCTCGCCGTGCCCCTTTACTTTGGACTGATCAGCGGCGTCTCCGACGAGATGCAGCAGTTCTTTCGCTGGGTCAGCCTTTTGGTGGCCACCCCGGTGGTGTTCTACAGTGCCCGGCCGTTCTTCCGCAACGCTCGCCGCGACCTGCGGGCCCGTCACCTGACGATGGACGTCCCGGTCGCCCTGGCCATAGGGCTGGCCTATGCCGCCAGCGCCTGGGTTACCGCCATGGGGGGCGAAGAAGTCTATTTCGAGTCCGTCTGCATGTTCACCTTCTTCCTGTCCCTGGGGCGCTACATCGAGATGCAGGCGCGCTACCGGGCCGGACTTAGCGGCGGCTCGCTCAACAACCTGACGCCGGCCATCGCCACGCGCCGCCGGGGCGACACACTGGAAACCGTGCCGGTCCATGCTCTGCGCCCCGGGGATATGGTGGAGGTCAAACCCGGCGACGTGATTCCCGCCGACGGCGTGATGACCTCCGGTCATTCGACGGTGAACGAAGCAGCCCTGACCGGCGAATACCTGCCCGAGGAACGGGGACCGGGCAGCCCTGTCCATGCCGGTGCCATCAACGGCGAGAACCCGATCACCCTGCGGGTTGAGCGCACCGGGCGCCAGACCCGGTTATCCAGTATCCTGCGCATCCTCGACCGGGTACAATCCGAGAAACCGCCGGTTGGACAGTTCGCCGATCGCCTGGCCGGCCGGTTCGTCAGCCGCATCCTGGTGATTGCCCCACTGGTGGGACTGGGCTGGTGGCTGGCCGGCTCCGACCGGGCCTTTGATATTGCCCTGGCCGTCCTGGTGGTGACCTGCCCCTGCGCCCTGTCGCTCGCCACGCCGACCGCGCTGACCATGGCCACGGTGTCCTTGCGGCGGGCAGGCTTCCTGCCCACACGGGGCCATACCCTGGAAGCCCTCAACCGGATCGACACGGTGGTCTTCGACAAGACAGGCACCCTGACGGAAGGCCGTCTGGCCCTGGTCGAAACCTACCTGTTTGGCGACCTGGATGAGCACACCTGCCTGGCGCTGGCCGGCGGGCTCGAGCAATACTCGGAGCACCCCATTGCCGCCGTGTTCAAGGGCTATGCCGCCGGGGATTACCCTGTGACCGGGGTGACCAATCACCTGTCCGGGGGGCTGGGCGGGCTGTACCGGAGTGAGGCCCTGGTCATCGGCCACGCCGCCTTCGTTGCCGAGCGGACCGGCATCGACCGGTTGCCGGAGCCCTCGAATGGCCTGGGAATCTTCCTGGCCCTGGGACATCGGTTGCTGGCCCGCTTCACACTGGATGACCGGCTTCGGGCCGACGCCGCCACGACGTTACAGCAATTACAGGCGCTGGGACTGCAGACGGTCCTGCTCAGTGGCGACCGCTCGCGCCACGTAGAGCGCATCGCCGGTGAACTGTCCCTCGATCAGTACCGCGGCCAGGCGTCGCCCGAGGACAAGCTCGCGTTCCTGAGGACACTGGAGGAGCAGGGGCACCATGTCATGGTGGTCGGCGACGGACTCAACGACCTGCCGGTGATGGCCGGTGCGGAGGTGTCGGTCGCCATGGGGAACGCCGCCGACCTGACCCGGCTGAAAGCCGACGCCGTGCTCCTCAACGGCCAACTGCAGCGGCTGGTGAGCGCCCTTCGAACGGCCCGGCGCATGCGCCGGATCATCCGCCAGAACATGGGCTGGGCGGTAGCCTATAACCTGTGCGCCCTGCCGCTGGCCGCCGCCGGCCTGGTCCCACCGTGGCTCGCCGCGCTGGGGATGTCGCTCAGTTCGCTGGTCGTCGTGATCAACGCCGTCCGTCTGGGCCGCGGAGAGACCGTCGTTGAGCCTACTCCGGCAACTGGGCGGTTGGAGCATCGGGCGCAGCCTGATACCGTGAGTTGACCGATCACCGTTCGTGACTGATCAAGGATATCGTCGTGGAAATCGTTTACCTGCTGGTCCCTGTGACGCTGCTGCTCGTCGGAGTTGGCGTGGCGGTCTTTGCCTGGGCGGTGAAGAGCGGGCAATACGACGATCTGGAAGGCCCCGCACACCGCATCCTTTATGACGATGACGAAGACCTGATCCCCGAAGAGTCGCGCGTGGACCACCGGTCTGACGACAGCAGGCCACATTCCGGCCAGGATGACGAACCGGAGCGCCATGACCGGTGAGCTGTTGCTGGACTACTCCAGCGCCTTCATGATCGGGCTGCTCGGCGGCGTGCACTGCCTGGGCATGTGTGGCGGCATCAGTGCCTCCCTGTCCATGGCCGTACCGGTCGGTGCCTCCTTCCGCCTCCGCCAGTCGTTCCTCATTGTCGGCTTCAATCTGGGGCGTATCGCCAGCTACACGCTGCTTGGCGCCCTGCTCGGCCTGCTGACCACCCAGGCAGTTGCCGCCTGGACGGCCCTGGCGCCGGTGTTGCGCACCCTGGCCGGTTTGCTCCTGATCCTGATGGGACTGTCGTTAGGGCAATTCTGGCAGGGCATCCAGGTCGTGGAACGGATAGGCGCCCCGGTCTGGCGCCACCTGGCACCATTGACCCGACGTTTCACGCCGGTCCAGCGTCCATCCCAGGCACTGACGCTGGGCCTGCTCTGGGGCTGGCTACCCTGCGGGCTGGTCTACAGCACCCTGGGTTGGGCGGCCCTGCAACCGTCCGTCAGCAGCGCGGCGCTGACCATGTTCAGTTTTGGCCTGGGGACCCTGCCGGCCATGCTGGCTACGGGTTTTGCGGCATCCCGTCTGCAACACTGGCGCCAGCATCGGGGGTTCCGGCAGTTGGTTGGCGTCTGCCTCGTGATCTTCGGCGTCTGGACCCTGCCGATCACCACCCAATGGCTGGCCCGGCTCGGCTGAGCCACATTCGGTCCGGATTTGGGCTGAAAATTTCACAGCTTTTTAATGTCGATTTATTGACCGGCCCGGAAGCCTGGACTATTGTCGTCAGAAAGTTAGGTCGTATTGCTAAAGTGACTTTCACAGATGAATTGCTAACTCATTGTGTGGCCTGCAAGCAGCGTGAGGGCTTTGCTCATGTCACAGGCGATTGCACTTCTCGATCACGTTATCCGCCCCGTCTCCCGGGCACTCGGTGACCCCCACCCTGTTGTCGAAGAAATCCTGCTCAGCGCTGCCACGCTGCGTGACTTTGACCCGTTCTCCCGGGGCGACGACGCGGGGCTCGGGGTGTTCGGCATCTCCCCTGGCCTGCACCGCCGGGTTTGGGACGAGTATCTCGCCTTCCAGCCGGACCGGGCAAGTCAGGTGCGCGGCTTTGCCAGCCAGCATGAGTTCCTGACCAACCCGGATGCCGAACTGGTCACCAATACGCGCTATGCCGCGGCAATCGGCATCAGCGCGCTGGAATGGGTCAAGCCATCCTGGCCGCTGCCGGAAGACGTCGACGGCCTCACCCGGCTTTGGTCAGAGCTGACCCTGGTGGAAGAGGAAACCTACCTGACACGACTGCACAACACCCTCGAGAGACTGTGCCGGAGTGCCAGCCAGCCGCACTATGCCCTGTGATCAGAGGTTGAGGACGTCCAGCCGCTCGAATGCCGGGGCCTCCGGCGTGGGAGCCGCACCGCTTTCGCGCCAGTCCACCTCAAGGCTGTCGAAGTCGTAGATGGCGGGATCCGCCAGATGGGACGGCGAGACATTGCAGATGGCCCGGAACATGGATTCGATCCGCCCCGGGTGCTCCCGGTCCCAGCTGTTCAGCATGTCCTTGACCACCTGGCGTTGCAGGTTTTCCTGGGAGCCGCACAGGTTGCACGGGATGATGGGGAACCGGCGCAACGACGAGTAACGCTCGATGTCCTTCTCGCGGGCGTAGACCAGCGGCCGGATCACCACATTGCGGCCGTCGTCGCTCTTCAGCTTGGGCGGCATGGTTTTCAGGCGCCCGCCGTAGAACATGTTGAGGAACAGGGTCTCCAGCAGGTCGTCACGGTGATGGCCCAGGGCGATCTTGGTGACGCCATGCTCCTCGGCAAAGTTATAGAGGATGCCCCGGCGCAGGCGTGAGCACAGCCCGCAGGTGGTTTTACCCTCGGGCACCTTTTCCTTGACGATACTGTAGGTGTCTTTCTCGATGATGTGGTACTCGATACCGAGTTCCGACAGGTAGTCCGGCAGCACATGCTCGGGGAAACCCGGCTGTTTCTGGTCCAGGTTCACGGCAATCAGTTCAAAGTCCACCGGCGCACTGCGCTGCAGGTTCAGCAGGATATCCAGCATGGTGTAGGAATCCTTGCCGCCACTGAGGCAGCACATTACCTTGTCTCCGGCCTCGATCATGCCAAAATCAGAGATTGCCTGGCCGACGTCACGACGCAGACGCTTCTGCAGTTTGTTGAGTTCCAGCGTTGCCTTGCGTTCGTCTTTGAGCTGCTCTGCCATAACCTTGCCGGGCGTTGATAAAATGGGGGCTGAGTATACCGGATCGCCGGCCTTTTCGTCATTGGGTCCGTCTCTATTCCGGGTTTCACGTATACCCGCCTGACGGCGACTTCGGCGAGTCTATGGCAGAGGATGACAAACAGTTCATAAAAACCAGAACACCCATGCACCCAAGGAAAGGGGAATTGACATGCTGGACACTGCCTCGCTCGGCAAACGCGAACGCAATCGCCTGAATAACCGCAAAGCCATCCTGGACGCGGCGCGGGACTGCTTCCGGGAATCCGGCTACGAGCAGACGACCATCCGCGACATCATTCGCCGCACACCGCTCGCCTCCGGAACCTTCTACAACTACTTCTCTGACAAACGCGACATCTTCGTGGCCCTGTTCCGGGATTTCCTGGATGCCCTGCGCACGCTCATCCGTAGCGCCCATGACATGGCTTCGGACGAACGCGACCTGATTCGACGCATGTACGCCTCGCTGTTCCTGGCCGCCGCCAAGGATCCGGTCACCTACGAACTGGCTCATCGCAACAGCCAGGCCATTCGAGAACTGTTCGGCGCCGACATCCTGGACCTGGCCATGGCGTCCATGGACACACACATCCGCTCGCTGGCCGCCGACGACCAGTTACGGGGCCAGGATCCGGATTACATCGGCGCCGCCTGTCGCGGTATTGCCTACGAAGTGAGCCTGCGCGTTGCCAAGCGGGTCCAGCAACGGCCCCAGATGGCGGACGAGGAAGCCCAGCGTGCCACCGACTTCGTAACGGGCTTCCTGCACAGCGACCCCTTCGGCAGCCGCGAACCCCATCGCCGCCGGGCCTGATGTGGTTCCCTCCCCGCAGCAACCGGGCCAGGGAAGCCGATGTTTGCACCCTTTGGCTTGGACTTCGGGGCGGGGTCCAGTAGGCTTCTGGAGTATGGACGAGCCACATACCCAGCCTCTGGCTGACCGACAGCACGACCTGGAAGCACGCCGGGCTGCCTTGCAGCAGAAGATTGCCGCCCTGCTGGTGGCGGTCGAGGCGATCCTGCGGGAGGAAAGCGGCGGCCTGAGTGAACTGGCCCTGATCCGCCGGCTTCAGGCGGCCCCCTGGAAGCTGCTCGAGCGCGTCGATTTCTCGGAGCCCTCGGCCATCTACCCCGCGCACTTCCTGGTCTTCCACTGCCTGTACCGACTTCGGGACGACCTGGGGCCCGCCGGTGAGCACCTGCACATCTCACCGCTGGACATCCACCTGACGCCGGGGCACATTGCGTCCAACGAAGCCCTGCCAGGCGACCAGGACCAACTGCGACTGTTCTACCTGGACCTGTCACAGTACGATCTCTCGGAAACGGCCGTGCAGCAGATGCTGGACGATTTCTGGGCCGGTCGCACACCGACAACGGATTCAGGGGCCCTGAACGAAGCCGCCCGGGTGCTTGGTTTCGAAACATTGCCGGATGACTTCACGCTCATTCGCCAGGCTTATCGCCGACAGGCCATGCAGGCTCACCCGGACAGGGGGGGCACCAAGGAAGAAGTCCAGACCCTGAATGCCGCCTTCCATACCCTACGCCACCATTTTCTTTCAGCAGTAGGAGCCGTTCGCTGAGATCACGGCTCCGGAAAAGAAGGATATCCACGTGAGAAAACCGTTCAGGTACCTGCTCAACCTGCTGGTCGCAGCGCTAATCGGTTCGGCCAGCCTGCCAGCCGCCGCCGATCTGGTGGTGCTCCAGTACCATCACGTCAGCGACCAGACCCCGGCTTCCACCAGCACCACGCCGGACCTGTTCCGTCGCCAGCTGGCGATGCTCGAGAAACTCGACATTCCGGTCAAACCGCTTCAGTCGGCCACCGAACAGGCCCTGAACGGCAAGACGGGCCGCCAACCCGTCGCCGCCCTGACCTTCGACGACGCTTACAGCTCGGTTTACGACACGGCGGCGCCTATCCTGCTCAAGGCCGGTATCCCCTTTACGGTTTTCGTGAATTCCCAGGCCATCACGGAACAACGGCATGGCTATATGACCTGGGACCAGCTCAGGGACTTGGCCAGCCACCCCGAGGTCACGATCGGTAATCACAGCGCCGATCATGCCCACCTGGTGCGCCGGCCCGATGAAGCGGAAGACGCCTGGCACACACGGGTCAGTGCCAGCCTGGACGAGGCCCAAAAGACCATCGAAGCCAGGCTCGGCACGGATGCGCCACTGTTTGCCTATCCCTACGGTGAGTTCGATGCGGCGGTGGAAACGCTGGTGAAACAGCGGGGCTGGTATGGCTACGGCCAGCATTCCGGTCCGATTGGCCCCACTTCCGCCGATACCCGCCTGCCCCGCTTCCCCATGGCCAACGCCTACGGCGGCGTTGATGGCCTCAAGGACAAGCTTCTCAGTGAAACCCTGCCAGTGGATGCCAGCCAGTTGCCGGACGGCACGCTGAACCGGAACCCGCCGGTGTTGCAACTGGACCTGCCAGACCACATGAAGCCGGGCCCTCTGACCTGCTATGGCTCACAGGTCGGGCGACTTTCCGTCACTCCCGTCGGGGATGGGCATAGCGTGGAAATTGTCGCAGATCGGCCATTCGACAGCCGCCGCTTCCGTTACAACTGCACTTATCCGGCGGGCAACGGCCGCTATTACTGGCAATCCGTGCAATGGCTGGACCTGTCGCAGCCGGAAGACTGATACCGGGACGCTGGCACAGGGACGCGCGCCTAACCGCCAAGCTGGGCCAGACTGACCAGTCCCCGGGCGGTGTGACGGATTACCTGCGGCGCGCCGTCCGCTTCCAGGACGGTCTGTCCGGCCTGGTCGTCACCACGGCTCATGATCAATAGCCAACGGTCGCCGTGATCGGGAAAGACCGGGACCCGGGCCTCGAGGTAGCCGTGGCGATGCCAGTTCTCCGGGCTGTAGTCGTACACCAACTCCGTCACCATCCGCCGGGTCTGCATGTCCCTGCCCAGGAACACCAATGTCGGCAGGAACACACCGTGGTCCTCATAGGAGCGCACCTGCATCACGAAGGCGCCGGACTCGGACGCTGACGGCAGCCTGACCAGCCGGTAGACACTGGAACCAGTGGAGAAACCGAACTCGGGAGCCATGTCGTCAAGCTCCACCTGGAACTCCCGGGAATCGTCCCAGGCGACCGGATCCTTTACCGGCAGATCCTCGCAACAGTGCTCCTGCCAGGACTGGAGCAGCGTTTCGGTCCAGTCGATGCCCAATACAGCCAGGGTTTCCGGATTCGCCTTCCGCGATGACGCCGGACTGCGGCCGTCGATCACCATCGCGGCCGACAGTCTGGGCGCCGGACGTCCCCGGGCAGGCTTTTCAAAGCCGGGCTCGGGGCGGTAATAGTCAACCCGGACTTGGCCACTGGCATCACGCCAGGTGTAATACGGCAAGGGGTCCCCTTCCCGAATGAAGCCTCTTTTAGCCAGTTCGTCGCCGTCGGGGTAGTTGTCCAGGTTGTATTCGGAGTCATTGCCGGACACCGCCGGAGCCCGTTGACTCTCCCCGGATTGACCGGAAGACACGCCCTCGGGAGCGACCGCCTTCGCCGCTTCGTCCGCAACCCGGGCGGGCTCGGTCGTTGGGTCCACCTTGGGATCGGCCAGGGGCGCAACGGGCCCTGGCGGCGGCTCCGCAGGGCGGCTGGCCGCTTCCCGGCGATCATCCACCGCGGTCGGGTCAACGATGGGAACAGGCGGCGGTTCCTGCGTCGCGGCAACGGGTTTCGAGGGCGAGGCCTCTGCCGTTCCGGCCGGCTCCCCTGCGGCCTGTTTCCGGGCCTTAACCGCCTCGGCGCGTTTCTCGACCGGGTTCTCCGATTCCCTGATGACACTGGAGTGGACCCGCCCCTGCTCGTCCACCCAGGTGAAATAGCGATCCTCCGCATGGCCCACCGACACGACCATACCGAGACAGATGCCGAGGAACAGGCCAGGCCGGTGTCGAACAGTCGCCATATCCGCGTCTCCTAGAATTTCGTGCGGAACGTCAGGCCCGCCATCACGACCCGTAGCCGCGTCTTCACGTCAAGCCCGGCGTAGGGGTTGTAGATGATGTTGGTGATGCCGGTGCAGTTGAGGTTACAGCTGGTGTTCGCCGGAATCTTCTCGATGGACTCGAGATAGCTCAGGTTCATGTCGATCTGGGTGTCCCGATCCCAGCGATAGCCCATCCCCACACTGTACAGGTTGGCCCCGCCGAACGGCGCCATGACCTGGCGCTGGTCGTCCGGAATGACCGAATCCCGGATTTCCACCCCGGCGCGCAGGTCCAGCCGCGAGGACGCATGGAATTCCGCGCCAAAGCCCCAGTTCCACTGGTCCTTGAAGCCCAGCGGCAGGCTCAGGGAGTTGGGCGTGGCGTTCTCCGGCGAGAGGATACGGGCGGCGTTGAGGAATTCCAGGTTGCGATCGAACTTGAACTTCAGGGCATCCCATTCCGAGTAATCCGTCCAGCCCACGTCGACATTCAGGGTCAGCTTGGGGTGGACCTTGATGCTGATGCCCGTCTGGAAATGCTGCGGGTAGGTCAGGTTCAGGCTGACATTGCCGGACTCGCGCGGCGCCCCGGACGGCAGACTCAGGATCGCCGATCCCACGGCGCCGAGGATGGAGCTGTTGACGCTCTGCCAGAAACCGGACCAGTCGTCGGTGTACTCGATCGAGAACTTGCCGTGCATGTTCATGTCGGCTTCGGAACTGTAGCTGGCGCCCCAGGAGAACCATTCCGTCGGCTCCCACATGACCCCGAGGTTGTAGGTGGGCGACACGCTTTGCTGGACATCCACGCTCAGCGCACCGATATCGTCCCAGGGCCCCACGTTACCGCCACACAGTGCCAGCCAAGGCGCCAGCGGTTCATCTCCGGACTCACAGTTGAAGGCGTCCTGAAGGACCTCGGCAACCCCGAGCAGCATGTTGGGCGCCCGCATGTACTGATCCGCCGCGACCGCCATGTGGGAAAGATGAATACCGGCGCCAACCGACCATTCGTCATTGATCTTGTACGCCACCGTTGGAGACAGGTAGGTGGTCCGTTGCAGGGCGGTGGCCTTGGGCTGGTAACGACCGGGGTCGTCGCTGTCGCGATAGAAGCCGGCGGCCATCGGCAGGTAGAAGGCGTTGCCGAAGGTCAGCTTGGAACCGGGGGCGTTATAGCTGAAGCCCGCCGAGGGTGCCAGCGCCGGACCCGGCGGCATTTTCTGGATGCCGAATCCCGGCACATAGAGCGCCACGGTATTGGTGTGGCTGTGGGAGTTGGCCACGGGATCCTTCTGTTTCCCGGTCAGCGGGTCGGTGGCCAGACCGTCGATGCCGAATATTTCATAGCCTTCGGGGGCATTGAAGTCGGCGTCCACATCCAGGTACACCCCCAGCAGCGTCCCCTCCACTTGGCGGCCGTCCAGCTTGGTCAGCCCTGCCGGATTGTAGTGAATCGCCATGATCCCCGGCGGATCGGCCGTCACCGCGTTCCCCAGCGCCAGGGCCTTCGGGGATATGGTCAGGTTCTGCGCCAGCTGGGCCTGTGCCCCGCAGGACAGCGAACCCGCCAACAGCGCCCCGAGAATCCGTGTCTTGTTGTACTCACGTCGCATGAAACTGATCATCCCTTGCCGTTCGCACGCCCTATGCCCCGGTTATTCCCGGAGGCCCGAGATGTTGATCGGCAGGGACAGACCAATGGAAAAATCCGGTGCATCCTCGGTCAGACCGATGCCCAGGCTGGTGTTGACGATCGTGGTGTCGCTGACCCGCGTGCCCAGGGAGAAGCTCAGGAAGCCGGTCATCTGGTCCTGGGCCACGGCCTCCGAACCGTCGCTGAAGGTCAGCTGGGTTTCGTCGCTGTAGCTGATCTGGCCCGACACACTCAGGGAAATGTCGTAGGACAGCGAGTAGGCAAAGCCCATGGAGGCGGACAGGCCGAAACCCGGCTCCACCTTGGTCAACAGACGGGCACCCCGCACCTGTTCGAGGCCGTCCTCCGGCCTGTTGTAGCTGGCGCTCACAGAGCCATAGAGCACCACCGGATCGAGCACCTTGGAGACGCTCGCACCGCCCGAAACGGTGTAATAGCCGCTACCGGTCGAGAGCTGCCGCTTGATGTCGATTTCATAGGGGCTGACCCCGGTCTTGGAGGTCAGCGACGCAAACAGGGTGGTCGACATCTTGCCCGGCACGTAGGCCGCGGGCTGCCAGCGGGCAGTGAAAGAGATATCGCCGAAATCGTAGACTTCCAGTTCGTCCTGGGTGTCGTACTTGACCACCAACGGCACTCGCGTGCCGATGGTCAGGTTATCCAGCAGGCCGTAGTCGTAGGAAAAGGCGTTGGTAAAGCTGTGGGTCGCCGACGGCACGATGTCCAGGTTGCGGACCGAGCCGTCGGTGATTTCCAGGTCCAGGCGCTGGTCCCCGGTGTAGGAATAGTCGAAGGAGTACGTCAGCGCGTGCGTCCCCTCCTTCTGCAGCGAATAGTTCTTCTCCGCCGATTGGAACACTTCCTCCAGTTGCTTTGCGGAGTCTTCGTCGCCCTCCTGCTTGGACAGGGCCTCACGCGCCTTGTCGACGCTCTCGTCCTGCCCCCAAACCAACGCCGGCAGGCCGGCCATGGAACAGATGATCACACCTCGCACTACCCAACGATTCATCCCAGCTCCCTTATTATTCGGTCTTGTTTTCCTGACGTGTGTCCGGCGCCCGGGTCGAAGGGCGATCAATTACGCCGGTAGAACAACTGTTTACGAGTGTTCTCAACAGTGCGGTCAGGATTGTTCTTCTGCCTTTCCAAGAGGTTGTTGATGCGACGACTGGTCGCTTCGTGAAACTCCGGAATCGTATCCAGCGCAAACAGGGTCATGGTCTGGTCGTCCACAAAGCGCATGTCCTCTTCCTTGAGTTCCAGGGCATCGAGCGGCTTTTCTCCCCCCGGGAAGACAATGAACAGGACATTGCCGTCCCACTTTTCCTGGAAGTTGGAGAGCGTGAAGGAGATATTGCCCACCGACGGATCCGCGATGAACACGCGGTCGTCGCGAATGGCGCGGAGGACGACAAAGTGTTTGAAGCCGGCATGGTGGATCGGCACGATCGCCGGGTGGTCCAGCTCCTTGAGGTCGTCGATGGTGGCGCGGAAACCGCCGGACGGATACCCCAGCGCCGTCACCAGGCGTTTCATGTCGAGCATCGAGAAGGCCCTGCGCTCGACGATGCGCTCGCTCTCACCGTAATGCAGCAACCCCTCCATCACCTGGCGCTCGTTCAGGTTGCGCCCCAGGTAGTATTTGAGGACGGTGGTCAGCGCCGCTGAACCGCAGCTGTAGTCGTAGGCCTGACGCACGATGTTGCGATAGCGCTGCTCGACGAGCGGCGCCACGGTGTACTGATTCCTGAGCTCCTGCGGATTGCTGTCCATCCGCTGCTCCACCACGATCTCGCCCTTGTCGAAAGGCTCAAGAACAGTGGCCTTCTCAATCATCGCAAACGTCATGATGGAACCCGCCAGCACGAGAATCATGGCAAATGTCGTTTCCTGTTCTGAGGATTGGATCCGGTTCCGGTTTGCTGAATAGGGCTCTGGGCGGCTTTGGTTATCATTGTTCTGGCGCATGCCTGCCGTTACATCCTGTAACGCTAAGATACCGGATTGATATCGCCCTTAAAGATAACTGTGCCTCAAATCTCTTCGGCCACGGGCGGCCATCTGACGCGGTTTTGCGAGCCAGTTCACGTCATCGGCAATCGGGAAAGGTGCGCGTTGAAACTGCCACGGCAAACGCCGAAAACATCGCATTACGCCGGCAGCAGACTCGGGAAAAGAGAGGGAGAAAAGGAAAACGGGGGCGGAAATGAAAAGGCCGATGGCCCACCCCAGGGGTGAGCCACCGGACAGCCGGGATCAGAGAAGCAGCTGACGCAGGTCTTCCAGTCCGGCACGGAGGGTATTGGTGAAGCGGGCCGCATCGGCGCCGTTGATCGCACGGTGATCGTACGACAGCGACAATGGCAGCATCAGCCGCGGCTGGAAGGCGGCGCCATCCCAGACCGGTGCCATCTTCGAGCGGGAAACCCCCAGGATCGCCACTTCCGGCGTGTTCACGATCGGCGTGAACGCGGTGCCGCCAATACCGCCGAGGCTGGTAATGGTGAAGCAGGCGCCCTGCATGTCCTTCGGGCCCAGCTTCTTGTCGCGGGCTTTCTGGGCCATCACCTGGCACTCCTCCGCCAGCTCCCACAGGCCTTTCCGGTCCACGTCCCGGATGACCGGAACCACCAGACCGTCCGGGGTATCCACGGCAATGCCGATGTGGATGTAGCGCTTCTGGATGATTTCTTTCTTCTCCATGTCCAGGGACACGTTGAAGTTCGGATGGGCCTCCAGTGCTTTGGCGCAAATCTTGAGCAGGAAAGCCATCGGCGTCAGCTTCACGCCGCGCTTCTCGCCTTCCTTCTTCATCGACTTGCGGAAGTCTTCCATCTCGGTGATGTCGGCTTCCTCGAACTGGGTCACGTGCGGCACGTTGAGCCAGCTGCGCTGCATGCTGTCGGCGGTCAGCTTCATCAGGCGGCTCATGCCAACCCGCTCGATGTTGCCGAACTGGCTGAAGTCCGGCAGCTTCACCGCCGGCAGACCGGCACCACCGGCCGCCGCCGGCGCACCGCCTTCCTGGACCTGGCTCAGGGCACGCTTGACGTAGGCTTCCACATCCTCCTTGAGGATGCGGTTTTTCGGACCACTGCCCTGGATGCGACCGAGGTCAGCGCCCAACTCACGGGCCAGACGCCGTACCGCCGGGCCGGCATGAACACGCTTGCTCGGCTGCGCCGCCGGTTCCCCGCTGGGCTTCGGTGCCGGGCTTGCGGTCGGCTTGGCCGCCGCGGGTGCCGGGGCCGATTCCGGAGAAGACGACGGCGCTGGCGCGGACTGGGCCGTCGAGCCGCCGGAAACCTCAATCTGGCCAACCACATCACCTTCGCTGATGCTGTCACCGACCTTCACGGAAATCGACTTGATGGTGCCGGCCGATGGCGACGGCAACTCAACCGTCGCCTTGTCGGATTCCACCACCAGGATCGGGTCTTCCTCGGCGACCTGATCGCCCGCGGATACGCTGATCTCGATGACCTCGACCGAGGCCGAGCCTCCCAGGTCCGGCACCTTGATGTCCTCGACACCACCGGAAGCGGCCGGCGCCGACTCAGGCTGAGACGCCTGCGCCGGTTTTTCGGCTTCAGCCGCCGGTGCGGACTGCGCAGGCGCGCCGCCACCGGAGACTTCCATCTGGCCGACCACATCGCCTTCGCTGATGCGGTCACCCACTTTCACGGAAATGGATTTGATCGTACCGGCCGCCGGCGCCGGCAGTTCAACCGTCGCCTTGTCGGATTCCACCACCAGAATGGGGGCCTCTTCTTCAACGGAATCGCCTGCGGAGACGCTGATCTCGATCACCTCGACCGAATCCGCGCCACCCAGGTCCGGCACCTTGATGTCCTGGACACCGCCGGACGCCGGTTGCTCGGCGGCCGGAGCAGCGGCTTCCGGGGCTTTTTCCTCAACCGGGGCGGCGGCGTCAGACGCGTCGTCCGCATCACCGCCCTCGCCCGCTTCCAGTTGGCCGACCACATCGCCTTCGCTGATCCTGTCACCGACGCTGACGTTCAGCGCGGTGATCTTGCCGGCCTTGGGTGCCGGCAGTTCCACAGTGGCTTTGTCGGATTCGAGGACCAGGATCGGATCCTCTTCGGCAACACTGTCGCCGACATTCACACTGATTTCGATGACCTCAACCGAATCCGAACCGCCAAGGTCAGGCACACGAATATCTTCTGCCATGATGCTGTGTCTCCTTAACGGTTTTAGTGGGTCGCCGGGGCCGGCTTGTCGGCATCGATGCCGAACTCGCGGATGGCCTCTTCAACCACTTCAGGCTTGATCTTGCCCTGACGCGCCAGGGCGCCCAGTGCGGCCACGACCACGTGATGACGGTCGACTTCGAAGTGACGACGCAGTTTCTCGCGGGTGTCGCTGCGACCGAAACCGTCGGTGCCCAGCACGGTGTAATCCGCCGGCACCCAGGCACGAACCTGCTCGGCGAACAGGCGCATGTAGTCGGTGGACGCAATCACCGGCGTATCGGCATCGGCCAGGGTGTCCTGGATGTACGCGGTACGCGGGCGTGACGCCGGATGCAGGCGATTCCAGCGCTCGACGTTCTGGCCATCACGGGCCAGCTCGGTGAAGCTGGTCACGCTGTATACGTCGGAAGCCACCTCGTACTTCTCCGCCAGGATCTTCGCGGCTTCACGCACCTCGTTGAGGATGGTGCCGCTGCCCAGCAGGCGAACGCTGTGCTTGGCCTTCTTGGCACCTTTTTTGGCGCCCTGGGATTCCAGCTTGTAGATGCCGCGGATGATGCCTTCCTCGGCGCCCTTCGGCATCGCCGGGTGGGCGTAGTTTTCATTCATCAGCGTCAGGTAGAAGTAGACATTCTCGTTATCGCCGTACATGCGCTGCAGGCCGTGGCGTACGATGACCGCCACTTCATAAGAGAAGGTCGGGTCGTAGGACACGCAGTTGGGCACGGTGGCGGACAGCAGGTGGCTGTGGCCATCCTGGTGCTGCAGGCCTTCGCCATTCAGCGTGGTCCGGCCGGCGGTACCGCCCAGCAGGAAGCCACGGGCGCGCATGTCGCCGGCCGCCCAGCACAGGTCGCCCACGCGCTGGAAACCGAACATCGAGTAGAAGATGTAGAACGGAATCAGCGGATAGTCGTTGGTGCTGTAGGAGGTCGCTGCCGCGATCCAGGCGGACATGGCACCGGCTTCGTTGATACCTTCCTGCAGGATCTGGCCCTTGCGGTCCTCGCGGTAGTACATGATCTGGTTGCGGTCGTTGGGCGTGTACTTCTGCCCTTCGGCCGTGTAGATCCCCATCTGGCGGAACATGCCGTCCATACCGAAGGTCCGGGCTTCGTCCGGCACGATCGGGACGACGCGGGAGCCGATCTGCTTGTCCTTGAGCAGCGTGCCCAGCATACGCACGAACGCCATGGTGGTGGAGAATTCCCGGTCACCACTGTCGTCCAGTTGCTGCTTGAAGGTCTCCAGCGGCGGAATCGTCAGCGGCTGGCAGTCGCGACGGCGACGCGGCAGGGAGCCACCCAGCTTGCTGCGCATCTTCTGCAGGTACTTCATCTCCGGCGAATCATCGGCCGGCTTGTAGTACGGCATGCTTTCGATCTCGTCGTCGGAGATTGGCACGCCGAAGCGGTCACGGAATGCCTTGATGGTGTCCATGCTCAGCTTCTTCTGCTGGTGCGCGGTATTCTGCGCCTGGCCCTGCTCACCGAAGCCATAGCCCTTGATGGTGTGGGCCAGGATGACGGTCGGACCACCCTTGTGGTTAACCGCTTCATGGTAGGCCGCATAGACCTTGTACGGGTCGTGACCACCGCGGTTCAGGGCGTAGATGTCCTCATCGGACATGTGTTCGACACGCTTGAGCAATTCCGGGTCGCGGCCGAAGAAGTTCTGGCGCACATAGGCACCGCCGTTGGACTTGAAGTTCTGCATCTCGCCATCGACGGCTTCGTCCATGACCTTCTGCATGCGGCCATCCTCGTCCTGCTCGAACAGCGGATCCCACAGGCGACCCCAGACCACCTTGAGCACATTCCAGTTGGCGCCTCGGAAGATGCCTTCCAGTTCCTGGATGATCTTGCCGTTACCACGGACCGGACCGTCCAGACGCTGCAGGTTGCAGTTGACGACGAAAATCAGGTTGTCGAGCTTTTCGCGACCGGCCAGACCGATGGCACCCAGGGTCTCGGGCTCGTCACACTCACCGTCACCGATGAAACACCAGACCTTGCGGTCCGGCCCTTCGGTCAGTTCACGGTTGTGCAGGTACTTCATCACATGGGCCTGGTAGATGGCCTGGATCGGCCCCAGCCCCATGGAAACCGTGGGGAACTGCCAGTAGTCCGGCATCAGCCAGGGATGCGGGTAGGAAGACAGGCCGTCGCCGTCCACTTCGTTACGGAACTTGTCCAGGTGTTCTTCCGTCAGACGCCCTTCCAGGAAGGAACGGGCATACAGGCCCGGTGAAGAGTGGCCCTGGAAGTAGATCAGGTCGCCTTCACGGGTTTCGTCACCGGCGTGGAAGAAGTAGTTGAAACCGACATCCAGCAGCGTCGCGATGGATGAGAACGAGTGGATATGGCCACCCAGCTCGCCCGGGCGCTTGTTGGCCCGGATGACCATCGCCAGCGCGTTCCAGCGGATCAACGAGCGAATGCGGCGCTCCATGAACAAATCGCCCGGCATGCGCGCTTCCCGGCTGGCAGGAATGGTGTTGCGATACGGTGTATTGACGCTGTAGGGCAACGCCGCCCCGTCCCTGCTGGCGCGTTCGCCCAGCCGCTCGAGCAGAAATGCTGCCCGTTCAAGCCCTTCCTCACTCAGAACGGAGTCAAGGGCATCCATCCACTCCCCGGTTTCCGTCGGATCTTCATCATGCAACATTCAATATCTCCTCGTGCGGAAGCTGGGCTCGACCGGTTCAGGATCGCCACTGGCTCTTGCGGGACAGACCTGTCCATAATGGCATGCGGCCGGGACGGGTCGGGGATGAAAGAGCAGACGATCGGCTACCAGAAGCAGCCCTGTGAAGTCATACGACTTTTGTAGTAATAAATAAATCAAGGTAACTTATTGGCGCTCTATAATAGAGTTTTTTTGCTATTATTTACAACAAATGAGCATGACCGGCGATGGTAATGACAACAACAATCGGGCCAGGTGAGCGCACCTTTATCAGCGCGAAAACCTTACCACCACAGGCGCCCGCGGCACTGATTGCCCGGGAAAAATTCAATGACACGCTGCATGAAACCAATAATGTCGGTCTCATGCTGGTCCAGGCACCCGCCGGCTACGGCAAGACCACCACGGTTGCCGAGCGGCTACAGGCGCTTGAGGCCAACGTGGCCTGGTACCGCCTGGACGCGCCCGACAACCAGCCCGGACAGTTCGCGGCCTACCTCGCACACACCCTGGAAAGCCATCGGCCAGGCACCTGCCCGGATACGTTACGACGGCTGACGGCATCCGGCTTTGATAACCTGCAGGAATTCCTGACCCACCTGCTGGCCGAAATGCCGGTCGAGGCCGAACCGCTCTACGTCGTCCTGGACGACTACCACCTGATCACGGACCCGGAGATCCACGAGGGTATCCGCTTCCTGCTGCGCCACCAGCCGGCCTACCTGACGCTCATCCTCCTGACGCGCACGGTGCCGCCCATCGGCGTTGCACAGTTGCGCATGCAGGGGCATATGCTGGAGATCAGCGCCCGCGAACTCGGCTTCGATGCCGACGAAGCCCAGGACTATTTCGAACAGCGCCTGCCCTACGAGGTCTCGAGGGAAAGCATCGAACGGGCCGTACGGCGCGTCGAGGGCTGGGTATCGGCCCTGCAACTCGTGGCCACCAGTGCCGCAACCAGTGTCGCTTTCAACGAAATGGTGGAGCAATTCGAGGACGGCAACCAGTACATTTTCGACTACTTCGACGAATTGCTAGGTCGCCAACTGGACGACGAGGCCCTCGGTTTCCTGCTGCGGACATCGCTGCTGGACCGGTTCAATGCCTTCCTCGCCATGCGCGTGGCCGGGCACCGGGACGGTCAGGCCCTGCTCAACCAACTGATCAGTAAGGGCTTCTTCGTGATGCCGCTGGACAGCAGCGGGCTGTGGTTCCGCTATCACCCCCTGTTCAGCGCCTATCTGCGCCATCTTGTCGCCTGCTCTGCGCAGGAGGACGTCAAGGCCCTGCACCAGAAAGCCAGCGATGCCTGGCGCGAACTGGACCGCCCCGAGGAGGCGGCCCGCCACGCGGTCAGGGCGCGAGACCCACAGCGGATCACCCGGATCCTGCTGGACCACGGCCGCGCGTTCTTCACCGAAGGTCAGTTTGCCCTGCTACAACAGTGCCTGGATGCCCTGGATCCGGCCCGTATCGCCGACGAGCCTTTGCTGACCCTGCTGCGCGCCTGGGTCGCCCAGAGCCAGTACAAGTTCGACGAGGCGGAACAATGGCTGGCCGCCGCCGAGACCAAGCTCAAGGAGCATCTCAGCGACGACGACTTGCGATCCGTTCGCTGCGAGTTCAGCGCCGTACGCGCCCAGGTGGCCATGAACTTCGGGGATTCCCATACGGCCCTGGGGCAGGCCACGGACGCCATGGAGCAGGAGGCCCGCATACTGCCCACCTCCAAGGTGGCGGCCGCATCGGTGATGGGCGAAGCCCTGTTTGTCGAAGGCCACCTCAAGGAAGCCCTCGCCCGCATGCAGGACACTGAAACCCTGGCCCGGGCTCATGGCGCTCACCAGAACGTGCTCTGGGCGCTGTGCCAGCAGTCGGAAATCAATGTCGCCATGGGGCTGCTGCAGAAGGCCTATAACGTGCAGGAACGGGCTTTCCAGTACGCCGACGAATACCACCTCGACCACCTGCCGATCCTGGAATTCCTGTACCGCATCCGTAGCCAGGTGATGTGGGAATGGCACCACCTGGAAAACGCCGAGCGCTGCTCCCTGCAGGGCATCGAGATTCTGGAAGCCCAGGGTGAACGCTGGTACCTGCAAAGCTACACCTCGCTGGCCAAGGTGGCCCAGGCCCGGGGGCGCCAGACGCTGTGCGCCGACTACATACAGAAGATCCAGAAAATGCTGGCCTCCGGCGAGTACCACATCGACTGGGTTGCCAATTCCCACGCCACCATGCTGTCGTTCTGGGACGCGGTGCGGGACCGGGAGGCCATCCAGCGCTGGCTGACGGCAGCGCCGGAATACACCATCGAAGACGCCAGCAACCACTTTCTCCAGTGCAATGCCCGCAACTGGGCCCGTGCCTACCTGAGCCTGGAACAGCCGGAAAAGGCCAAGCCGATCCTGGAAGGCCTGCAAGCCGTGGCCGAACGCATCGGGCTGCAGATGGACCAGAACCGCAACCACATCGCGCTGGCCCATATGCACTGGCAACTGGAGGATCGCGAGCAGGCGCTGTTCCACATGCGCGGGGCGCTGCAACTGGCCAGCACCACCGGCGCGGTGGGCAGCTTCCTGCGACTGGGCAAGGTCCTGATCGTCATCCTCAAGGCGCTGATCAACGACCACATGATCGATGGCATGGAACTGCAGCGGGCCGAGCGCCTGATCCAGCTGTCCCAGCAGCAACGGGACTTCAGCCGCGCCATCCGTATCTCGCTGGACGAGGCCATCATCCAGGACATCATCGACCGCCCGGATGTGCCGGAACTGATCCGCACCTCGCCACTGACCCGGCGCGAGTGGCAGATCCTCAGCCTGATCCACGCCGGCCTGTCCAACGACCAGATCGCCGAGCACCTCAAGGTGGCGGCGACGACCGTCAAGACGCACATCCGCAGCCTGTACCAGAAACAGAACATCGCGCACCGTTCCGAGGCCATCGAACTGGCCCGGGACCTGTTGAGCAAGATCCAGGGGGAGTAGGGATCATCGGGGGCCAAGCAACCACCGGGTGCTCCTACGCCCCCTCCTCCCCCCATCTACGCCAGCAAAAAGCGTGTCAGGAGGATGCCCGTCCGGTTCCACACAAGCACCATAGTGTCATCACAAAAACAAGGGCGCCGCGGGACCGGTCGGCTGTGCGATCCACGCCACCACGACGTTCACGGACGCCAAAACCGACTTTGTTCTGAGTGAGGCATGATGCAAAAGAATCCCGACTGGTGGCGCGGTGCTGTCATCTACCAGGTTTATCCCCGCAGCTTCTTCGACTCCAACGGTGACGGTATCGGCGATTTGCCGGGCGTGACCGCCAAGCTGGATTACATTGCCAGCCTCAATGTCGATGCCATCTGGCTGTCGCCCTTCTTTACCTCACCCATGAAGGATTTCGGTTACGACGTCTCCGATTACCGGGGTGTGGATCCGATCTTCGGCACCCTTGAGGATTTTGACGTCCTGATCGCCGAGGCGCACAAGCGCGACCTCAGGATCATGATCGACCAGGTACTCAGCCACACCTCGGAAGAACACGAGTGGTTCAAGGAAAGCCGGGCCAGCCGGGACAACCCCAGGGCCGACTGGTACGTCTGGGCCGAGGCACAGGCCGATGGCACGCCGCCCAACAACTGGCTGTCCGTCTTCGGTGGCTCCGCCTGGGCCTGGGACAGCCGTCGCCGGCAGTATTACCTGCACAACTTCCTGACCAGCCAGCCGGACCTGAACTTCCACAATCCGCAGCTGCAGGACCAGATCCTCGACGAGGTGCGGTTCTGGCTGGACCGGGGTGTCGATGGCTTTCGCCTGGACGCCATCAACTTCTGCTTCCACGACCCGGAGCTGCGCAACAACCCGCCCAGCGAGGCGGTCCAGGAAGCGTCGATCGGCGTGCGCAAGGAAAACCCCTACGCCTACCAGTACCACAAGTACGACAAGACCCGGCCGGAGAACCTGGCGTTCCTCAAGCGCCTGCGGGCCCTGCTGGATGACTATCCGGGCACGACCACCGTGGGCGAGATCGGCGACGACAACTCCCTGCAGACCATGGCCGATTACACCAGCAACGGCGACAAGCTGCACATGGCCTACTCGTTCGACCTGCTGACGGAACAGCGCGGTGCCGGTTTCATCAGGCATACGGTGGAAAGCATCGAGTCCAAACTGGAAGACGGCTGGCCCTGCTGGGCCATCGGCAACCACGATGTGGCCCGGGTCGCCAGCCGCTGGCAGGCCAACGGCCCGGAGCAGATCAAGCTTTTCATGATCATGCTGTTGAGCCTGCGCGGCAGCGCCTGCATCTACCAGGGCGAAGAACTGGGCCTGACCGAAGCCGAGCTGGCCTTCGAAGACCTCGTGGATCCCTACGGCATCAGCTTCTGGCCGGAATACAAGGGTCGCGACGGCTGCCGGACGCCCATGGTATGGGACGCCACAGCCCACAACGCGGGGTTCAGCGTGGCCAAGCCGTGGCTGCCGGTGTATGAGGAGCATTTGAGCGCGGCCGTGTCCGAGCAGGACCGTCAGCGGGGTTCGGTGCTGCAGGCCTACCGCGAGTTTCTCGGCTGGCGCCGGCAGCAACCGGCCCTGCTGTCCGGTGATATCCGCTTCCTGGAGAGCCCGGAGGACACCCTGCTGTTCAGCCGCGAGACGGATGGCCACCGGCTGCTGGTCGCGCTGAACTTCAGCGACCAGACCGTGTCTCTGCCGTTACCGCAGCCGGCCACCGCCATACCGGATACACCGGCGTCGCTGTCAGCGGACTGGCGCGGCAGCGCGGTCACCCTGCCCCCGCACGGGGCGGGAATCGCCAGGGTTTAAACAGGCTCCGGCCTGCGGGCCGGACCGCCATACACTGACAAGAAGACTGAAGACTATGGCAAGCGTCACTCTCAGAAACGTCTACAAGCGCTTCGGCGACGCCGAAGTCACACGCAACGTCAACCTGGACATCCAGGACGGCGAGTTTGTGGTCTTCGTGGGGCCTTCCGGCTGCGGCAAATCCACCCTGCTGCGGATGATTGCCGGCCTGGAGGACATCTCCGAAGGCGACCTCTACATCGGTCAGGAGCGCGTCAACGACAAGCCGCCCAAGGACCGGGAAGTGGGCATGGTGTTCCAGTCCTACGCGCTCTACCCGCACATGGACGTGGCCGAGAACATGGCCTTCGGCCTGAAGCTGGCCAGCGTCAAGAAAGGCGAGATCGACCGTCGGGTGAACGACGCGGCACGCCTGCTCCAGCTCGACAACCTGCTTCAACGCAAGCCCAAGGACCTGTCCGGCGGGCAGCGTCAACGGGTGGCGATCGGCCGGACCATCGTCCGTGAGCCAGCGGTGTTCCTGTTCGACGAACCCCTTTCGAATCTGGATGCGTCCCTGCGAGTCCAGATGCGGATCGAGATATCCGGCCTGCACAAGCGCCTGGGTGCCACCATGATTTACGTGACCCACGACCAGGTGGAAGCCATGACCATGGCTGACAAGATCGTCGCCCTGGACAACGGCGCCATCGCCCAGGTGGGCAAACCGCTGGAGCTCTATCACTACCCGGCGACCCGTTTCGTGGCGGGGTTCATCGGCTCGCCGAAAATGAACTTTATCGACTGCGACGTGGTGGCCGCCAACAGCCAGGAGGTCACCGTCAACCTGCCCGGTGCCATGCAGATGACACTGCCCATCAACGGCAGTGCGCTTTCCGAAGGCGAAGCCGTTACCCTGGGCATTCGCCCGGAGCATTTCTCGAGCCGGGACCAGGGCGCCGTGGCGATCCAGGGCACGGTCAATGTCGTCGAGCGCCTGGGCTACCAGACGCTGGTTCACCTGGATATCGAAGGTATCGACGGCATCATCACCATGCGTACCGAGGGCACCAACCCGGTCCAGGAAGGCGATGCGGTTGCAATCGGCATCAAGCCGGAGATGTGCCACCTGTTCCGTCAGGACGGCACGGCTTGCCCGCGGCTCTTCAAGGAGCCGTGCGTCGACCTCTAGTGTCCCGTCTGGTTAATTCGCTGATCTACTGAGCGCCTGAACGCTTTGAGAACAAGGCGCGGTAGCGAAGGTTTGGTGGTTCCAAATCGAGCTGCCGCAACACCGCTATCAAAGCGTTCAGGCGCTCCCGAAGGGCGCACCGCTGACGCCTCTGGACCTGCGTTGCCAACCCTTGATGTGGAACCACCACACCGGCGGGCTGGCGCCTTGACCAGAGACGTCAGCGGTACGCAGTAGGTCAACGAATTAACCAGACGGGACACTAG